>JANRLA010000110.1:0-40161 GCA_033763015.1 Bacteroidia bacterium
GCGCTGGGCTACGGCAGGGTTTACGGTGATGCGGTGGCGGGTACGGGGCAAGAGCCAACGCTCGAGCGCGTGCCAGACGGCGCGCACCCGGGGCCGGGCCGCAAGTTCAGGTGCGCCGGTGAAGTACTCGTGGCTGTCGTAAATAAGCGGAATGCCCTTGAGCCGGCTGGCCAGGTAGCAGGCGGGCAGGGTATCGAGGTCGTTGGCGGTGATGGCGTCGAGCTTCTGGCCCAGGAGCCATGCCAGCAGTCTAACGTTCAGCGCAGCGTAAAAGCCGGGGCCGCTTTCGGGCCATACCCGCAGCCGGTGGGTGGGGTAGGGGCGCGGGGCCAGGGGCAGCGACGCCTGCCGCTGGCGGCCCACCAGCACGGGGCGGTAGCCCAGCTGGGCCAGCGTGAGGCACATTTTGTGTACCCGCTGGTCGGTTACCGCATCGTTGCTGATGGCCAGGGCTATGCGCGGCGGGGCTACAGGGGGCACAGGGCGTATCTTTGCAGCCACGGGCAAAGAAACACCCTGGGGGCCAGACTTGCCCCCTGCCCCTGTACCTACTGTGGCCGAAACCGATGCACTGCCGCTCTGGCAGCAACTGGAAGTTCTGCTCTTCATTGCCGAGGAGCCGGTGGGGCTGCTGCAGCTGCGCGAACAACTGCTGCCCCAAGGCCCCGGCGATGCGCCCGAACCCCCAGGGTATAGCCTGGCCGAGGTAGAGGCGGCGCTTGAAACGTTGCGCCTACGCCTGGCCGACCCTGGGTATTGCTGGCAGTTGGTGGCCATAGCGGGTGGGTACCAGCTTATCACCAAGTCGCAGTTCGCCCCTCTGATCAAACAGGCCCAACTGGCCAAGGACCGCCGCCGCCTGAGCCGCGCGGCCCTGGAAGTGCTGGCCATTGTGGCCTACCGCCAACCTGTAACCCGGGCCGAGGTAGAACACGTGCGGGGCGTGGCCAGCGATTATGCCATTGGCCGGCTGCTGGAGAAAAAGCTGATTGAGCCTGCAGGGCGGGCCGACCTGCCCGGCAAGCCGCTGCTGTACCAAACGACCACCGAATTTTTGGCCTACTTTGGCCTGAACGCCCCTACCGACCTACCCGCCCCCAGCGAGCTAGACCCCGCCCCTGAGACCCCCGAGGCTGCCTACAGCACCCCCATCCCCGATGGCCAAACCCCCGAAGCGTAAACCCACGGGCGGCACCCCAAAGGCGGCGCCTGCGGCCCCGTTTTACAGCCGCTTTGAGCGCAAACGGCCCGTGAAACCCGAGGCAGAGCCCGAAACGACTGCGCCCCCTGCCACGGGCAAATCGCGGGGCCCCAAGGCCGAAACTGGCGATGGGCCTGGGCGAAAGAAAAAGCCTGCGGGCGCCAGCCGCAAGCCAGTGGCCGAAGGGCCGCTGAACCGCATTCCGCTGAACCCTAAGCTGCCCGCGGCGCCGGTACGGCTGAACCGCTACATCGCCCAAAGTGGGGTGTGTGCCCGCCGGAAGGCCGATGAGTACATCGTGGGGGGCCTGGTGCGGGTGAACGGCGTGGTGGTGACCGAATTGGGCTCGAAGATTACGCCCGGGCGCGACAGCGTGTCGGTCAACGGCAAGGTTGTTACCCCGCAGCAGCTGGTGTACCTGCTCTTGAACAAGCCCAAGAACCACCTCACGACGCTGAGTGACCCAGAGGGTCGGCGTACGGTGCTCGACCTTATTGAAGGCGCGACACCCGAGCGTGTGTACCCCGTGGGACGGCTCGACCGCAACACCACCGGCGTACTGCTCTTGACCAACGACGGCACGCTGGCCAAAAAACTGGCCCACCCCGCCAGCCGCGTGCGCAAGGTGTACCGTGTGGGGCTGGACAGGCCCCTTGCCGAAGCTGACCTGGCACGCCTGCGCGAGGGCTTTGAGCTGGAAGATGGGCCCATCCACGCCGACGCCGCGGGTTACGTGCCCGAAACCGACGGCGCGGAGGTGGAGATCGTGCTGCACAGCGGCCGCAACCGCATTGTGCGGCGCATGTTTGAGTTTTTGGGCTATGAGGTAGCGAGCCTAGACCGTACGGCGTTTGGCCCGCTGACGAAGAAAGGCCTGCGCCGGGGCCACTACAGGTTTTTGCTGGAGAAAGAAGTGGGCTTTCTACGAATGATTTAGTTGTTTGATTAGTTACTTAGTTATATTGCCCTAGAAACGCGTTCCTGCCGTGCTTAACACAGAGATATTCTACCGAATGTGGGTAGTGTTTGGCGGAACGGGTGTGTAGACCTATTTTGGCGCTTGCTTCATAACCAACGTATTACAGCACACATCAATCCCCCTTCCCTGACCTTCGTATGGAAAACGAACTCAACACCAGCAGCGAAAGCGTACGCGTAAAGTCGTCGAGCCCCCTGCGCGGCTACTTTGCCGGGCTTGTGATGATCATCTGCCTCGTGGCCGGCTTCGCGCTGTTTTATGGGGTTTTCGGTGCCGCTGACAATTTTGAGGGCAACAACCCGAACAACCACCCGAAACCCGGCAACTACCTGGGCATTATTTACAAGGGTGGTATCATCATTCCCTTCGCCATTGCGATGGTGCTCTTGATGTTTGCCATTTCGATCGAGCGCCTCATCACCATTGGCCGCGCGTCGGGCAAAGGTTCGATGGACGTATTTGTGCAGCGCATTTCGATTCACCTGGAGAACGAAGACATCCAGGCAGCCCTAGACGAGTGCGACGCTCAGCGTGGCTCGGTAGGTAACGTCGTGCGCGAGGCTATCCGTAAGTATGGTGAGATGGTCGAAGAAGCCAAGAAAGACAAAGCCCAGGGCATCACCCCCGACCAGTCGACGAAAGAGCACCGCGTAGCTTCGATCCAGAAAGCACTGGAAGAAGCCACCGCGCTGGAGCTGCCCATGCTGGAGCGTCACCTGATTATCATCGCCACCATTGTATCGCTGGCAACCCTGGTGGGCCTGATTGGGACTGTGATTGGTATGATCAAGGCCTTCTCGGCCCTGGCGACCTCGGGTGCTCCGGATGCCGTAGCTCTTGCCAACGGTATTGCCGAGGCGCTGATCAACACCGCCATTGGTATCACGAACTCGGCCTTTGCCACGGTGTTTTACAACTACTTTACCAGCCGCATTGATGCCATGGTATTCCGGATGGACGAAGCCGGGTACAGCATTGTGCAGTCGTACAACGAGAAGTACTAGTAGCCCTTCCTCTCACAGCGTTTTGTTCCGGGTAGGGCCCCTAAACGGCCCTACCCTTTTCTAGATGGCCAAAGCAAAAATTGCGAAGAAGAGCACCTTCATTGACATGACGCCGATGGTTGACTTGGCGTTCCTGCTCATTACGTTCTTCATGCTGACGGTGAAATTCCGGCCGCAGGAGTCGGTTGAGGTATCGATCCCGAGTTCGATTGCCGAAACGCCCATTCCGGCCTCTGACCTGATGCTCATCACGATTTCGGACGATGGGCGGGTGTTTTTCTCGGTGGATAGCAAGGTGACCCGTGAGCAGATGCTGCCGTATGTGCAGCGCCAGTACAACCTGAGCTTCACGGAAGATCAGGCGAAGATTTTCGCAATCCAGTCTGACATCGGGGTTGATATTGCCCGGCTTGGCCAGTGGCTAGACCTGGAGCCTGAGGCCCGTAAAAAGCAGGAGAACTCACCGGGCATACCGGTTGATTCGACGCGCAACGAGCTGCAGGACTGGATTGTGTTCGCGCGCCTGTCGAACCCCAAGCTCAAAATCGCCGTCAAAGCCGACGAGGATGCCAAGTGGCCGGTGGTTAAGCGGGTCATGGATACCCTCCAGGACAAGAAGATCGACAAGTTTAACCTCGTTACCGGCGCCGAAGCTGTGCAGACAGCGGCCCCCGCAACTCCCTAACCCTTCAGCACCTTAACGAAATACGACTATGGCAGCAGCAGTAGGTGGCGACGGTGGTGGCCACAAGAAAAGCAAGAAGAAGAAGAAAGGGAAAAAGCACAGTACGACCATCGACATGACGCCGATGGTGGATTTGGGCTTCTTGCTGCTCACGTTCTTCGTACTCACCACGACAATGAGCACGCCCAAGAGCATGCCCATTGCCCTGCCCGAGAAGCTGAACGAGGAGGAGAAAGAGAAGGAGACCGACAAGATTGCCGAAAGCAAGGTGCTGCACATCCTATTGGGCCCCGAAGACAAAATCTACCTCTACCAAGGGGTGGCCGCCGACAAGGAGGAGGTCATTGACATCAAGACGACCAACTACGGCAAGGACGGCATCCGCAAGCGGCTACTGGAGTACCGCGGCACTATTGAGGCGCAACACGGCAAAGGGGAGTCTATCTTCCTGATTAAGGCCATGGAGACCAGCCGGTACAAAAACCTGGTGGATATGCTCGATGAGATGAACATCATCCAGCAGAAAAAATACGCGCTGGTAGATATCAGTCCTGAAGAGGTCGACCTCATTGGGGGTGGTAGCGAAGCCAGCACCGCGACAGCTAGCCGGTAGGTATACTAAACCAACTAATAAGTTCGTTACAATAGAAACAACACGAACCATGCTCATCAAAGCCGATCTCAACGAGTTGGTGTTTCGGGCCCGGAACAAAGAATACGGCGCCTACCAACTGCGCAAGATGTACCAGCGCAGTACGCTGCTCGGGGTATTTATCTCGATGGTGGTATTGACCCTGGCTACGCTCTCGCCCAAGATTTACGAGGCGCTCAAGTCGAAAGAAGAGGAGGTGAATGCCCCCAAACGCAAAATTGCCTACGCTGATTTGGCCGAGCCGCCCCCAATCAACGAAGACCAGCCGCCCCCACCACCGCCGACCCAGGCCCTGCCCCCGCCACCCCAGCGGGCTGCTATTCGGTTTGTGCCGCCCGATGTGGTGAAGGACGAAGACGTAAAGGAGGAGATCGAGTTTGTTAACCAGGATACCCTGCAGAAGACCAACATCCAGATTGGTAAAGAGACGGTAGAAGGTGACCCCTTCGCCAACTCGGATGGTTTGGACGATGGCGAGGGTGTGGTGGAAGTGCAGCCTGAGCTGCGCGAGCCCGAGCCTCAGGAGCCCGACATCGACGCCTTCGTAGCGGTTGAAAAAGAACCCGCACCGGTCAACATGGACGCCCTCAAGAAGTCGATGGGCTACCCGCCCATTGCCCGCGAGGCCAACATCCAGGGTTCGGTGGTAGTCCGGGTACTGGTAGACAAGTTTGGCAACTACAGCAAGCACAAGGTGTTGCGATCGCCCCACCAGTCGCTGACCAAGGTTGTGGAAGACAATATCAAGATGCTCAAGTTCACCCCGGGCATTCAGGCCGGAAAGCCCATACCGTGCTGGGTAACGGTACCAGTGCGTTTCTCGCTGAACAACTAGACCTCTAGAAACTGTAGTAAAAGGGCCCCACACGGGCCCTTTTTTTGTTTCAGTGTGCCAAGCACTGGCTGGCCGTTGGTTCAGTAGGGCACAAGCCGGTAAAAAGCCCGAACTTTGGCCCCCAGGTATGGCAGACAACGGCGCGACCCACCACTGTAAGTTCATCTTCGTAACAGGCGGGGTGGTGTCCTCGCTGGGCAAGGGCATTGTAGCGGCCTCGTTGGCCAAGCTGCTTCAAGCGCGGGGCTACTCGGTAACGATCCAGAAGTTCGACCCCTACATCAACCTCGACCCCGGCACGCTGAACCCCTACGAGCACGGCGAGGTGTACGTGACCGAGGATGGGGCCGAAACTGACCTGGACCTGGGCCACTACGAGCGCTACCTGAACGTACCTACCAGCCAGGCCAACAACGTAACGACGGGCCGAATCTACGAGACGGTCATCCGGCGGGAGCGCAAGGGCGAGTACGGCGGCAAGACGGTGCAGGTCATCCCGCACATTACCGACGAAATCAAGCGGCGCATCAAGCTGTTGGCTCAAACGGGCAAGTACCACATCGTCATCACCGAGATTGGCGGCACGGTGGGCGACATTGAAAGCCTGCCCTACATTGAAGCTGTGCGGCAGCTGGACTACGAGCTGGGCCCTAACCAGAGTTTGGTCATCCACCTGACGCTGGTGCCGTTCCTGAAGGCCTCGGGCGAGCTCAAGACCAAACCCACGCAGCACTCGGTGAAGATGCTGCTGGAAAGTGGGGTACAGCCCGACATTCTGGTCTGCCGGACCGAGCACCGGCTGGACGAAGACCTGCGGGCCAAGCTGGCATTGTTCTGCAACCTGCCGCCCAGCGCCGTGATAGAGGCGGCCGACGCCGAGACGATTTATGAGGTGCCGCTGCTGCTCCAACGCGAGCAGCTCGATACCGTGGTGCTGCAACGCCTGCAGCTACCCGAAGGCATTTTGCCTGAACTGAAGGCCTGGAAGGAGTTTTTGCGGCGGCTGAAAAACCCGCTCGACGAGGTTCGGATCGGGCTGGTGGGCAAGTACGTAGAGCTGCCCGATGCCTACAAGAGCATCCAGGAGGCCCTGGTGCACGCGGGGGCGGTGCACGAGCTGCGGGTGCGCATCGAGATGGTGCACTCTGAAGACATCAACCCCGAGAACGTAGCCCGTATCCTGGGCGAACTCGACGGGGTGCTCGTAGCCCCCGGCTTTGGCCAGCGCGGCACCGAGGGCAAGATTACGGCCATCCGGTACGTGCGCGAGCAGGGCCTGCCGTTCCTGGGCATCTGCCTGGGGATGCAAATGGCAGTGGTGGAGTTTGGGCGCAATGTGCTGGGCTACAGCGGGTGCAACAGCACCGAGTTTGAGCCCGAGGCCGAGCACCCCGTAATCAGCCTGATGGCCAGCCAACAGGCCGTAACCGACCTGGGCGGCACTATGCGCCTGGGGGTGTATCCCTGTAGCCTGCAGGAGGGCACCCGCGTGCGTCAAATTTATGGGCAGCCGCAGGTGCACGAGCGCCACCGCCACCGCTACGAGTTTAACAACGCCTACCGGGAGGCCTACACGGCAGGCGGGCTGGTACTGGGGGGCATCAACGCCGAGCAGGACCTGGTCGAGATGATTGAGCTGCCGGGGCACCCGTTTTACGTGGCCTGCCAGTTTCACCCGGAGTACCGGAGCACCGTTGAAGCGCCCCACCCGCTGTTTGTGGCCTTTGTAGGGGCGGTGTACGAGGAGCGCAAGCGCCGCAGGCGGGTGAAAGAGCCCGTGGGCGAGCCGGCCGTCAGCCCGAGTGGGTCGTAGCGCGCAGGGCGGCCAGGCGGTCGGCGTCGAGGAACGAGAGTTTTACCTTGTAGTGCAGGAAGTCGAGGGCCAGGCGGGTTAGCGCCGGGGGCAGAGTAGCAACGTGCGCCTCGAGGAGCGAAAGCATGCGCTTGGCATCTTGGCGTACGTACCCCTCGGCGAGGAACACGACCGGGAGCTGTTCGCAAAACGAAGCGCGGATGAGCCGCAGCTCGAGCTCTTCGGGAGGTGTGGCGGGGCTGGTGTCTACGGCAGTGTGAAGGGCCCCAAGGGCGGCGCCGACGCGCATGAACTGCTCGAGCGGCACCAGGGTGTAGAGGGCACCCACCCCCCCCAGGGCATGGGTGTAGGCCAGGAGCACGGGGTCTGCAGGTAGCTTTTCGGTGGCCTGGGCCGCCAGGTCGAGGGCCGTTTGGTAGTTGGCCGGGCCTTGACTGGCCACCCGGTAGGCCTCGCGCAGGGGGGCTCGCAGCAATTCGGCTTCCATGTGCCTGTAGAACCCCAAGGTGGGGTGGCAAGATTCCACGGGGGTGGGCAGGGCTTTTTGTAGCTTCACGGCCACGGTATGGCACACGATGCAGCGCTGGAAGCGCAACTCAAACAGGCAGGCGACCACATAGCGGCTGTGCGGCGCGAGCTGGCAAAGGTGGTGGTAGGCCAAGAGCACATGATCTCACGGCTGCTCATCGGGCTCTTTACCTCGGGGCACGTGCTGCTGGAGGGCGTACCGGGCCTGGCCAAGACGCTCACGGTTAGCACGTTGGCCAAGGCGCTCAAGCTCTCGTTCCAGCGCATCCAGTTTACGCCCGACCTACTGCCCGCCGACCTGGTGGGCACCCTGATCTACAACCCGCAGACCCTGAAATTCGAGACCAAGCAGGGGCCCATCTTCGCGAACATCATTTTGGCAGACGAGATCAACCGCTCGCCGGCCAAGGTGCAAAGCGCCCTGCTCGAGGCCATGCAGGAGCGCCAGGTGACTATCGGCGATACGACCTACCCGCTCGAGCGGCCCTTTTTGGTGCTCGCTACCCAAAACCCGGTAGACCAGGAGGGCACCTACCCGCTGCCCGAAGCCCAGGTAGACCGGTTCATGCTGCGCATTTTCGTGCAGTACCCCAGCCGCGCCGAGGAGCTTGAGATCATGCGGCGCATGGCCCACACGCACCCACCCGAAGCCGTTGAGCCGGTACTGAGCCAGGCGCAGATCCTTGCCCTACGCGAGCTCATCGACCGCATCCGGCTGGACGAGCGGCTGGAGCGCTACATCGTTGAGCTGGTGCTGGCCACGCGCGACCCGGCGGCGGCAGGGCTCTCTGACCTGGCGGGGTACATTGAGTTCGGGGCCTCGCCACGGGCCACCATCGCCCTGAACCTGGGGGCCCGTGCCCACGCGCTGCTCGAAGGCCGCAGCTACGTGCTGCCCGACGACATCAAGGCGATGGCCAGCGACGTGCTCAACCACCGAATCCTACTTACCTACGAGGCCGATGCCGAAGAGGTGAAGACGACGGACGTGGTCGAAAAAATCCTGGGGAAGATCCCCATCTAAGCCAACGGCGTGAGGGGCACGGGCGGCCGGTAGGCGGCACGTACCTGCCGGGCCTGGGCGACCAAGAGGTCTTCTGGGATGGTGCGGAAGCACTCGTGCCCGCGGGGGCAATCGGCTAGCTCGCACCGGATGCAAAACAGGTCGTCGAGCTGGATCACGGCCAAGGTGCCCACGGCGTAGCTGCGCATCTGGGGTAGGGTGGGGCCAAAGAGGGCCAGGGTTGCCGCGCCGCTGGTAGCGGCGATGTGGGTGGGGCCGCTGTCGTTGCCCAGTACCAGGCCACACTGGGCCAGAAGGCAGCCCAGCTCGAGGGTAGAGACGGGGGGTACGATGGTGGCCCGGGTGCCGAGGTCGGTGAGGCGAGCGCACAGCGCCTCTAGGGCGGGTTTTTCGGGGCCGCTGCCCAGGAGCGCAACTGCAAGCCCGAACTCGGTTGCAAGCCGGTGGGCAAAGCGGGCCATCGTATCGGTATCGGCGCGTTTGCTCGGCCAACCACCGGTGGGCAGTACGGCCAGTACCTGCTCAGGCGGGCCGAGCAGCCCTTCGAGCAGCGCCCGGGTGTGGGCCAGCCCGGCGGCGGTGAGCGGGAACTCGGCCTTTGGGTAGGCCACCGGCACCCCCACGGCTTCGAGCATGCGCAGGGTCTTCTCGTAGAGCGATTGCCCCTCGGGGTGGGGGGTGCGCAGGTTGTAGGCCCACTGGCGGCTACCGTGGGCAAAACTCACGCGGTAGGGGGCGCCACTGAGCCAGGTTTGCAGGGCCGTGCGGGGGTTCTTCCAACTGTCGAATACCGCCGTGTAGCCTGTGCGACGCAGGGCGAGCAGCTGCCGCAGCGGCCGTTTTCGGTCAGCGAGGATGACGCGGTCAATGTCGGGGTGGGCCTCCAGGTAGGCCTTCGAGGCGGGGTCGGTCAGGTAGTGAATCTCTGCTTGCCGGAAGTAGGCCTTTAGGTTGCGGATGAGTGGCAGACCCATCACCACATCGCCAATGCCCCCCAGCCGGATGATGAGAATCTTGATGGGGGCATCGCGGTAGGCGGTGAGCGGCGTGCGGGGCATGGCCACAAAACTAACCCCCTACACTTGCGCGCGTTTGCCGCCCGGCATGCTATATTTGCAGCCCGGTTACATCTGCACCCGTAGCTTAACTGGATAAAGCATCTGACTACGGATCAGAAGAGTTGGGGTTCGAATCCCTACGGGTGCACAGAAAGGCCCACTGCACGAGCGGTGGGCTTTTTTATGCGGTAGGCGTCGTGCCCAGCACCACCTCGGCGTAGCGCTGCCAGCTGCGGGCCTGGGCTACCTGGCCAATCAATTTTAGAGCTCTGTTCGCCAAAATCCATTGTTTTGATAGGACCACGTCACGCCTTGGAATGCCATGCAGAACTTCCACTACTGTACGTTCTGATGTAATCCATGCCCCACGAACTGCACATCAAGAACATGGTCTGCGACCGCTGCCTGCGCTCGGTACGCACCATTCTGAGGGATCAATGTGTGCAGGTGCAGGAATTGACGCTTGGACATGCTATCGTAGATGCCCTGCCCCCCAACAGCCTAGCCCTGGAACAAGCCTTGAATGCGCAGGGGTTTGCGCTGTTAGAAGACCGCAAGGCACGACTGGTGGAACAGGTCAAGCAAGCCCTGCTTCGTCTTATACGCACAGATGGTTTGCCCGATGCAGGCTGGAAGCTTTCGGAGTTTGTGGCTCAAGCAATGGCTAAGGATTACGCTTCGGTCTCGGCGCAGTTCCGGGAGCAGGAGAACACTACACTGGAGAAGTGGTTCATCCACCAGAAGATCGAGTACGTCAAGGAGCTGCTGGCCTATAACGAAGCGCCCATCAAAGAGATCGCATACCGGTTGGGCTACAGCAGCGTGGCGCATCTGGGCAACCAGTTTCGGCAAGTCACGGGATTCACCCCGGCGGAGTTCCGCGCCCTTAAAGCGCACCCCCGCACGCCGCTGGACCAAGTACGATGATCTTGCAAAAGCTTGCGGGGATTGTGTAATACAAACCCTTAAAGGCTGCTGGAACTTTGTGCTATCAAAACTCAATAAGCCATGAACCAACCAGCCGACCACGCTCATACCGGGCACAGCCAACACAGGCACCATGCCCACCCTATCCACCCTGATCTGCATCTGCCAAACGCCGCAGCGCACCCACCTGCTTGGCGGCTAGCGCTTAGTGCCACACTTCACTGCCTGCTGGGCTGCGGTATAGGCGAGGTGGTAGGCATGAGCATCGCCATGTCGTTGGGCTGGGCGGTGTGGCCTAGCATTGTACTCAGTGTGGGCTTGGGCTTTGTCTTTGGCTTTGCACTAGGGGTGCGGCCCTGGCTGCGCGAGGGCTATAGTATCCTACAGGCACTCAAAGCTGTGCTCATCGCCGAAGGTCTCAGCATTGTCGTGATGGAAACTGCCGAGGTGCTGACGCAGCTTTATGTGCCCGGCTTGTTGGATGCTCATCTGACGAGCGGGCTGTTTTGGCTTGGCATGACCGGCGCACTTGCGGCAGGTTTTGCAGCGGCCTATCCGATTAATTTATGGCTGATTCGTCGTGGCGTAGTGCACAAGCATTAAAAAGTCAGATGCTTGAGAAGGCAATTACTGCTTTGATGCCAGCCTGGAGGTTCGATGTATCACCCGTACTTTTCAAGATTTTGGCCTACTTCTCCTGAGGTGGGCTTTTTTCATGCGTTTTACGGCGTGCCCAGCACCACCTCGGTGTAGCGCTGCCAGCTGCGGGCCTGGGCTACCTGGCCGATGGCTTCGGGCGCTAGGGGGTGGGTGATGAGCTGCTCCAGGGCCTGGGCCATGCTGGCAAGGTCGGCCGGGGTGGCCAGGTAGCCCGTCTGCCCCTCGACAACCGTTTCGGGGAAGTGGCCCACGCGCGTAGCCAGGATGGGCAGCCGGAAATTGGCCGCGATGCTCTCTACCCCGCTGGGGGTGGCGTATTCGTAAAAGAGCACAATGCCGTCGGCGACCTGGAAGTAGCGCGGCACCTCTTCGTTGGGCACAAACCGATCGATGACCACGGTGCGGTCGGCGATGCCCAGGGGTTCAATCAAGGCCAGTGGGTCGTACCCCTGCTCGTCGCTGGGTTTGCGGCCAAAGGCCCTGAGTAGCAGGCCAAAGACCGCCTGGCGCAGGCGGGTGAGGGGCCGCTTGGGCGCCAGGGTGTGCCAGAAGCGTTCGCCGACGATAAGCAGGCTCACGTCGTCGCGCCGACTGGCCAGCTCGGCAAAGGCCTGCAGGCACCAGTGCAGGCCCTTGTACTTGCGGATGAAGCCGAAGAACAAGAAGACATGGGTGCGCAGGCCGAGCTCGGCGCGCACAGCCGCGCGGTCAAAGCCCGCCTCGGGCCGGAACATGTCGTAGACCGGGTGGAAGAGCCGCAGCACCGTGCGCGTGACGGGCGCGGGGGTGCGCTGGCCGTCTTCGGAGAGGGCAAACGTACGGTCGGGGAAGGCCGCTTGCAGCTCCTCGTAGGTTTTAAGCGCGTGCACGATGTAGGTACGGGCGGGCGAGATGCCGAAGCGCGTGAGCCGGTAGTCGAGCCGGGTAGCTTCTTTCTGGGCCACCAGGTGCAGGTCGTACACGAGCTCGATGTCAGGGTGGCGGGCCAGCCAGCGCCCCAGGTAGCCCAGCGGAAGGCCCTGCAGGGCAATGGCCCACTGGACGATAACCTTCTCGGGCCGCAGGGCCACGATTTGGCGGTAGGTGCGGCGCCAACTGCCCGGCCAGTTGTAGTTGAGCAGGTAGTGGACGCGGATGCCGGTGCCCTCGAGCAGGGTTTGGCGGCTGGCGCGGTCGATGAAGTCGCGGGGGATGAGCGCGGGGTACTGCTGGGTCCAGCTGACGATGTGCACCTCGGTGCCGGGCTGCTCGGCCAGGGCACGGGCCAGGCTGGTGGTGTAGTGCGCGATGCCGCCCTTGAACTGGGGGCCGGGGCCTACAACGACAATGCGGCGGGGGGTGTGAGCGTCGGCCACGTGGGCCGCAAAAGTACGCAGGCTGGGCTGTAGCAGAACCAAAAGTGCCTATTGCAACCCTTCGTTGGCGAGGGCTGCTTGTACGAGTGCAGTTATGGAAGAAGTGGACAGGCTGTCGGTCTCGCTTTTGTCGTAGATGGCCATCAGGTATACCCTTCGGGCTACATGAAAGACGAGCGTGATTACCCTGGCTCCACCTGACTTGCCCCTGCCTTTGCTCGCAATAGCGAGTCGAATCTTAAATGCGTTTTGACCAAGGGGTACTCCTTGCTCAGGCGCTAGAGACAGCCGGGTACCCAGCTCCTGTAGTTCGTGTAGAAGGGAAGGGTATTTCTTTACCAGCCGCTTGGCCTGGCGTTCAAACTCGGGTAGGGTGCGTACCTCGTAGGTCAAGGGGCTACTTCGGCCAGAAATGCCTCTAGGGTACGGGCAGGTGCCTTGCCAGCCTCGACAGCCCGTAGTTCGGCCGACGCACGTTGCAGGGAGCGCCCCAGCTTGAGTAGCTGCCGCGAGCGCCGCACCTGTGCCTGCATCCGCTCGAAGTCGGCTAGCGGCACGACGACGGCCGTGGGATTTCCCTCAGGGTCGTATAGGGTGGGGTAGGGGCTCCGGTTCATCGGTTGAGTAACGATTCGAACCTAAGGTAGGGTATTGAGAGCCTCGTATCAGCGCCTAGTTTTGTGGCCTGTGGTGCGAATCTGGCTGGTTATTGTTGGGTTGTCTACGTGCCACGCTGTGGCCGCCCAGCCCCTAGACACCCTAACCGGTACCCGGGCGCCCGACCTGGTCAACGTCGGGGCCCTCGATTCTACCCTGCACCTGGAGGTGCGCTACGCCACGCCGAACAACTTCCTGGGCCGGCGGGTGTACCCCTACGCCGCCGTCTTTTTGCAGCGGCCCGCCGCCGAGGCCCTGCTCAGGGCCCACCGACGGTTGCTGGCGCAGGGCTACGGCCTGCTCCTCTACGACGGCTACCGCCCCTGGCGCGTGACAAAGTTGTTTTGGGACAGCTGTGCGCCCGCCATGCGCTACTACCTGGCGCCCCCGCGCTACGGCAGCATCCACAACCGGGGGTGCAGCATTGACTGCAGCCTCTACGACCGCCGCACTGGCAAACCCGTAGCAATGCCCACCGACTACGACGTGCCCAGCCACCTGGCGGCCTACGATGCCCCCGGCGGCACGGCCGAGCAGCGCTCCCACCGCGACCGCCTCATTGCAGCCCTGCGCGCCGAGGGCTTTGCGGTGCAGCCCAACGAGTGGTGGCACTTCAACTACCGCGCCTGGCGGCAGTACCCTATTTTGGACATACCGTTTCTGGCGCTACTGCGCCCCCAGCCCTAGCGGCCCTTGTACACGGGTTTGCGTTTTTCGACGAAGGCCATAACGCCCTCGACCATGTCGTCGGTTTTACCGGCGAGCTCCTGGTAGTGCTGCTCGTTGCGCAGGGCGTGCTCCAGGTCGTGCTGGGTGCTCTGGTGGAGCATTTTTTTGATGTAGCCAATGGCCTTGGTGGGGGCCTGGGCCAGGCGTTGGGCCAGGGCATCGGTGGCGGCGTCGAGCCCCTCGGCGGGCACGACCTGGCTGATCAGGCCGTCGGCCAGGGCCTGCGCTGCGGGGATTTTCTCGCCCAGCGCCGCGTACGCCATGGCCTTGCGCAGGCCCACCAGGCGGGGCAGCAGGTAGCTGCTGCCGGTATCGGGCACCAAGCCGATGTTGACGAAGGCGAAGAGCAGGTAGGCGTGCTCGGCGGCGATGACGAAGTCGCAGGCCAGTGCCAGGCCCGCCCCGGCCCCGGCGGCGGCCCCGTTGAGGCGGCAGATGAAGGGCTTCTCGGTACCCGTGACCAGGCGCACGAGCGGGTTGTAGCGCTGCTCGACGCTCTGGCCCAGGTTGCGGGTGCCGGCGGTGGCGGCACTGTCTTTGAGGTCCTGGCCGCTGCAGAAGGCTTTGTCGCCGACGCCGGTAAGGACCACGACGCGCACCTCGGGGTCGCGGGCCACCTGCTTCAGGGTATCGATGAGCTCGTGGCTCAGGGTGGTGTTGAAGGCGTTGTAGCTCTCGGGGCGGTTGAGCGTGATGCGGGCAATGCCCCCGGAGAGGCTGTAGAGCAGGGTCGTGGGTTCGGCCATGTACGCAAGATGGGGTAGATTTATCAACTACACATTTCTGGTATGGATGCCGAAAATGACCTCGTTTCGTTTGAAGCCCGAAAGCATGCCTCCGAGCGTAAAACCAAAGAATTGTTTACTCTTCCGCTGGAAAGTATTTGGGGCTTCGCAGGTCCTTTGTACGCTGCGGGCGGCTTGCTTGTGGCCTGCATTCTTGCAGTTGGGTTCTTTTATTCAAGTCCTATGCTTGGAGTTCTTTCGATCGTAGTGATTTTAATAGCAATCTATATCTGCTATAAGGTTATTCTAGGTTCTGAAATTCAACGACAGCATGGCCATGTCCTTGCCAATAGGGTAGTATTTCAGGGCACGGGAATTTCATTTCGAATGAAATCGGGTATTGAGCAGCTGGAATTAGATTACTTGGTTTCTGCTATTCAAGAAGTAAGACTCCAGCGTAGGCCAGTACCCTACCTTGTATTTCAAGTTGATCAATTGCATTCGTATCTCTTTTACACTAAAGATCACGAGCTGGCTGCGTTGCTTGCTACACTGACGAAACGCGATGTAAGGGTTGTAGAGTAGAGAAAAGTGTCGGAATGCTTACGCAACACCTTCTTAACACGGCCATGTACGCAAGATGGGGTAGATTTCGGCAATGACCGATGCCGCATCTGCATTACCTCATATGTACCTCTCGGTCATCAGGGAGACCCTACCCTGGTACCTAGACCCCTACCGACTGATTCGGGTAATCTATATCGGACTGGTATTGGGAGGTATTTTTGGGCTTGCAGCTTACGAGCTATTCGGTCTGTTCCGAGAAGGGTATGTAGTGGGTGGTACAGTGCTACTGGTTCTGGGAATTTTAATTGGGATTCTAGGAGTACGTTCGACCCGTTTGGCGCTGAAAAGCCAAATCAAATGCCAGCGGGTATATAAGCTTGAAGTGACACATGAGGAAATCGTTTTCTATCTAAGGGTAGGTGGCACGCTAGTGCCATTGGACTATTCCCCCGCCGATTTTATCCGTTTGCAGGCTTCGTTCAAGCCACAAAACACTTGGGTACGATTTTATACCAAAAGTGGGGCCGCATACAGCTTTTCGCCACGCTATTGGGACAGTGAACACCTCAAGCAAGACCTCAAGCGGCTGGGCCTATACCGGTAATGGAGGTAGTACCCCCCGACACCCACTGCTACATCGGCCGGGAGGCCCCTGTGGCGCGTACCCACTGGCCCCCACCGGTGGGCGATATCTCTGTCTGGCTGACCATTGTGCTCCTCTCGAGCATTGTTCGCATGGGCAAGGCCTGGCGGGCGCGCAGGCGCAGCCACCCGCCGCTACCTATTGCCCGGCTCGACCTCTCACCTACCCAGCTGGTGCTGTGGCCGCCGAAGGGTTCGGGGCAAGCGCCGCTGACCTGCGAACCGCACGCGCTAGTCGGGTTTAAGGCGACGCTCGACGGACTAAAACAGGAAATACGCTTCACCACACCAAAGGGCCAACCGATTGTCTTCTGGCCCTACCCCGAAGACGTTGGGCGGATAGTGGCCGACCTACAACGGCTGGGCCTATATAGTTAGCCCTACACCGTCCAGACGACGGCCCAGTAGCCTAGGGCTACCAAGATGCCCACCACGGTGCCCCAGAGCACCTCGGCCGAGGTGTGGGCCCGCAGGAACAGGCGGCTCCACCCCACCAGAATGCCCAGCGCACCAAACTTGAGTAGCTCGCCCACCAGCAGGCCGACTTCTACCTGAGGGTGCGGCAATAGATCGACGTAAGCCATGGGCACTGCCAGGGCGCAGTAGCCCACCATGTGCAGCGAGAGCTTGTACCGCAGCGTGATAAGGGCTGCTACCAGACTGCTGGCCGCACAATAGCCCGCCGTTACCTGAAAGTGCGCTACCGAGCCAGTAAAGGTCGTATCGACCCACTCAGGCCAGGCAAAGAGCATGGGTAGCATGAGCGCCAGCCCCAAGAAGTTGAAGCCAAAGGGCACCAGCCGGTAGCGGTGGGGCAAGTCGTAGGTGTTGGGCAGCTTTAGGCCCCGGCTGTAGGCCAGGTAGCCCAGGGTGGGCAGGATGCCCATGGCCAATAGGGTGTAGACAAAGGCCTCCCACCGGGCGTCGATGTAGTCGAGCACGCCCAGAAGCCAGTAGAGCTGCAACCATTGGGGGTTAAGCAGCACCGTGAGGGCCTTGGCGAGTTCGGCGGGGCGGCCGGGTTGGTAGGGAGCGGGGCGCTGGCTAGTAGGCACAGGAACAGCGATTTACACTTCTTTCCGTAACCGCGCTACGGGAATGTTCAGTTGCTCGCGGTATTTGGCCACGGTGCGGCGGGCAATGTTGTACCCGCGGTCGTTGAGCAGTTGGGCCAGGCGGTCGTCTGACAGGGGCTTTTTCTTGTTTTCGCCGCCCACCAGGTCTTCCAAGATTTTCTTGACCTCTTTGTTCGAAACTTCGTCGCCACTGTCGGTGGCGATGCCTTCGGAGAAGAAGTATTTGAGCAGGAAGATGCCGAAGTCGGTCTGGACGTACTTGCTGTTGGCGACGCGGCTCACGGTGCTGATGTCCATGCCAATGACATCGGCTACGTCTTTGAGGATCATGGGCCTGAGCCGGGCGGGGTCGCCTTCGGAGAGGAAGAACTCGCGCTGTTTCTCGGCGATGCAGCTCATGGTCTTGAGCAGGGTAAGCTGGCGCTGCTTGATGGCGTCTATAAACCAGCGGGCCGAGTCGATTTTGGTTTTGACGAAGAGCAGGGTCTCTTTCGTCTCGCGGTCGTGGGATTTACCGTTGCCCGAATCGAGCCTACGGAGCATGTTCAGGTACTGCTTGTTGACGTTGAGCTGGGGGGCGTTGCGGCGGTTGAGCTTGATGTCGATCTCGGTGCCCTGAACGGTGAGGATGAAGTCGGGGATGATGTACTGGTTTTTGACGACCGTCTCGCTCTCGCCGGGCTTGGGGTTGAGCTTGGTGATAAGCTGGTAGGCTTCGCGGAACTGCTCGCGGGTTACGCCCGTGCGGTCGATGATGCGGTCGAAGTGCTTCTTGGTGAACTCCTCGAAGTAGTCCATGAGCACCTGCTGGGCGAGCTCTACCTCGGGGCTGCGGGGCTTGCGGTCAAGCTGCAGCAGGAGGCATTCTTGCAGGTCGCGGGCGCCCACGCCGGGGGGGTCGAGCTGCTGGACTTTGTGGAGCACGTTTTCGACGAGCTCTTCGGGCACCACGGTGTTTTGCCGGAAGGCCAGGTCGTCTACGATGCTCGAAATGGGGCGGCGGAAGTAGCCGTCTTCGTCGATGTTGCCGATGATGTACCGGGCGACGATTTCTTCCTGGCCGTTGAGTTCGACCAGGTGCATCTGGGCCTCGAGCGAGTCGTAGAGCGAGTTGAGCTGGACGATGGGCGCCTCGTAGCGCTCGTCGTTGGGGTCGTCCTGGAGCTGGGTTTTGTAGCTGTAGTCTTCGCGGTCGAGGTAGTCGTCGAGGCTGATTTCGCTGGCCGAGCTATCGGTCTCGATCTCGTCGGCGGTGTCGAGGCTCTCTAGGGGGTCGGCCTCGTCGTCGGCGTCGGGGGTGGTGGTTTCGTCGAAGGCGGCCTCGGGGTTGTCGGCGTCTTGGAGCGCGGGGTTGTCTTCGAGCTCTTCTTGGATGCGGGCTTCGAGTGAGGCCGTAGGGATCTGGAGCAGTTTGATAAACTGGATTTGCTGCGGCGAAAGCTTCTGCAGCAGTTTCTGCTGTAACCCCTGTTTAAGCATACGGCCAAGGTGTGGCTACCTACGAAGGTAACCGAATTACCCGAAGCGCGGGCCTACAAAATCTGTGCTACTTCTATCAGGGCCCCCGTGGGGTAGCTCACGTCGGTGAGGAAAAGGCCCTTGGCGGGTGCGGCAGGGCCTGCGAGGGCTCGGTTTTGCCCGGCCAAAATTTCGCTCATGGCCCCTGGGGGCAGCTTACGCCGCCCGATGAGGACCAGGGTGCCGACGATGGCCCGGACCATGCCGCGCAGAAAGCGATCGGCCCGGATGTGGAACTCCCAGCTGCGCTCGGCACAGGCCCAATGGGCGTCGTAGAGGTGGCAGAGGGTGGTTTTTTCGTCGCTGCCGACCTTGCAGAAGCTGGCGAAGTCGGAGCCCTCGAGCAGCAGCGTCGTGGCTTCGGCGATGGCATCGAGGTCTAGGGCTTGGCTCAGTTGCCAGGCGCGGCCCCAGGCAAAGGGGTCTTTGGCGCGGGCCAGGTAGTAGGTGTAGGCCCGGCTCGTGGCGCTGAAGCGGGCGTGTAGTTCGGGGTCGGTGGTTTGGTAGAGGGTGCAGGCGGCTACCTCGGGCGGCAAGAGCCCATTGAGCCGCCGCAGAAAGGTGGCGGGCAGCGGTGCGGGGGTATCGAAGTGGGCAAACTGGCGCGTGGCGTGCACCCCGGCATCGGTACGGCCCGCGCCCACAACGGGGCAAGGGTGTCTAAGCAGTGTAGTGAGGGCCTCTTCGAGCACTTGCTGCACGCTGGTAGCCCGTGGCTGGCGCTGCCAGCCGTGGTAAGGGGCCCCGTGGTAGGCCAAGGCGAGGAAGTACCGCCGCACGACAGCGCCAAACTAACGGGCAGGGGGCACAACCCCCAAGGCGGCAGCCCCCTACCTACACGGGTTTATTTTTCTTGGGTAGGGTGGAAGGTAATGGGGAAGTTGACGGTAGAGGCGGCGGGTTGGCCCTCGACAATGGCTGGGATAAAGCGTAGCTGGTCTATGAACTGCAGGGCGACCTCGGCAAAAATGGGGTTAGGGCTTTCGGTCAGCTCTTTGCCCACGACATAGCCGCGCTTGTCGACCGAAACCTTTATTACCACAGTGCCCCCTTCTTTGATGACCCCCTTTTTGGCAACCTCGGCTACCATCTGGCGGGTGATGCTGCCCTTGTTGATGGAGACCGGCTCCTGCATCGGGGTACGGGATACGGGGTGGGTTTCAAGCCGACGGTAGTAGTCGTCGGGCTCGATGGGGTAGGTAAAGTCAAGGAAGATGACTTCGCCGAGGTCGGAGAGGGTGGGGTAGCTCAGGCGTTCTTTGAGGGGCATGAGGAGGGGTGCGCCCACATCCCAGTGCACCAACAGGCTGCCCTTGGTACTCAGTTTGAAGTCGACGACGGCCATGCCGTAGTTGTTGGTGGTGCCCAGGGCTTCGGGCACGCCTTTGGTGTTTACGTACTCCAGCCGCACCCCAGGCCGGGGTAGACCCAGGCTATCGAGCACAATGACGGTGGTTTTGGTGGACTGTGCCCAGCTGGGGCTAGCAAGGCACAAGGCAAGGCTGGTACCAAGAATACATCGGCGTAGCATAGAAGGGGTGGGGTAGGGTGGTTTGCAACCGTAATATACTCCTACTCAACGGCTTGTGCTAACCGAATGCACGCCCGGCGGGGTCGGGGTTAACCTAGGCGCTGGGCGCCGTGTACGGCTACTGGCGAGCCTTCGGCCAAAAGCGCGGCAATAGGTGTGGCGCGGTTGAGAAATTCCCACTGCGGGCCGTAGAGAACGCCGAAATCGAGCGAAAGGGAATAGTCAACCGTAGGGTAGGCTCGCCACACGGGGTGGTCTACCTGGTAGCATAGGGTATGGCCGCCGTGGGCGCGCCCGTAGCCCCAGGTGTGCTCTTTGAAGTAATGTGCCACGCTCTCGGGCGGAGGGGTGTACAGGGCCCCAGTGCCTGTGGCCACCACCTGGTGCGACCGGCCCCCGACGGTGAAGCGGTGGGTAACCTGCAGCCCTTGCTGCCCCAGGCTGGTCTCCACTGCCATGGGGACCGCACGATAGGGTTCGTTGTACACGCGCCGGGCGATGGCGGCAATGCAGAACCGCGGCACCAACTCGCGGATGAACACCACCCCGACCTCGCCCCGGTGGCGGACGTAGAACCGCAGGTTTACCTCGGGGAAGTTGACGTGGAACGGCACGCGTACCCCCTTCAGGCGCGTATTGAGGAACTCGAAGGCCACAAAACTGACGTGCGCCTCGCCGTTCCACCCCGTATCGACCGCCAGCCCCTGGGGTAGGTACGGCGTGAGCAAGGCCGACGGCACGGCGTAGGTAAGGTTGATGAGGTTGCGCCACTCGGCGGTCAGGAACACGGCCATAGCCGTAAGGTACACACCTACCTTTGGCGTATGCGTATTGGCGAGCTTATTGCCCCGCTCGAAGCCTGGGCCCCACCCGAACTGGCCGAGAATTACGACAACGTGGGCCTGTTGCTGGGCGACCCGGAGGCCACCTGCACGGGCGCCCTGTGTACCCTCGATGTTACCCTAGCCGTACTCGACGAGGCCGAGGCCCTGGGCTGCAACCTCATCCTGGCCCACCACCCGGCCTGGTTCAGGCCCCGTAACCACCTAAGGCCCGAGGGGTTTGCCGGGCGGGTGCTCTACCAGGCCGCACGCAGGGGCCTGCACCTGTACGCCATCCACACCAACCTGGACAACATCCGCACGGGCGTAAACGCACACCTGGCCCAGCGGCTGGGACTAATGGGCACGGAACTCTTGGCCCCCAAGCCGGGCCTGGAGGGGGTGGGCAGTGGCGCCATTGGCACCTTGCCCACGCCCCTGCTGCCCGCTGCATTTGTGGCGTATGTGGCCGAGCGACTGGGGGCTGGGTTTGTGCACCACACCCAGACCCAGCGCCGGGCGATTGCGCGGGTGGCGGTGTGTGGGGGCTCGGGCAGCTTTTTGCTGGGGGCGGCCCGGGCGGCCGGTGCCGATGCCTTGGTCACTGCCGACATTACCTACCACACCTACTTTGAGACCGAGGGCGACCTACTGCTGTGCGACGTGGGGCACTACACCAGCGAGGTGCACGTGGGGCAGATGCTCGTGGCGCGACTGAACGAATTTTTCCCGACATTTGCACTCCGTTTGTCGAGCGTACCGACAAATCCTGTAACGACGTATACCCCAAGCCCCCTAACGGGCCCTTCGCCACACGTATGAGTGAAATCACGGTAACCGAACGGCTGCAAGCCCTGGCCACCCTGCAGCGCATCGATTCGCAGCTTGACCGCCTGCGCCAAATCCGCGGCGGCCTGCCGGAAGAAGTCCGCGACCTGGAAGACGAGCTGGAGGGTCTGCGCACCCGCATTGAGCGGCTGCAAGACGAAGATGCTCAAGCGAAGCAGGAAATCCTGGGCCGCAAGCGCGTGATTGACGACAGCAACGCGACCATTAAGAAGTACGAAACGCAGCTCATGGAGGTGAAGAACAGCCGTGAGTACGAGGCGATCAACAAAGAGATCGAACTCGCCCGGCTAGAGATCATGACCTCGGAGCGCAAAATCTCGCAGTTCCAGGAGCTGGTCGATGCCCGGGCCGAAAAAATTGCCGAGGTGACGAACCTGTACCAGGAGCGCACCAAGGACCTTGAGGCCAAGCAGCAAGAGCTGGATGTCATTGTCTCGGAAACCGAGAAAGAAGAGAAGGAGCTGCTGGCCCAGTCGGCCAAAGCTGCCAAGCACATTGAAGAGCGGCTGCTCAACGCGTACCAGAAAATCAGGTACAACATGCGCAACGGCCTGGCCGTGGTGATGATGGACCGTGGGGCTTGCGGCGGCTGCTTTGCGGTGATCCCGCCCCAACGGCAGCATGAAATCCGCGCCAGCAAGCGGCTCATCGTCTGCGAAAACTGCGGCCGGATTCTGGTCGACGAGAAGTACTTCGTCGGCGAACAGGTCAAGGCGTAAAGCTGTAGGGCCGGGTCGGCCCGGTTCTTGATAAGATTTGTGCCGCCGGCTGCGCAACCCGCACCGGCGGTACTGTTTCTTTAGGTCATGGTGCGTGGTTGGCTGGTAAGTATTGCCCTGGTAGGGGCCCTGGGGGTTGCCGCGCAACCGGCCCTGCCCGATACGCGGGCGGTGCAGCAGGCCATCTTGAACCTAGACCCGGCGGCCACCGACCGCGCGCTGGCGGCCCTGAGCGACCCCACGCTGGTGACGCTGTACCGCCACCACGCGGCATTTGTCCGCGCCCTGGCGCAGCAGGAGGCCCAGGCCCTGGCGCAGTTTGAGGCCTACAGCGAAACCCAGTTGCGTGCGCTGGGCACGCCCACCACGGCCCTGGCCTGGGCCGCGACCGCCGAGCTGCAGGCCGAGCGAGGGGTGGTGCTACTCCTCACGGGTAGCCGACTGTCGGCGTTCTGGGCCTTTACCCGGGCGCACGGGGCGTTGCAGCACTTGGCACGCGAATACCCTACGGCAGGCCTTCACCAGCGGTTGCAGGGCCTGTTTGCGCTCACACTAAGCACCCTGCCGAGCAGCTACCAGTGGATGGCCCGCCAGTTGGGGCTGGTAACCGATGGGGCCTCGGGGCAGGCGCTACTGGCCCAGGCTGCCAACGACCCACTCTTTGCCGAGCAGCTGCCGCTCTACCGGTACTTCGTGGCCCGGCACCTGGACAACGACCTCCTGGCGGCACTGGGCCACCTGGAGCAGGCCCGCACACGCTTGCCTCACAGCCCGCTGGTGAGTTACCTCTACGCCGCCCACCAATTGCAGCTCAAGGCCGGGGCAGCGGCGCTGGCGTACCTCAGGCCCATGCTGGCCGACCCTGCCCAGGCCGCCCGGCAGATTCCCTTCACGTGGTACATGCTGGGCAAAGCCGAGTTGTTTGCGGGCAATACCCAGGCGGCACGGCGGGCGTTCGAGCGGTTTTTGCAGGTGCAGCAGAGTAGCCTCTTGCGGCGCGACGCGCGCTTCCGCCTTGCGGTCCTGAGCGCCTGGGCACACCCCGCCACGGCCAGCGCAGCCTTTGAAGCGGTGTGGGACGAGCCCCTGAGCCCCTTCGACGACGACCAGGCCGCCGGTACCCAAGCCCTGGCCCTGGCCGAAACCGGTTACCACCCCGTAGACCTGGCCCTCTACCGCGCCCGATATGCCTCAGACGGCGGCTACACCGACGCAGCCCATCAGGTGCTCGATAGCCTAAACCAAGCCCACCGCCTGGCCGACCACCAAGTAACCGAGTTGGCGTACCGGCGCGCCAGGCTCTACCACCACCAGGGGCAGATCGATCAGGCCCGGCTGCACTACCTCCATGCCACGCTGCGTACGCCCGTACACGGCGCCTGGATGGTGCCCTACAGCCGGTACTACCTGGGCACGCTGGCCGAGGCCGAGGGCAAGCTCCGAACCGCGCTAGACTACTACGAGCAGGCCTTGGCCCACACGGGCTACGAGTATGCCCAGGGCCTGGAGCAAAAGGCCAAAGCCGGCCGTGCCCGGGTGCGCAAAGCCCTTCGGTTGGGCGACTAACGGGCGCGTACATTCGCGCCGCTGTGCCCCGACCCTTTACCGCCCGGCAGTGGCTAACCAGTTTTGTACGCAGCCAGGTACTGGCTACCGCCAACTCTTCGCTCAACCCCTACCTCGAGGTGGCGCTGGTGAGCGGGCGTCTGGTGCTTAACAGCGCGCAGGCCAACTACAGCTACGGAGGCCTGGAACGCGCCTTTGCCGACTGCTTTGCCGAACTGGAGATCGCCCGTTGGCCCTTTGCCACCGCCCTGCTGCTGGGCTTTGGTGCGGGCAGTGTGGCGGCGCTGCTGCGCCAGAGCCACCCCCGCTGCGCCCTCACCGGCGTGGAGGCCGACCCCGTGGTGGCCGAACTCTACCAGCGCTACTTTGCCCTGCGGCCCGCGCCCCGGCTCGTGGTCGCCGAGGCGGCCGCCTACCTGGCCGAAGCAGCCCTGGCCCGGCAGCGCTACGAGCTGGTGGTCATCGATTTGTTTGTGGATACCGAGGTGCCCGCCGCGTGCGATACCCCCGCGTTCCTAAACGCCCTGGACGGGGTGCTGGCCCCGGGCGGGCTGTGCATCTGGAACCGGCTGCTACAGCCCCCGGCCGCGGGTGCGGCTACCCGTGCCTTCGAGCCCACGGTTCGGAAGCACTACCCCCAGCTGCAGGTCTACGATACACTCACCAACCGCTTCTGGAGCTGGCGGGGCTAGTCGGGTAGTTGGGCCCTGACGTGGCGGGGGCGGCCCTGCAGGTCGTTGCGGACCTCGGCGAAGCGGTAAAAGGCATCGGTAAAAAGCTGGCCGACGGCCTCGGCGTAGCGGGTGTGGGCTTCGACGTAGAGCCAGCCGCCGGGCCTGAGCCAAGTGTGGCCTTTGTGGGCCAGGTTGCGGTAGTGGAGCAGGGGGTCGTCGTCGGGTACGAAGAGGGCGGTGGGGGGCTCCCAGGCTTCGACGTTGGGGTTGAGGCTGTGGCGCTCCCAGGTGGGCACGTACGGCGGGTTGGCGACCAGGAGGTCGAGCCCCGTGTAGGCCTCGGGGGGGGCGGCGAGGGCGTTTTGAGTCGTAAAATGGGCTAAGAGGCCCACTCGACGGGCGTTGCGTTCGGCAGTGCGCACGGCCAGGGGGTCGATGTCGATGCCCAGCACCTCGGCGGCGGGGTAGGCCTCTTTTAGGCTTAGGGCGATACAGCCCGAACCGGTGCCGACATCGAGGATGCGGGCCACCCGCGTGTGGCTGGCCGTGATCCAGGCCACGAGCTCTTCGGTTTCGGGCCGGGGGATGAGCGTGTGGCGGTTCACCTCAAGCAACAGGCCCATGAACGGGGCGTGGCCCACGATGTACTGCAGGGGCTCGCCTTCGAGCAGCCGGGCCAGGTAGTGGGCAAAGCGGGCTTCTTGGGCAGGCTCTAGCGCCCGGTCGCGGTGCAGGATGAGCTCGTGGGGCTTGAGCTGGAGCAGCTCGGCCAGCAGGTGTTTGGCGATGGCGGCGGCTTCGGGCGGCGCGTAGTAGGGCAGCTGGGCCAAGGCCTGTGCGGCGTGAGTCCGTGCGTCGTGTAGCGTCATGCCGGGGGAGCGGACGAAATTGCGCTTTTCCCGGTTACCTGTCTGTGGAACAGCTGTTCGGCCCGCTTATCCTGCTTGGTACCATCGCCCTCATGGAGCCCTTTGCCTGGCTCGTGCACAAGTACCTGCTGCACGGCCCGCTGTGGTGGCTGCACCGTAGCCACCACGTGCCCGTGACAGGGTTTTTTGAGCGCAACGACTGGGTGGCGGCGTTTTACGCCCTGCTTTCGGTGGGCTTGGTGGTCTGGGGCGACCTGGCGGGCCACTGGGTCTTTTGGGTGGGGCTGGGCATTGCCGGGTACGGGCTGCTGTACTTCGTCATGCACGACGTACTGGTACACCAGCGGCTGCGCTGGCGCATCCGGCCCGCGAGCCGCTACCTGCGGCGGATTGTACGCGCCCACAAGCTGCACCACAAGCACCTGAACCGCAACGGCAGCGAGGCCTTCGGCTTCTTGTACGCCCACCCCAAGTACGACCCCGAGCGCGGGCGGTAGCCTACTGCCCGGCCATAAACACTACCTTGTCAGATAGTTCAACCTATCGACACGGGTATGCTACTGCGCAGTTTGTGGGTGCTGATTACGGGTATGGCGCTGATGGCCCCCGCTCGGCTGGTGGGCCAAGCCGATTCGGCCGAGTTTGCGTCGTACCGAGCGCACGTGTATGCCGCACAGGCCGCCATTCGGTTGCAGAGCGCCACACAGGCACATGCCTGGCTTTCGGGTGCGCCTATGGCTCAACGGGGGTGGGAGTGGGCGTACCTCGTAGCGGTGGGTGCGCCCTGGCAACGCCAACTGACGGTACCCTACGCCGATACTGCTGCCATTACGGCGCTTTGTTCGGCGGGTGGTTCTGTCCTGTGGGTGGGCCACCAAGACGGCAGCCTGACTCGCATCGCGGAGGACGGCCCCGAGAGCGGCAGTACTACCTACCGGGGCCAGGGGGCCTTAGTTACCACGGTGGCACCACACCCCCTGGCCGACTCGCTGGTAGTGGGGTACGCCAACGGCGAAATCTGGGTGCGTGCCACGGCCAACCCGGCATTGGGCCGCCTGCTGGGCAAACATAACCAGCGTGTGTTCGACCTGGCCGTTCACCCCAAGGGTACCGAAGTAACCTCGGTTGGGTGGGACCGTACCCGAAACCCGTTCAGGCTCTGGGGCGAGTGGCACCGGTGGTCGCTAACCACGTCTGTACACCGCGCCGTTGAAGACACCATAGGCCACCCGGTTTCTACCGTAACTTATTCGCCCGATGGGGCTAACGTGGCCATTGGCTGCTGGCAACACGCCATACGGTGGCTTGACGCTGTCTCGGGTACCGAGCGTTGGCGGTACGAAATACTGCCCAACGAGCCTGAGATTGACTACGCGGCGCTGCAAGACGTTGCCATCAGCCCTACGGGCACTCTTCTGGCTGCTGTAGGCAAAGACAAGCGGTTGCGTGTGTTAGACCCCGCCACGGGCCGATGCCTGCGGGTAATCGCCCGGCACACCCAGTGGGCCAATGCTGTAGTCTGGGTTGATTCGGTTCGTCTGGTAAGTGCCGGGGCTGACGGGATGGCCTACCTCTGGGATGCCCGCACGGGCAAGCTGGAGGCCTCCTACTTCGGCCACGAAGGACCCATCGAGGCCCTGGTAGCACTACCCGGTGGCCGGTTTGCAGTGGCTGGTTCGCGTTCCTCTCGGCTGACGGTCTACGGCTTGGCCGAGCTGCCCAACCCCTGGCAGGCTTCGCACTCGAAGAAAGGAGCCTGGCACACCGGTTTTTCGCCCGATGGCCGGTATGCGGCACTTTGCAGCAGCGACCCGGTCGTGACGGTGCTTGCAACCGATGGGGAGCCCAGGCAGCTGGGGCAGTACCGAGGGCATACCGCCGATGTGGTGGGGTTTGACTTCCACCCCACAGAGCCTTGGGTGGCATCGGTGGGCGACGATGGTTGGTGCCGTATCTGGGACTGCACCCGGTTCGTGACCCTTGATAGCCTCCCGGTCGCTTCGGGGCGGTACAACATGGTCCGGTGGGCGGCTTCGGGTACTCAGCTTGTGGCTGTAGGCCCCGATATCAGGGTATTTGGGCGCGCCGAGGGCCGCTGGGCCGAAACCCGCCGGCTTGCCCAGGCCCAGGAGAGCTTTTACGATCTCGTGGTGGGCCCAGACGTTGGTTGGCTATTGCTGGCGGGCCGCACGGGCCGCCTGTACAGCTGGCAGCCCGGGGCCGATACCCTGACGCCCAAGGCCTGGCGCCACACGGGTGTGGCAAACCGCTTGGCCTGGCACCCTGGCAAAGGCATCGCAGCCTCGACAGGTCAAGATGGGCTAATTGCCCTTTGGCAACCGACCGCCGCGACTCCGCTGGCAGTGCTCAGTGGACACGAGAACTACACTGCGGGGCTGGCCTTCTCGCCATCTGGCGACCGGCTGGCCAGTTGCAGTTATGATTATACCCTGCGGATGTGGGACTGGCAGCGGGGTGCCGAAGTGCTACGGATTGACGACTTCGCCGACGAGCCGTATACCTTGGCCTTTAACCCCCGTACAGCACACTTGCTCGTAGGCATCGTTACCGGCGACTACCGGCTCTACCGCCCACATACGCAGCCTGAGTGAGTTAAGGTTAATCTGGGCATAGCCCTGCTTGTAGCGCCCATATCGCCGAGGGGGCCCGACAGGCTGCTACCCCGGCGGGGCCCGCCGCTCCTGCCAGCGTGTCAGGCCCCCCGGGCTGGCGCAGAATCTGATGGCGTAGCCCCGTCGGCCCGCAGTGTACCGACGCCCCACGCCCCATGGCCCAACCCACCGCCCCCGTTCAAGACCTTACGCCGAGCCAGATCGTGGCCGAGCTCGACAAGTACATCGTGGGCCAGCAGGAGGCCAAGAAGGCCGTGGCCATCGCCCTGCGCAACCGCATCCGCCGGCTGCGGGTAGCGCCCGAGATGCGGCGCGAAATCGTGCCCAACAACATCCTGCTCATCGGCGCGACGGGCGTGGGCAAGACCGAGAGTGCGCGCCGCCTGGCCGAGCTTGCCGACGCGCCCTTTGTCAAAGTCGAGGCCAGCAAGTTTACCGAGGTCGGCTACGTGGGCCGTGACGTGGAGAGCATGGTGCGCGACCTGGCCGAGCAGGCCGTGGCCCGCGTGCGCGCCCAGCGCATGACTCAGGTGCGCGAAGCAGCCGCCCAGCGCGCCGAAGACGAACTGCTCGACCTGCTGTTGCCGCGTACGCCGGGGGGCAAGCCTCTAGGTTCGGGCTTTAGCCTGGGCGCTAGCGGTGCCGACGACGAGCAGTACACCCGGACGCGTGAGAAATTCCGCGAGATGCTGCGCCGGGGCGAGCTCAATGGCCGCGAGGTCGAAATCGAGGTCAACGTGCCCACCCCCAACGTGCAGGTGATGGGCCCTGGGGGCATGGAAGGGATGGACGGGCTGCAAGACATGCTACAGAACATGATGCCCAAGCGCCGCAAAAAGCGCAAAGCCACCGTCGCCGAAGCCAAGGAGCTGCTCATCGAAGAAGAGGCCCAGAAGCTCATTGACATGGACGCCGTGCAGCGCGAGGCCCTGGACAAAGCCCAGCAGAGCGGCATCATCTTCATTGACGAGATTGACAAAGTGGCCAGCCGGGGCGCCAATCAGGGTGGCCCCGACGTGAGCCGCCAGGGTGTGCAACGCGACCTACTGCCCATCGTCGAGGGCAGCACGGTAAACACCAAGTACGGCCCGGTAAAGACCGACCACGTGTTGTTCATTGCCGCTGGGGCGTTCCACATGGCCAAGCCCTCTGACCTGATCCCGGAGCTGCAGGGCCGCTTCCCGATCCGTGTCGAGCTGCAGCCGCTCACCGAAGTCGACTTCGTCAAGATCCTCAAGCACCCCCGCAACGCCCTTACCAAGCAGTACCAGGCGCTGCTCGAGACCGAGGGCGTACAGCTGACCTTTAGCGACGATGCGCTCGATGAAATCGCGCGGACGGCGTTTCAGGTAAACCAGGAGGTGGAGAACATCGGGGCCCGGCGGCTGCACACCGTGATGAGCAACCTGCTCGACTTCATCCTGTTCACCGTGCCTGACCTCGATCCCACGCCGCACTTTGCCATTGACGCCGACTTCGTTCGCACCAAACTGGCCCGCCTGGTCAAGCAGCGCGAACTGAGCGAGTATATCTTGTAGCCATGAAACACCTGCTCCCGCTTTGGCTCTGGGTTGCATTCACCTGTGGTGCGTCAAATGCTACAGCGCAGCTCCTGTCAGTACTTCCGGTGGATTGCACCACGAAAAAGTACAAGGTTACTCCTATCGAAAACTTGCAGATAGTTGATTCACTGACAGGACAGGTGTATCCGTGTGTTTTGCAGGGCGATTTTTGGACGGCACAAGTAGTACTCGAAGACAAACATCTTTTTCTTGTGACTTCGAATGGGGTTGTAGATTCTGTCCGATCTGCCCAAGGTGGGCGTGTGTACAGTATTGGTCGAAGCCTAGTAGCTGTTAAGATTTCAAGTCAGAGAACGAATTCTGACTTCACAGAGGTAAATCAATTTTTTGAAAAGTACTTAAAAATTGCTCCGCTTTCTAAAGATAGGATGGTCAAGATATCCCCGGCCATTGATGCTTACATTATAGTCGATAAGGAGCCAGCGCCCTTGAATCTAAGCGAACTATCAGATACACTTAAGGCAAAAAATATTCCAACTGAATACTTTGGCGGTACAGTTGTGATTAGAGTTTTGATCGATACAAATGGCACCATTGTTCGATATAGAACATTAAGGGCACCCAATCGATATCTTATTGGTATTGTTGAATCAAGCATCAACATACTTCGGTTTACACCAGGGATACAGGAAGGCGAGCCCATTTCCCGCTGGGTTACAGTGCCGATTCGCTTTTCGCGATAGCCCTACATCCCCTCAAACCGCTTCAGGTCGGCGAGTAGGGTGGCGTAGTCGGCGGGGGTAAGTGTGAGCGTTTCGTCGTTTAGGTAAACGTCTTCTTCGAGCCAGTGGGGGTAGGGGTCAGAGGTCGTGAGGAGCCGCTCGCCCGAGGCGCCCACCTCGGTGCTGTGGGTTTCGGTGGTGTAGTGGCAGCGGTAGCGTCGGCAGGCATCGAAGTGCAGGCGCACCAGGGGGCCAGCCTCCACTAGCCGACGGGCATTGCCCAGCCGCAGCATGTAGCCCAGGTACTGGTAGCCCTGGTAGTAGAACACCAGCTTGTGGCGGTCTTCCCACTGGGTGCCCTCGAGGGTATCGGTGGCCAGCTCCAGCAGCCAGACGCCCGCGGGGCCGCCGGGGGCCACCAGGCCACTGAGCGGCCGGTAGAGGGTGTCTTCGGTAGGGGCGGGCACGGTGGCCTGTGCAATGGGGATGCCCACGCACAGGTAGGTCTGGTTCATGCGGTGGACAAAACGCACCCGGTAGGTGGTCTCAGGGCGCTGTGTGCCCCGCAGTTCTACGGCGGTGCCAAATTTCACGGGGCGCAGCGAGCGGCCCTGGGCCAAACCGTGGGGTGCGGCACTGGCTGCTAAAAGACCCACTGCGAGGAGGAAGCGAACGTGCAACATGCACCACAATATTAACCCAACCCCCAGCTCAGACCTCGGCTAGGGGCCCAAGATTGGGCGAGCAACCCGTGCCTAGCTTTGCGCTATGAACAGACGGCTGGTGCGGTGGCTAGTGGTGGTACTTGCCCTAGGGGTAGTTGGCACGCTGCCGGGTGGCCCGGTGGCAGCGCAGGTACGGGTAACCGTGGTAGACGACACCACCGAGACTGACACTCCGCCCATTTTCCTCGATTCCGTGCCCCGGGTCTTAAACCTGCCTGCCTTCTACAGCCGCCTGGTATACCCGCGCGCGCTGGCGCGCGAGGGCATCTCGGGCGAGATCGTTTACGAGTTCTGGATTACGAAGGAAGGGGTACTCGAGAAAGCCGTGGTAGTGCGTACCGACCACCCCGAGTTCGAGGCTGCCACGCGGCCCCACCTGGCGATGCTGCGCTTCTCGAGGGGCTGGGCGGGTGGGCAGCCTGTGGCCTGCCTGGTGCGGCAACCCATCCGGTTTCAGCTCAACGACTGAGGGTCGCTGGGGTTTACCTCGGCTGCGCCAGAGTTCGACGGAGAGTGGGCTTTGGGCCCTTTCCTAGGCTTGGTTTTGGCCCCAACTTTGGGGGGTCATGACGGTTCGCTGGGCGCTTGCGTTGCTCCCTTTTTTCTGCGCCCAGTCCCTCTTTTGCCAAGAGGCATTTACAGTAGTGGTGGGCAGCTACCAAAGTCAGGCGTTTGCCCAGGCCCAGACGCGTGTGCTGGCCGGACGGGGCCTGGCACTCGACCTGGTGCGTGTAGAAGTCAAGGGCCGCGAGGTGTACCGCCTTACCTACGGGTACTTTACCGCCTTGGCGGCGGCCGATAGCGCACGTGCGGCCCTAGCGGCCCGGTACCGGCTAGACGGCTGGGTGTGGCGCATCCCCACCGCACAGCCCACTGTGGCGCCCACCCCGCCGGTGCCAGTGCCCAATGTGCGCGACACCCTTACCCTGGTACGCCACGATACCGTGGTGGTGCAGCGGCGCGACACCGTGTTCGTGCTGTACCTGCCGGGCACCGCCGAAACCGACACCCTGGAGTACCTGGCCCCCAACGGCGAGGTGGTGCAGAAAGTACCGGTGCCGCACGATGAGGGGCGCTTCCCGAGTGTGGCCGTGCCCGAAAACGAGGGTTTGCTGCTGGCGGTAATCGATTCGTTGGACCACCGCTTACGTGTGTCGGTAGACCTGTACGTAGACGCCTACTACGCCGGCCAGAACCGCCAGGCCCTGCCCGATGGCACCCGCGAGCTGGCCACCCCCGGCTACCGCAACGAGCAGTTTGGCATCAATACGGCCCAGATTTCGGCCCGGCTTTCGGGCGAGCGTTTCAGGGGACTGGTCACCCTGCACACTGGTGGGGTACGCGAACAGGGGTGGGACCCCGTGACGCCCAACGGCCTCTTGCAGCAGGCCAACGCCGGGGTACGCCTGGCGAACACGCTCTGGGTAGATGCGGGGCTGTTCATGACCCACATTGGGGGCGAGGCCATTTTCCCGCGCGACAACTGGATCAGCTCGTTGGCACTGGTCACGTACTACGAGCCCTTCCTCCAGGCAGGCGTAAAGCTGACCTGGGACGCGACGCCCAAGCTCCAGCTCCAACTGCACGGCCTGAATGGCTACAACACCTTCGAAGACTACAACCGCAGCCTGAGCGGTGGGTGGCTCGTTACGTGGCTGGCTACCGACTGGCTAACACTCTACACCAGCGGCATTGTGGGCAACGAGCAACCCACCGATAGCGCCGAGGTCCTGCGCACCTACACCAATACCGTGGCCGTGGTAACCCCCACCCGGTGGCTCAGTTTCAAGGCTCAGTACGACTACGGGGCCGAGGCCGCCACCCCTACCCGGGGCCTGAGAACCGTGCGCGCGGGCCAGGCCCAAGCCAAGGTGCAGTTCACGCCCCAATGGGGCCTGGCGCTGCGGGGTGAGTTTTACCACGACCCCGCAGGTATGCTCAGCCCCCAGGTGAGGGGGTGGGGCGGCACCGCCCAGCTGGAGTACAAGCCCACCCCCACCAGCTTTTTGCGCCTGGAAGGGCGGCACCTGCAGCTCGACGACCCCACGTTTGCCACGCCCGACCCACAGGCCCCATTGCGTCGTAGCCGCCTCGATTGGCAGTTTGGCATTGGCGTGTGGCTGTAAGTGAGGAATTATCTAATTAGCCACTCAAAGCAATCAAAAATATCTAAATTTTCTGATACTACTCGAATATTTATTTATACAAGAATACAAATCATAAAATAAAATCGAAATAAAAATAAATTATTCAGACAATAATCAAATTTGGCTATAATAAAATTAAACATTCAGGTTGTCACCGTAGATTTGTTCTATATCCCAAATCAATAAAAGCACATCTCCCATCATAATTTTACTGGCTTGGCCTCCTGCTGTTTTTTGTTTGTTTCCAATTAGCCTTTTTCCATTGTCTGATTCGATAATTTCAATTCCTCTCTATATAGCAGGAAACCTTTTACGGGTAGTAATGTTAAAAGATCCGCCATGGGCTGATGCATTTCTAGCATGATAAAAAAATTATTAATAGGATCCACGTCAACAGCTTTTACCTTTTTTATGAGAGCATCATGGCAATCAACTATTACTTTGGATACATAATCTGAAAGATATGGCAATAAATAATCTAAATTATTAAATACTTCGCTTGCCAAAGCATCGACCCACATTTTAACTTTAGAGGTGTGCGGCACTGATATTTCGCTAAAAATACCTACGGATGGAAGAGGGTGTTTCTTTATTCCTTCTAAAATAGTATTTATAAGATTTTCATTCTTTATATTTTTGACCTCATTTAGGCTGTTTGGGTCATTTAATGACATATTTATAAATTGCCTTAGCGCTAAATCCGAAAACCCATGTAAGTAAACAAGCGCTGGCATAACTATGGGATAGAATATCTTAGATCTATCAAAGTGTAGCTCTGGTGGATTAACCATATCTTATTCTTTGCACAATCATATCGGTACATGGTTAATGCTTCGAGTTAGTGCACGTTGCCTTTATGTGAAGAAATTGTGAACCTCGGGTATTGTATTCCGTTAGGTTCTCGCTTCGCATCTTACCCCACCTATCTTGAGGCCACATCTAATCTGCGCCGATGATCAACAAAGTGGTAGCCGGAGCCGCCGCGGCGGTGGCCGACATCCCCGATGGGGCCGTACTCATGCTGGGGGGCTTTGGGCTCTGCGGCATTCCTGAAAACTGCATCAGCGCCCTCTTGGCCCAGGGCACCCGGGGCCTGACGTGCATTTCGAACAACGCGGGCGTAGACGACTTCGGCATCGGGCTCATGCTGAAAACCCGCCAGGTGAAGAAGATGATCAGCAGCTACGTGGGCGAAAACGACGAGTTCGAGCGCCAGCTGCTCAGCGGTGAGCTCGAGGTCGAGCTCATCCCCCAGGGCACCCTCGCCGAGCGCTGCCGCGCGGCCCAGTGCGGCATACCAGCGTTTTACGTGCCCGCTGGCTACGGCACCGAGGTGGCCGAGGGCAAAGAAACCCGACCCTTTGGCGGCAAGCAGTACGTGCTTGAGCACGCCTTCGTGGCCGACTTTGCCATCGTGAAAGCCTGGAAGGGCGATACCGCCGGCAACCTCATCTACCACTACACCGCCCGCAACTTTAACGGCGTGATGGCCGGGGCTGCCCGCGTCACCATTGCCGAGGTGGAGGAGCTGGTGCCGGTGGGCGAGCTCGACGCCAACCTGATCCACACGCCCGGCATCTTCGTGCAGCGCATCTTCCAGGGTGCGGGCTACGAAAAACGCATTGAACAACGCACCGTACGCAAAGGGTAGTCAAACGACACGCAACCATGCCACTCGACAAAAACCAAATCGCGCAGCGGATTGCGCAGGAGCTGCAGAACGGCTTTTACGTCAACCTGGGCATCGGCATCCCGACGCTGGTGGCCAACTACGTGCCCCAGGGCATGGACATTGTCCTGCAAAGCGAAAACGGCCTGCTGGGCATCGGGCCCTTCCCGACCGATAGCGAAGTAGACCCCGACCTCATCAACGCCGGTAAGCAGACCGTGACCTACCTGCCGGGCTCGGCGTTCTTCGACAGCGCCGTGTCGTTTGGCATGATCCGCGCGGGCAAGGTAGACCTCACTGTGCTGGGCGCGATGGAGGTGTCTGAGCACGGCGACATTGCGAACTGGAAGATTCCCGGCCACATGGTAAAAGGCATGGGCGGGGCCATGGACCTGGTGGCCGCCGCCAAGAACATCATTGTGGCCATGACCCACACGGCGAAAGACGGCAGCCCCAAGCTGCTCAAGCGCTGCAACCTGCCCATCACGGGTGTTAGCTGCGTGCGCCGGGTGGTAACCGACCTGGCGGTGGTAGATGTGGTACACACCCAGGGCTTTGTGCTGCGCGAACGGGCCCCCGGCGTCTCGGTCGAGGAGATTGTGGCCAAGACCGGCGCCCCCCTCCTGGTGCACGCCGAAGTACCCGAAATGCGGATCGGCTAGGTCAAACAGGCATAGAGTTTTGGAAACCAAAGTTGATCTAGCGGCCAAACTGGCGCAGCTAAGTGGCTACTGGCAGCCGGGCATTGTAGCCCGGTTCAATGGGCAGGAGCTCAAGGTGGTGCAGTTTGTGGGTGAGTTCGTTTGGCACAGCCACCCCGACACCGATGAGCTATTCTGGGTGCTGGAAGGTGAATTTGACCTCCAGTTTCGTGACCGTACCGAAACCCTGCGAGCAGGCGAGTGCATTGTGGTGCCTAAAGGGGTGGAGCATTGCCCGAAGGCAACCCAGGTGTGTAAAATCGCGCTGATCGAAACTGCGGGCACGCTTAACACGGGCGATGCCCCCGAATCTGTGTTCACCCATGAGGCTCAAGCACTCTAGCCTGCTGCTGCTGGGCTGGGGTTTGCTGCTGGGCTGTGGTAGTCTACGCATAATGCCCACGAGCCCGGAGGTAACGACCTACCGCGCCGTCACGGCCGCCGATACGGCCCTGATGGTCATCCGGCCCGGGGTAGGGGCGCTGCTGGTGTACTGCGATTCCAGCGCGGTTTGGGTGGCCAGCAGCAACCGGGTTACGGGGGAAGGCGAGTTTCGGGTGGAGTGGAATGGGGGCGCCGACCTGGCGACCCTGGGGTTTCTGGCTGCGCCTTGTCTGGTAGCAAGCAACCGGCACACCCACGCCCCAGAGACCTGGCAGCCTGCTGGTGCGGGGCTACCATGACCCCTATACCTTGAGGCCCCTACGTGGGGCCTACGTGCGGCTCAATTTTGACACTGGCGACAACGATGGTGGCGGGCTGCTTGACAGCACGGGCCAACTGACGCTCTCGCTGAAGGAGCGTACAACGGTTCGGAATTCTGGCGCTATCGTCGACTCACAGCTGGCCACCTTGCAATTCCCCATCGATACTACCCGCGTACCACCCGAGGTCAGAGCACGTATTCTGGCGGCCAGCAAAAAAATGGTGTACACCTACGAGCACTCCGATACACTAGTACAACGAGGCAGGCTACTCGAGCTGGTGATTGACAGCACAACCGTTACCGAAGTACGGTTAGATACTACACGCGCACAGCACCAGGTGCGCCTCTACTGGCCCACCGATGTGGCTTATACACGAAAGAGCGACTTCAGACTGGAGCCCTCTACAGGTACAAAAGGTGCCCTTCGGCTGCGCATCAGGCGGCGAGGCGGGGGATGGCGAGCGGTGGAGCTGTATCCGCACCCACAGATTACGGGTTACCCTGCGGCCTGTCGATGACGAATGCGCCCAGAACGCTCTTAGATAGTGGTGCCACTCAGCCAATAACCAGCTGCTGGATGGGGGCTACATAGAGCCGGTGTAGTTCTTGGGGAATCTTTTGGCAGTACGCAACCCAGTCGGTGTGTGCCTGCTGACCTAGGGCCAGGGCATCGATAGCGCCCGAGCGCAGTTCCTGGATGAGCTGCTCGAGGTTACTGTAGTCGGGCTTGATGTACAGGGCGTTTCGCCGGTCGGCGATGGGGAACTGGATTTCGACGTGCGAGAGGTCTTCTACCAGCACGGCTTTGGCCATTGCCCAAGCCTCAGCTATCCGGAAGCTAAGTTCACCATAGCCAGAAGGGGCAGCAACCAACTGGTGTTGGAGCATCCGTACCAGGTATTCCAGCCGGTTGAAGCGTAACGATTTAACCCCTAGTGAGTCGAGCTCTGACTGGAGGGCTTGGATCCTGGCCTCGGTCAGGGAATCCAGCGAGGTGAGGGTGTGTGGGTAATAGTCAATGCCAAACACCCACCGATTTTTGGGTATAGTGAGGCTAAAGTCACCGCTAACGCCCAGTTGCTTGAGGCGTCTGACAAGCTCAAGCCTACGTATGTGGGTAAGTGAGCCCAAGGCGTGTACTTCGTACGAAGAGCGAAACGAGCGGCTACCCAGCCGGTACGCCTGCCCCAGCAGCCTATCCAGCGTGGCGTACACCAGGCGTTTTTGAAGGGGGATTCGGTGGACCTTTCGGCTACGGCGGCGTATGGTGTGTGCAGCGCCCAACATGCAGGGGGCTCCGGGCCTCAGTTTGTCCAACTGAGCGGGGGTGTACTGCAACACGGCTGCGGTTGGGCTATTTTGCCAGGAAGTAAGACCCGGGTAAAGTGCGCCTACTTCGCGGTTGTAGAGTGCCCGGTCGCGGTACAGGCCCTGTGCCTTAATGACCAGGTCGGCTAACTCGATAGCTTCAGGTGGGGCCAATAAGTGAAAGGCATAAAAGCCCTCTAGGATAACCAACCGATCAACTCTTTGACGCAGCTGTTCCAACGTAGAGCGCGCTTCAGCTGGGTGATCTCGGTACAAGACCTGAAGCCAGTTACTGCACACCACAGCAACATCGGCGCGCTCGGCTTCTGGTAATTGATAGGGGTTTTTGAACGTAGGAATACTGGTATTAGAAGGCGAAAGTGCAAAATTATCAAACTTGTCAAGGGACAAGAAAAGATCATTTTGCCATATGAAATTTGTTTCGGAAATAAATAATACTTTTATACAGGTGTCTTTCATTGTGTTGCCGTAGGGTTATGCGTGTTATTGGCGTACTAATGAAATTCCGCAACTCAGTTTTCGTTCTTCGCGCAAATCAAAGCAAATTGCATTCAAGCGCAACGATTCGAATCACGGTACTTCTATGAAAATCTACACCCGCAAGGGCGATGGCGGCACAACGAGCCTCTTGGGGGGTGGCCGGGTACCGAAGCACCACCTGCGCATTGAAGCCTACGGCACAGTAGACGAGCTGAGCAGCGTCATTGGCCTCTTGGCCACCGAAGCCGCCGCCGCCGAGGAGCGTGGCTTTTTGCAGCAGATTCAACACCACCTCTTTACCATCGGGGCAAGCCTGGCGGTTGAAGGCGAGGACAGCAAAGCCTTCAGGCCCGACCTAGAGGCGCAAGACATCAAGGTGCTCGAGGTCTCGATCGACACTTTTACGGCCTTTTTGCCCGAGCTCAAGCACTTCGTGCTGCCGGGCAGCGACCGTGCCAACGCCCTGGCCCACCTCTGCCGCACAGTCTGCCGCCGGGCCGAACGGCTGGTGGTGGGGCTGCAGGCGCAGTCGGGGGTAGACCCCCTGGTGGTGCAGTACCTGAACCGGCTATCGGACTGGTTCTTCGTCTACGGCCGGGTGCTAACCCACCGCCAGGGCACTGAGGAAGTGAAATGGGTGCCCCGTGCGAAGCAACCCTAAGCCCAGGGGCGGCGTTCAGTAGCGGTATGTCGGTTTTCCCGTCCCTCGATTCGGCCCCCCTGCCGGGCGGGCCTATGCCCGAGGGGCAGGGCCATGACACGCTCTTTCAGCGCACTCTTTGGGCCACTGCCCTGGTGCTGGCGCTGGTGGTGGGGGCATCGGTCATCGGTTGGGCGCTGGGGGGCGCACCCGAGTGGCTGGGCATCCGGCCCCGGCAACCCCTGGGCTGGGTGGGCATCGTAAGCACGGTGTTTGTGCACGCCGACCTGGAACACCTGGCGGCCAACGCCCTGGGGCTAGGGGTGGGGGTGTTCATCCTGCTGGCCATTTACCCTACGGTGGCGCTGCGGGTCATGCTGTGGGTGGTGCTGGTGGGGGGGCTGGGCGTGTACGTGTTTGGGCGCTGCTGCGTGCACATCGGTGCCAGTGGGCTCATTTATGGCATTGAGGCGTTTTTGCTGGTCTCGGGCCTGGTGCGGCTCGACAAAGGGGCCATTGCTGTGGCGCTCATCGTGGTCTTTTTAAGCCCCGGCCTGCTCTGGGGCATGACCCCCCTACAGCCGGTGGGCACCAGCTGGGAGGGGCACCTCTACGGCGGGCTTGCCGGGGCCCTTCTGGCGCTGCGCTACCGACGCTACGACCGGCCGGCCCCCGTGCGCTACAGTTGGGAAGACGAGCACGATACGCCCGACGAAGACAACCCCGAACCCCTGCTGCCTACCGACATGCAGTCGCCCAACGAGCGCATCCTGCGCGTATGGCGCATGAGCAGTACGGCCCCAAGCCCACCCCCGCATGAACCGCCGCCGCCTGCCGGGTAAGCTGTTTCAGGTGCTGCCCGACCCTGCGTGCACCCGCCTGGCGGTCGAGCTGCGCACCGAAAGCCCACGCCAAGCCCGGTTTGGGGTGCTCACGCTGCCCGAGCTGGCCCCCGTGGCCGATGCCTTTGAGGGGCCCGAAGCCTATTGGTGCAGCCTGCTGGCCCACTGGCCCGAAGGGCTGCTCCTGGGGGGTTACCACCCAACCGATATGCCCATCGCCGGGGGGCTGTACCTGTATTCGGGGGATGGCGCACAGCGCTGGGCCCGCCCCGACCTTGCCCTGGCCCATTACCTACCGGCTGGGCCCCTGGCCCGTGCCGTGGGCGGCCCCTGGCAACGCCTAGACCCCAGTACGGGCCGTACACTAGCCACCCTGAGCC
>JANRLA010000111.1:0-3582 GCA_033763015.1 Bacteroidia bacterium
AGCAGGTACGCTCACGCTTAGCGAGGGGGTACTGGAACAGCCTATCGGCTTCTTCGTGCAAGTAAACAACCCAGCTACCGGCGCTATCGTCGGCGGTTCTGCGACGGCATACGTAGATGGCGCACTTACACGTGCCACGAACGCAACGGCCGACTACGCCTTCCCCATCGGCGATGGCGGGCGGTACCGCAACGTGGTGGTTGCCCCTAACGCCGTAACAGCGACCAGCTACACGGCCGAATTCTTCGCCAGTGACCCCACTGCCGCAGACTTCAGGGTTGGCGACGAGTTTATGTACCTCGACCAGACGTCTAACGACCCCAACAACAGCGGCGGCAATCAGCTTGCGAACGTCTCGAGCCAGGAATACTACGACATCAGCGGCACCGAACCCGCCAGCATCGAGCTGCACTGGGCTGCCGAAACTTTCGCGAGTGGTTCTGACCTAGGGGCTTCGTTCACAAATGCCCGCGTTGCCCATTGGGTGACCACCGCACCCGTAGGTGGCGCAACCCCAATCACCAACGGTGCTTGGGTAAACGAAGGGGGTGTAAGCCACGGTGGCGATGAGACGGCTGGCCGTGTGCGCTCGGGTATCGTAACCACCTTCAGCCCGTTTGCAATTGGCAGCAATGACCCCATCAATTCGCTGCCCATCGAGCTGCTCTCTTTTAGCGGCGAGCGCGTAGAAAACGGAGTGGCCCTGGCCTGGAATACCGCCAGCGAGCTCAACAACGACCGTTTCGAGGTCCAGCGCGCCCTATCCCCAAGCTTCGAAGGCTACCAGACCATCGGCACCGTTGCCGGCAGTGGCACCACCACTACCGAAACCCGGTACACCTACACCGACGGCGAGGCCCCTATAACCAGGGTGTACTACCGGCTACGCCAAGTAGACTACGACGGTACTGCCACCCTCTCGCGCACCATTGAGGTAGGCGGCGAGCTAAGCTGGTACCTAGACCCCAACCCCAGCACGAGCAGCCAGCTTGAGTTTGGGGCCACGGGCGCCGACATCCCCGCCAATGCCAAGGTGGGCGTACAGGTGGTGGGCACCAACGGTCAAGTACTGCTGAGCCAGACGGGCGCCTACACCGAAGTGCGGGCCTTGGTACTGAGCCGCCTCACGAAGGCCGCACCCGGACAGTACATTGTGCGCCTGACCTACCTGGGCCGCACGTTTACGCTCCGCCACCTGCGCTACTAGCCAGGGGGCAGTACCTAACGGAAAACGGGGGCCAGTGGCCCCCGTTTTCCGTTCCTGGCGTATGGGCTGCGGGGGGTTACTCTGGCTTAGGGGCGTCTAGGGCCTTGAGTTCCCGCTCGAGTTGCTGGTACTCTTGCCGGGCGGCCTCGATTTTGGCATTGATTTCGGCCCTGAGGGTATCGCCAGCCTTGCCTTTCGAGATAAACAGGATGTTGTTCTCGTACTGTTGGATGGTCTCTTCGACCCGTTTGAGCTGGCCGACAATCCGGCGCTTGTCGGGGTCTTGCGGCCCATGGCTTTGGCCGTGCCCGCCTTTGTGGTGGCCCCCACCGCCGCCGCCACCGTACTTGGGGCCCCGGGGGGGACCGCCTTCGCGTTTGCCACGGTGCTCGGGCTCTGCGTTGGCCCCCAGCTTACCCAGCGCGTTGCGGTAGCGGGTGTAGAGCTTGTCTTTGGCCTTGAACGGTACGTGGCCAATGGCCTCCCATTCACCCTGTAGGCGGCGGGCTTCGGCAGCCACGTTCACCCCTTCGGGGGCGGGTTGCTCGGTCAGGCGCTCCAGTGCTTCGAGGATGGCCTCCTTTTTGGCCTGATTGTCAAGCTCCTGGGCGTGCTGGTCGGCGTAGCTCTGTTTGAGCTTGCCGAAGAAGGTATCGCAAAGCTTTCGGAACTTCTTGGCAAGCTTACGGGCATCGCGGTAGTCGTCTAGCCCGGTCTTCTTCCACTCGCGCTGCAGGGCCTTGTACTTTTCGGCCAGGCTGGTCAGGTCCTCGGTAGCGTGGAGGGCTTCGAGGGCTTCGGCCTGCTCGAGCAGCGCTTGCTTCTGGGCCAGGAGGCCTCCGCGCGCAGCATTCAGACTCTCGAAGAACGTTGAACGCTGCTTGTAGAAGCCGTTCAGTGTATCGCGGTAGGTCTTGAAGAGCTGCTTGCCAACGTCGCGCTTGGCAGGGCCAATGAGGCGCCAGCGCTCTTGCAGGGCTTGCACCGCCTCTGATGCCTGCTGCCAGGCTTCTTTTGTTGTGGCGGCAAAGGCCCCAAAGGGCAGCAGTTCGGCGACCAGGGCCTGTTTGAGCTCGGTATTTTCAGCGCGCTGCTCGTCGCGGGTTTCAAAGAACCCCCTACGCAGTTCGTAGAACCGGTCAGTAGCGGCCTTAAACCGCTCCCACGTCGACTCGGTCTCCTCGCGCGGGATGGCCCCAACGTGTTTCCAGGCGTCGTGTAAGGCCGTGACACGGTTGGCGGCTTCTTGCCACAGGGCAGTATCCGTCTCGTCTTCCAGCGACTCGCAGATGGCCTCTAACTCCTCGATGAGCCGCTCCTTTTCGGCCAGGTTGTACTTGCGGTCCTGCTCCAGCAGCTCATTGTACTGGGCCCGCAGGTTGTAATACTGGTCGAGCAGTGCCCGGTACGACTCATTGATGTCTTCAAACTCGGTGTGGGGCACCGGGCCTACGTCGCGCCACTTCTTCTGGATTTCGCGGACCTTGTTGATGGCCTGCACCTGTTCGCTGCGGACCACCTCGCGCAGTTGGTCGAGCAGTTCGCGTTTGTGCTTAGCGTTGGCCTCACGCTCAACGGTCTGGGCCTCTTCCCAGGCTTGGCGCTTCTTGTTGTACTGCAACAGGGCGCGGCTAAAGCGCTGCGAATACGTGGTAAGGGCTGCCTTTTCCAGCTTCGCGGCCTCGGCAGTCTCTGTATCGCCCAGGCCCGTTGCCTGCTCGAGGCGGGCATTGGTATCGCCGAGCGATTGTGCGAACAGGCTGTCGAACTGCTTCTTGGCAATGGCCACTACCCGAAGCGTAGCCCGGTCGATGGGCCGACTGGCCAAGGCCTCTACCAGGATGACTAACTCCTGGGGGTTGGCCTGCAGTAGAAGAGTCTCGTAGTCGGTGTCGGGGTTGTCGAGCACCTGACTGAGGACGGCCTGTACTTGGGTCTCCTGCTGGCGCTGCAACTCGGCGGTAGAATCCTCCTCATGGGCCTCGGCCAGAACCGGCTCGGTTACCGCATCGGGTACTTCGTCGGGGATCTCGACAGCCAGCTCGGCCAAAACTGGGGGTTCGGCGGGCACTTGTGCAGGGGCCTCGGCCATACCCTCGGGCTGCGCATCGGTGGGTAGCTCGATAGGTTCTACGCCCGTACTGAGCTGTAGGTCGGGGGTTAACTCCTCAGGCGCGGTAGGGGGTACCGGTTCGGGCAGGGTCGTTTCTTCGTCGGCGCGCATGAGCGGGGCGGGTAAAGGTTGCAGGGCTAGGTCGGCTAGGGTTGTGCCGCTAGGGTCCACCGCTCGACGTCTTTAAACGACAGCTTGTTGCTGTCAGACTTCGAGAGGTGCGGTTTCAGTCGGTCGTAGACCGCGTTCGGGGCTAGGGATT
>JANRLA010000112.1:0-5818 GCA_033763015.1 Bacteroidia bacterium
GAGGTCATCCCCAAGGTGCCCACCCTGGCGGTAACGGCCACGGCCACGCCGGGCGTTCAGCTCGACATCACCGAGCAACTGGGCCTGCAGAGCCCCGCCCGGTTTGTGCACTCGTTTGCACGGCCCAACCTGCGCTACCTGGTGCTGTATGAAGAAGACCGCTTTGGCAAACTGCTCGAGGTGGTGCAGAAGGTGAAAGGCTCGGCGCTGGTGTACGTGCGCTCGCGCAAAGGGGCCGCGGCCCTGGCCCAGCGGCTGGCGCAAACCGGCGAGGCCACCGGCGCCTACCACGCGGGCCTGCCCGCTGCCCAGCGCACCGAGCTACAGGAACGTTGGCTGCGCGGAGAGATCCGCCTCTTGGTCGCCACCAACGCCTTTGGTATGGGCATTGATAAGCCCGACGTGCGGCTAGTGGTGCACTGGGATCTGCCGCCCGACCTGGAGAGTTACTACCAGGAGGCCGGTCGTGCGGGCCGCGACGGCAAGGTGGCCTTCTGCGCCCTGCTCTACAGCCCCGGCGAAGTGCGCCGGGCCGAACTGCAGCTCACCGAGCGGTTCCCGACCTACGACCAGGTGGTGGCCGTGTACGAACACCTGGCCCACGTGCACCAATTGCCCCTGGGCGAGCAGCCGCACGAGCTGGTGGCCTTCGAGCCCGAAGCACTTGCCACGGGGCTTGCGCTCAGCCCCCGGGTGGTGGCCTCGGCGCTGCGGGTGCTCGAGCAGCGGCAGCTCGTGCAAGTGCTCGCCGACTACAGCCCCAACCCCACCATATACCTCAAGGCCGCCCCCTAGGCCCTGCGCGACTACACCCATCGGCACGAGCAGTTCGCCCCGCTTATCGAGGGGCTCTTGCGCCAGGTGGGTGGCGAGGCCTTTGTGCAACCCTGCCCCTACCACCCCGGCAAGCTGGCCGAAACCACAGGCCTGATGCCCGCGCAGCTGGCCCAGCAACTTACCTACCTGGCCAAGCTGGGCCTGCTCAGCGTACGCGGCGCCCAGCGCCAAACGTACCTGCGCTACCTACAGCCCTACCACCGGCTTACATCAGCCCGCTTGGGGTGGCACCACCAGGCGCAGCAGCAGGCATTGGCCGAAAACCGGTTGCAGCACCTCTTGCGCTACGCCACCGATACCACCACCTGCCGACAGGTGCAGCTATCGGCCTACTTTGGCGAAACACTGGCCCAGCCCTGCGGCAAGTGTGACATCTGCAGCGGGCGGCACACGCCCAAACGCCGTGCGGCCCCCACCCAGACCGATGCCACACTGGTGGCCGAAATCTTAGCGCTACTGGCGGCGGGGCCCAAAGGGTATGGCGAGGTGCTGGCCCAACTGAGTAGCGGCACACCCACCCAGCGGCCGGTCGTCATCCAGCGGTTGGTGCGCGAGGGTGTGCTTCGGATGGGGGCAGGCTTCCGGCTGGAAAAAGTATCTGCCTGATTTACAGCAGATTATATTTATATGCCTAATTTGATTAGGTATTACATAGATTTCTTATGCATCTTTGAATCATGTATTCAAGCGAGCTACTCAAAGGCACCCTCAGCACCTTGATTCTCAAGCTGCTCGACGACAACGGCCGACTCTACGGCTACGAGATCACCCAACGGGTGAAAGACCTGACCCAAAGCCGCATTCAGCTCACCGAAGGCGCCCTCTACCCGGCCCTGCACAAGCTGGAGGCCGAGGGGCTGCTGGCAACCGAAACGGAGTACATCGGTAAGCGGGTGCGGAAGTACTACCGCCTGACCGACCTGGGCAAACAGGCGGCGAGCGACAAAGTGGCCGAGTTCGCCGACTTCGTACGCACGGTACTCGGTGTCCTGAACCCCAAACCCGGCCCCCAACTGGGGTTCGTAACCCCATAACCCCCATGGAAAGGGCCCTACTCAGCGAGGTGCAATACGATTACCTACGCCACAAGCTCCTGGAGCGGGGGCTCAACTACGCTCCCTTGGTCGCCGAGGTCATCGACCACGTCTGTTCACGGGCCGAAGATCTGCTGGCCGCGGGCCTACCCTTCGACCAGGCCGCCCATGAAGCGCTGGCGGGCTTTAACCGCCCACAGCTCGAAGAAATCCAGCAAACCACCTTTTCACTCACCACTCAACACAAACACGCCATGAAAACCATTCGTATTGGCCTACTGGTAAGCTACGCCCTGCTGTTCGTGGGGCTGTTCCTGAAAACGCTGCACCTGCCCACGAGCAACGAACTGCTGGTGCTGGGCATCGGCTTTACGGGCCTATTCGTCATTGCCTCGCTGTTTTTCCGCTACGATACCCTGGGCGCCGAGCGGCAACAACTACCGCTCACCGTCTTTCGTGTCGTGTTCAGCCTAGGGGTTGTGCTACTCTCGTGGGGCGTACTGCTCACCTTTTTGCGCTTCCCGCTGCGCTACGAGCTGACGGTAGGTGGGCTGGTGCTCTTGGCCCTCTCGGCCGTACTGGGCCTGGTCGGCAGCCAAGGCATTGGCTTCAACCTCACCAGCCACCGCAAACTGGTGTTGTACAACCTGGTGCTACCGCTGGGGGTCATTGTGGCGGCGCGGCTGGTGGCCTTTGTGGCCTTGAAACGCTAGGCAGCTGCCTGAGCCAGCAGGAACGATTTGAGGAACGCGTCCAGGTCGCCATCGAGCACGGCCTGGACGTTGCTCGTTTCGTGGCCCGAGCGCAGGTCTTTGACCAGCTTGTAAGGGTGCAGCACGTAGTTGCGGATCTGGCTGCCCCATTCGATTTTCTTTTTGCCCGCCTCTACCTCGGCCCGCGCGGCGTTGCGCTTTTCGACCTCCAGTTGGTAGAGGCGGCTTTTGAGTAGCTGGAGGGCCTTTTCGCGGTTCTGGTGCTGGCTGCGCTCCTGCTGGCACTCCACGACAATGCCCGTGGGCGCGTGGGTAACCCGTACGGCGGTTTCGACCTTGTTTACGTTCTGGCCGCCCTTGCCCCCCGCGCGGAAGGTATCCCACGACAGGTCGGCGGCGCTAACCTCAATCTCGATCGACTCCTCGACCAGCGGGTACACGAACACCGAAGCAAAGCTTGTGTGGCGCCGCTGGTTGCTATCGAAGGGACTGATGCGCACCAGGCGGTGCACCCCGCTCTCGCCCTTCAGGTAGCCGTAGGCAAAGAGGCCTTTTAGCTCGAGGGTGACCGACTTGTAGCCCGCCCCCTCGCCGGGCTGCTCATCGATGAGCGTAACGCCATAGCCCGAGCGCTGGGCGTACATGAGGTACATGCGGTAGAGCATCTCGGCCCAGTCCTGGCTTTCGGTACCCCCGGCCCCGGCGTTGATGGTGAGCACGCAGTCGAGGGGGTCTTCCTCGTTGGGGAGCATGGCTTTGGCCTCGAGGTCTTCGGTGGCGGCAAAGGCCTGTTGATAGGCGGCTTCGAGCTCGGCCTCGGTCAGGGCATCTTCGTTGTAGAACTCGTAGGCCAGGGCAAGCTCCTGCCAGCGGTCAGACACGGCCTGGTAGGCGTCGGTCCAATACCGGAGCAGTTTGGTGGCTTTTAGGACGCCCTCGGCGGCCTTGGGGTCGTCCCAAAAGGTGCTTTCGGCCGACTGGGCCTCGTTGGCGTGTACCTGCGCGAGTTTACCGTCGATGTCAAAGATACCCCCTCAGGGCTTCGACACGAGCTTGCAGGGTTTTGTATTGGTCGGGGGTCATGGGCCTAGCTGCGCAAATGAGGCTGCAAACCTACAAAACCCGGCTGCCTTACAGCCGCTTGAACACGCTGGCCAGCAACAGGAGCCCCAGGCCCACGAGTGCGATCCAGAGCGCAAAGGCGCGCAGTTGCGGCAGGTGGCCCAGCTGCACCAGCAGCGCAAGCACGAAACAGACCAGCCCAATGAGCCAGCTGCCAAGGGTGGGGGCATTGGTACGCATAGCAGAGTAGTGGTTTGGTTTGGCTACAACCTACGACCGAAGCGCCGAACTAGGGTTGCGCTACGGTTACCCTACCGTTGTTTACCCAGGCTGTACGGCATCGGGGTAGTAGCGTAGGTGGTAGGCGCCGCCGGGCAAGAGCAGCACCGCGGCCAGGTCGAGCCGCAGGGGCAGGCCCTCGGGGTTGTAGCCCGCGTGCTCAAAGGCCGCCGCGGCCCGGCGCAGGGCCGCCTGCTTGGCCGGGGTGAGGCCCAGCTCGGGCGAGGCGTCGGCGGTCTGGGCGGTAAGCGTCTTTACCTCAATGAGCACCCACTCGCTGCCCCAACGGGCGGCGATGTCAATTTCGAGCGGCCCCAACCTTAGGTTACGGTACACCACATGGGCACCCTTGTGCGTTACATACTCGGCTGCCAATGCCTCGCCACGGTTGCCAACGGTGTGTTTTGAGGGGCGAAAGGGACGGTCGGGGGGTTGCATGGTGCCTGCGAACTACGTTAACTTTACCTGCGACTTACAAAAGCTTAATTTTTAGGTAATAAAGTATATGGCTTCTGAGCTAGACAAAGAGCTTTCGTCGATTCGGAATATTGTGTACCTGTGCTGGGGTACCGATTGCAAGAAAGCCGGGGCGAAAGCCATCGAAAAGTCTATTGAGGGCTTTGTGGCAGAAAAAGGTTTAGACGCATCGGTACTCGTGGTACGCACCAAGTGTGTGGGCCAGTGCGAGCACGCCCCCTTGCTGTGCATCCAGCCCGAACTCGCGTGGTACGGCCCACTGGAGGCCAGCGAAGTAGCGGGCATCTTAGCGGGCCACCTACTGCTCAACGGCAAGAAAGTAGACCGCAGCACCCTGACCATACCCGTGGCCCAGCCCCAGTTGACCAAAAAACGCAAGGCGGACTAAGCCCACCTTTCAACGCCCCCACCCTGGCGGCAGCCCACTGGGCCGTTGCACCAGTAGCTTTGGGCATGGCCAAGGCTGTAACCACCCGCTACGTATGCACCCAGTGCGCAACCGCCCATACCAAGTGGCAGGGCCGGTGCACCGGCTGCGGCAACTGGAACACGCTTGTAGAAGAGCTGGGCAGCCGCAGCGGCGGGGCCCTGCCCAAAGCGCTGGCGGGTAGCGCAGCTGCGCCGCGCACGCTGGCCGAAATCCCGCTCGATGCCTACCCGCGGCTCGAACTGCCCGACGCTGAGCTCAACCGCGTGCTCGACGGCGGGCTGGTGCCGGGCTCGCTGGTGCTGTTGGGCGGCGAGCCGGGCATCGGTAAGAGCACGCTGCTGCTCCAGCTGGCCCAGCGGCTGGCGGGCTGCCCCATCCTGTACGTGACCGGCGAAGAAAGCCCCGAGCAGGTGAAGCGCCGCGCCGAGCGCATCGAGGGGCACAACCCCGCCCTGTACCTGCTGCCCGAAACACGGCTCGAGGCGCTACTCGCGCAGGCCGAAGCGCTCAGGCCGCTGCTACTCATCGTCGACTCCATCCAAACCCTCACCCTCGAGGGCCTCGAATCGGCCGCCGGCAGCGTGGCCCAGGTGCGCGAGTGCACCGCCCGCCTGCTGCGCTACGCCAAAGACACCCATACCTCGGTGCTACTCGTGGGCCACATCACGAAAGACGGGCTCTTGGCTGGGCCCAAGGTGCTTGAGCACATGGTAGATGTGGTGCTCACCTTTGAGGGCGAGCGTACCAGCGGCTACCGGGTACTGCGCAGCAGCAAAAACCGGTTTGGCGCCACCCCCGAGCTGGGCGTGTATGCCATGTACGCCGAAGGCCTGCGCGAGGTGCCCAACCCCTCAGAGCTGTTCCTCTCCCACCGCGCCGAACCCGTGAGTGGTACGGCTACGGCCGCTACGCTCGAGGCCAACCGTGTACTGCTCATTGAAACCCAAGCCCTGGTGGCCGATGCCTCGTACGGGACGGCCCAGCGG
>JANRLA010000113.1:0-12362 GCA_033763015.1 Bacteroidia bacterium
ACCAGCCCTGCCCCGAAGGAGCGCCTGTGCCGGGACGCCCTGGCTCGCGTAGTCCAGGTCAACCGCTCACGACCTCACGCCCGACTGGAGAAAACGCGGTGCTCATTCGTCTACTGGCAGCAAGATGGGCGGCAGTAGTGCGGGTTTGGCACTGTATGCACGCGCGGTTGTGCACGCTGGGGAATAGTGGGGGCTTCGAACGTTCTGCAGATCTAGCTTTTAATAGTTCAATCAAGCTTGCAAACAATAATATCTATCTAATTTCACATTTAACTCAAATCCGAATCAACTATTAGCAGAGAGGTATTGTTCGCGGCAACTTCCGAAATGAAAGCACGAAAATCATCTTCGGAAAGTACTCCCTGTTCAGCAATTTCATTAAGAGCATCCCAGTTCATTTCCCCAGTACTTGATATTCTCCTATGCCATTTAAGAATAGTAGTTCCTGCTCTCACCTTATCGCTAGATGAATTTTCAGAATTATCACTATTTTTTACTTGCAGAGCCATATTCCTATGAGTAATAAAATCTATGCTAACTAGAGAGTTGCCCCAACAACAGACCCATCCATGCGCTTTAAGTCTTGTATAAATGTACTCTTCTAACAACAAGCCAAGTATGTTCTCGGCCTTCATAAGCAACCTATGCCCCTGAACATAATAAGTAATTTTGTCTTGAGTAATATCTTCGACGACACAAGAAATAATATGATTCAAAATATCATCGTGCACCGTTTGAAGATCGGTACTGGCTCTTACACTTGGCCTACTATTAAATCCATTTTCAAACATCTTGACCCACTTTTCCAAGTAGTTGTCGAGTGTCTCATTTGAGCCCAAGTTAATTTTAGGAAATGCATTTGTATTAATTAAAGCGAAGTTAAGAACTTTCTCAAACTCAGGAATCAATCCTTTAACTGAGACCTTAGCTAATGCTGCTTTAAGAACACTATGAATATCTATTTCAGCATGTGCAGGAATAAAATGCTCAAACTTTCTCCAAATTGAAGGCATATCAGAAAAGGGATTGCTGGTGGGATCTGAACTTATTTAACTCACGAGAAAAACTCTTATAATCCGTGGAGGAATACCTAGAAAATTTAAATTCATTTAACCAAGCATCATCTGTGGGTTCATTTATTTCTAGTTTCTCCAATAATCTACCAATCGCAGCTCCAAGACCAACTGGAACCGCATTTCCTAATTGCTTGTACTTGGCTACCGTATTACCACTCAACTCCCACTCGTCAGGAAACTCTTGTACTCGTTTGTATTCCTGTATACTTAAGGGACGTAGTTCATTTGGGTGACAAAACTCGGTAGCTGGCATAGTTGGATGAGTTACAACAGTTGGCGCAGGCTTATGCCACGAAAGTCTACGGTAAAACCCCGTTTTTCCCCCTCCAAGAAGAAATGAATTACCCATTGCTTCTTTTTGAACTCCTTCAGGCAAATCTCTCCAATATTGACCAGCATTAAGTAGCTTAAAGTATTTTAACCTTGAACTTGGTATAGGGATATATTCATGTTCAATATTAGAGTTCTGTAAATCATGTATCGCATCATAAAGAGTTCTCCATCTGGGAAGTTCACGAAAACCATCATTTGAGTGCGTTGGAGATAAATATAATACTTCACTCTTGGCAAGAGACCCTATAATAATAACCCTTTCTCTAATTTGGGGTGTTCCAAAATTAGCGGAGTTGTACAAATTAAAATTGATAGTATAGCCAATGACCTCTAAAAACTTAGAAATGTAAAGAATGGCACCACCCTTGCCCAAAAGTAATCTTTCCGGAACTAAACCCAACACCCTTCGATCTAGTTGCAACTCTGGGCTTATTGGTGTAGATAATAGGCCTCTGACATTCTCAATAACAATATATTTTGGGCGCAGTATCTCAATAATTTCTAGGAATTTCAGAAATATATTGCCTCTTTCATCATTAAACCCCTTCCGACGACCGGCCGTACTAAATGCTTGGCAAGGCGGGCCTCCAGCGACAATATCGTAATTGAATATTTCGTTATATTTTAAATCTTTCTCTGGTTCAAAATCGAGTATGTCACTAAAGATAGGCAGGCCTGGGTGATTGAGCTTAATTGTCTGAATTGCATCTTTGTTTATTTCGCAGACTGACAGTATTTTATGGCCACTCTTTGCCAGGCCAATGTCTAGTCCAAGAGCGCCACTAAAAAAAGAAAGTACATTCATCTTCTTATAAGTGTAAAGCCCGTTTGGCGGTGGCGTCGAGGGCGGCTTCTTTGACGGCCTCGGCGTAGGTGGGGTGGGCGTGACTAAAGGTAGCGATGTCTTCGGCACTGGCGCGGAACTCGAGGGCGACGACGGCCTCGGCGATGAGGTCGGCGATGCGGGGGCCGATCATGTGGACGCCGAGGACCTCGTCGGTATCGGCATGGGCCAGGATTTTGACAAAGCCGTCGGTATCGCCGCTGGCGACGCTGCGGCCGTGGGGCTTGAAGGGGTACTTGCCGGCCTTGTAGGGGGTGCCGGCGGCCTTGAGTTCGTCTTCGGTGTAGCCGACGCCGGCGACCTCGGGCCAGGTGTAGACCACGCCGGGGATGCGGTGGTAGTGGATGGGGGCGGGTTTGTGGCCGGCGAGGTGCTCGGCGAGCCAGACGCCCTCGTCGGAGGCTTTGTGGGCGAGCATGGCGCCGCGGACGACGTCGCCGATGGCGTAGATGCCGGGGACGGCGGTCTGGAAGTGGTCGTTGATGTCGATGCGGCCCTTGGCGTCGGTAGTAAGGCCGGCGGCCTGGAGGTTGAGGCCGGCGGTGTAGGCGCTGCGGCCGACGGCGAGGAGGGTGTAGTCGGCCTCGAAGGTGACCTCGGTGCCGGAGGCGACCTGCTTGGCGGTGACGACGGTTTTGCGGGCCTTGCCCTTGCCGGTGGTGGTGGCGCTGGTGACGGCGTGGCCGAAGTGGAACTCGAAGCCAAGGTGTTTTTTGAGGATGCGGGCCATCTCTTTGCCGAGGTCGGCGTCCATGCCGGGGATGAGTCGGTCGGCGTACTCGACGACGGTGACCTGGGTGCCGAGGCGGCCGTAGACGGAGCCGAGCTCGAGGCCGATGATGCCGCCGCCGATGACGACCATGGTTTTGGGGACCTCGGTAAGGAGTAGGGCCTCGGTAGAGGTGATGACGCGGTCGGCGTCTACGACGACACCGGGGAGGTCGGCGACCTTGCTGCCGGTGGCGATGACGATGCGGGGGGCGGTAAGGACGTGGGTGACCTCGCCGCCGGGAGCCTTGACCTCCAACGTACTTTGGTCTTTAAAGCTGGCCGTGCCCGTAACGACGGTGATTTTGTTCTTCTTCATGAGGAAGGCCACGCCCTTGGTGACCTGGTCTACGACCTTGGTCTTGCGGCCAATGAAGGCGGCCATATCGACCTTGGGCTCTGAGACGAGGATGCCGTGGTCTGCAAAGTGGTGCTTGGCGTTGAAGAAGTGCTCGGAGCTATCGAGCAGGGCCTTGCTGGGGATGCAGCCGACGTTGAGGCAGGTGCCGCCGAGGGTGGCCTCTTTCTCGCAGATGGCGACGTTGAAGCCCAACTGGGCCAGGCGGATGGCGCAGACGTAGCCGCCGGGGCCAGCCCCAATCACAATGGCGTCGAAGGCTTGGGTTTCGGGCATACCGGGGTGCAGTAAACGGTGAGGGAAAGGATTAGCGGCCTGAACCTACAACGGCGGGCCGGTACGGGGCAAGGCGGGGGGCCTACTGGGGTTCGACCCAATCGCCGTGGGCGCGGATGAGGGCGATTAGCTCGTCGACGGCCCGGTCGGTGGGGACTTTGGCCTTGACCTGGGTTTGGCCCTTCCAGAGGCTGATGACGCCGGGGCCCGCACCGACGTAGCCGTAGTCGGCGTCGGCCATCTCGCCGGGGCCGTTTACGATGCAGCCCATGATGCCAATCTTGACGCCCTTAAGATGCTCGGTACGGGCGCGGATGCGGGCGGTGGTCTCCTCGAGGTCGAAGAGCGTGCGGCCGCAGCTGGGGCAGCTGATGTACTCGGTCTTGGTGGTGCGCAGGCGGGCCAGCTGCAGGAGGTTGAAGCTGGTGCGGTTGACGAGGCCGGGTTCGGCGGGCTGGGCGGGGGTACCAAAGAGCCACAGGCCGTCGGCCAGGCCATCGACGAGGTTGCTGCTGAGCTGGCAGGCGGCGGTGAGGGCGAAGCGGTTGGCGGGGCTTTCGGCGTGGGCCTCGGCGTCGAGCGGGGCAACGCCGCAGGCCAGCACAAGGGGGTTGTCGAGCCCCAGGGTGAGTAGGGCAACGGCGATGGCACGGTGCGCCTGCACCACGGCGGCGGTGTGGGCCTCGGCCACGAGCACGACGGGCTGGCCCTGCACGAGGGTGGCCAGGCGGGGGTCGTGCACGGTGTGGGCGGTGAGCGAGACGAAGTTGAGCACCGGGTGGCGGCGGGGGGCGAGGCTGAAGCTCTCGAGGGAGTCGAACCAGGGGTAGCTATGCGTCTGGCTACCAAGCGTTTGCCAAACGGGCGCGGGGTAGATGCCCTTAAGGCCGTTGGGGAGCATGAAGGGCACGGGCTGGTCGGCGGCGAGGTAGTCGGCGCCGGTGTCGAACATGGTCCACTTGTCGGGGGCCGGGTCGTAGAGGTGGCCGATGGGGAGCAGGAGGCTCTCGTGGTCGGGGACGGTGGGGTAGTAGACGATGACGCGGGGGACGTTCTCGCCGCCGAAGTTGGCAACGGCCCGGGTGGCCCGGCGGCGGTAGCTGTAGGGGTCTAGGGGGCTAGCGAAAGGCGCAGTAGCACTCGAAGCTTCGTTGGCAGATGCATTGGCAGTGAACGAGTTGACGAGGTAGCGGCCCACGGGCATTTCGCGCTCGGGGGGCTCGGTGAGGCTTACGCGCACGGTATCGCCGATGCCGTCGACCAAGAGGGCGCCGATGCCGAGGGCGCTTTTGATGCGGCCGTCTTCGCCGTCGCCGGCTTCGGTCACGCCCAGGTGCAGCGGGTAGCAGTAGCGCGTTTCGCCGGCGAGCATGCGCTGGGCCAGCAGGCGGTAGGCCTGGACCATGACCTGGGGGTTGCTGGCCTTCATGCTAATGACGAGCTCAAAGTAGCCGTGGGCCTCGCAGATGCGCACGAACTCGAGCGCGCTCTCGACCATGCCGAGCGGGGTATCGCCGTAGCGGCTCAGGATGCGGTCGGAGAGCGAGCCGTGGTTGGTGCCGATGCGCATGGCCGTGCCGTGGTCTTTGCAGATCTGGACCAGGGGGCTAAAGCGCTTTTCGATGCGTTCGAGCTCGGCCTGGTAGGTGGCATCGGTGTACTCGATGGACTTGAACTGCTTTTTGTCGGCGTAATTGCCGGGGTTGACGCGCACTTTCTCGACAATGCGGGCGGCGAGTTCGGCGGCGTTGGGCGTGAAGTGGATGTCGGCGACCAGGGGCGTGGGGTAGCCGCGCTGGCGCAGCTCGTGCTTGATGGCGCGCAGGTTCTCGGCTTCTTTGATGCTGGGGGCGGTGATGCGCACGAGCTCGCACCCGGCCTCGATCATGCGGATGGCCTGGGCGACGGTGCCCTGGGTATCGAGCGTGTCGGTGGTGGTCATGCTCTGCACCCGGATGGGGTTGGTGCCCCCAAAGGCCACCCCCCCGATGACGACCTCGCGGGTGGGTAGGCGCCGGGTTTCTGTAAGCGACAGGCAGTAGCGGCGCAGGGCGACTACCTCGGGGGAAAGGGCGGGTGAGACCATGGGCAAAAGTACCGTACTGGGCGTAGAACGCTTTGCGGCGGCAGAAGGGTCAGACCATTGACCTAGTCTTATCTTGAAACCGGAAACATCACCTTGCCCACAATGGCTGATTACAGGTAGTAGACATTTTCAAGGAGCAAGCAAGAGTCTTATAGTCAAATCATTTAGTTACTAAACACTGTGAGTCTTTATGCAAAGTCCTCTGGCACACAATGGTATTTTTAGCATAGGCCCAGAAGTTAGCCAAAGAGACATAGAGGACTTAGGCAATAATCCGGAGACATCTGTAATTCAATTTTCATCGGCCCTCACTCCGAGTGTTTATGATATGTTAGAGGAGATTATATTTAGCAAAAGGCCCGAAATACTACTTCGAATTTATGATAGCCATGTAAATGAAGTTGACTTGGAATTCCTAAAGCAACTTCCTTCCATTAAGCGATTGTCAATAGACTGCGTTCGTGATGTCAAAAGTATCAAGCCAATATCAAATTTGAAAAAATTAACAGCGCTACGGATTGGAATATTTGATTTTCATAGCTTGCATTGGCTGAATGACGTGCCTGACACACTGAAAGAGCTTCATCTGTATCAGATGCATTCTAAAAATATTAGCCTAGATGTTATCCGCAGATTCCAAGATATAGAATATCTATATATAGAAGGACAATCGAAAGGTATAGAGGCAGTACAGTATCTCAAAAAACTTGAAAAAGTGGCGTTACGTTCAATTTCCACAAAAACATTGAATTATTTGAGTGAACTACCCAATCTTTGGTCTGTCGATATTAAGTTGGGAGGAATACGAAATTTTGATGCATTGACGACACTTCCGAATCTAAAGTACTTGGAATTGTGGCAAGTAAGAAAATTGTCGGATTTGTTCTTTATTTCATCTCTGGCCCCACTTCAAAACCTTTTTCTACAGAGTCTACCCAATGTCGAAAAGCTGCCAAACCTCGCACAATTAAAATCATTAAGAAGAATAAGCCTTTGGAATATGAAAGGCCTAAAGGATTTTAGTGCATGTCGTCATGCCCCTAGCCTGACTGAATTTAGTTACGTAGACGCAAGAGGGAAAAACCCAAGAGACTTGCAGCCGGTTCTAGATAACCCTTCTGTTACAGCAGTTCGTTGTGGCTTCGGGAGTGAGAAAAAAAATATTGAATTTGAGAATCTAGCCAAGAAGGCGGGCAAAGAGAAGTATGAATGGAGTGCGTTTGAGTATGTATAGCCTTTCCCTGTTGCCACGAGATAGTTGGGGTTCAACGAGCGGCCTTACTATCAACATGATCACTCAAAAACTTGATAGCCATTTGCTTGTATTAGCCCAGTAGCTACATCCCATCCATGGAATGAGTATTTAAGGATTGACCCGACGTGGCTCTAGGCCAGTTCGCGTGTGTGCTGGTGCACGAGAAGGGTGCCTTGTGTCGTACCGCCTTTGCGGTGTTATTTGAGCAGCAGACGACCCCTTTTGATGAAACGCTTTCTTACTACACTTCTGCTCACTGGTGCCTTGACAGTCGAGATACTGGGCCAAGCGCCCCAACGCGTAGTAGCCCTTATGCCTGCCACTCCTGGCAGCGACTACGTAAAAAATTACCTGGCCGATGCCGACCGTATCGTGGAAGGGGCGTTTCTCTCCTCGGGGCAGTACCGGGTGGTAGACCGAAAGCAGTTGGAAACTGTTTTAGGTGAGCTTCAATTGCAGGATCAGTTGAGCGATGAGCGGGCGCTTGCCTTAGGCAAAACATTGGGGGCCGAACTGCTTATGTTCGTTCGTCTGAAATCGTACGTAGTTGACGGGCGCAACTCTCGGATGACGCTAGACCTGCGCTTGCTAGATGTAGCAACCTCGGAAGTTATCGCCACGAAAGAGCTAACGGGGCGCACCTACATCGATTACGGTAAGTTTTACGAAGAAAAAGAAGCGCTGCACAAAAACACGGGAAAGGAACTTGTAGAGTACCTCACTAGCCTGTCGGCGGCCGCAGGCGTGGTGGCAGAGTACCCCATACTCGGCACCGATACCCCCGTGCGAGAATCGTACAAATTCAAAGGGGTACAGTACTTTACAATGCCGTTGGAGTATGCCATTGGCAAGAGCCGTACGCGCTTACCAGCTGGGACCGAGGTCTCGCTCGTTGCTTTCGAGGAGATTGAGGTGGAGGGCGAGGTGCTACGCAAACAGGTGGTGCTGGCTACCGGCAAGACCAAAGCCGACCAGGGCGATATTGGCCAAGCAGACTTTACGGGGTTAGACGTAGATGAGGTCGTCCGAATTCGCCAAGCCATGGAAAGCGGCAAAAAGCTGTACCTCGTAGTAGGGATAAAGAAGTAGCCGTTCGGTTCTGGGGGTGCAACCCAGCCACCGTTGGGTGGCTCAGTTAGCTGTATGCTACAGCGCTTCTTTGCTTGGGTGGATGGGCTTCGTGGGCGCCGTTGGGCCCGTGTGGCGGTGTGGGCGACGCGGGTGCTGCTCGCTGCGGGGTTTATCCTAGGGGGCCTGCGCAAGGTGGATGGCTCTCGCTTTCACAACCCCGAGGTACTGACCCTGGGAACCGACATCGGCTTCTTCTTTGAGGCGCTGTACCGCACGGGGCTCTACTGGCGGTTTCTGGGGTGGGCCCAGGTAGTGGCTGGGCTGCTGCTGCTCGTGCCGCGCACGGCGCTGCTGGGGGCGATGATGTACCTGCCCATCATTGCCAACATCTGGGTCATTACGCTCTCAATGTACTTCGCGGGTACGCCCGTGATTACGAGCCTGATGCTGCTGGGCTGCCTGGGCCTGCTGGTGTGGGACCACCGGCGGCTGCGGCCCCTGCTGCACGCGCGGTAGTGCCATCGTGCGGATAGCTAGCCCACCGTGGGCTTGCCCTGGTTTAAAATACCCACCAACCCGTACGGCCCGCTAACTTCAGCCCATGGCATATTTCGAAGTGGTGGGTGGGCGGCCGCTGCGGGGCACCATCCGGCCGCAAGGGGCAAAAAACGAGGCGCTGCAGGTGCTAGCCGCCGTACTGCTCACCGACCAGCCCGTGGTGCTGGAGAACCTGCCCCAGATCCTGGACATCGAGCGCATGATTGCCCTCTTAGCGCAGCTGGGCGTGGCCGTAACGCCCCTGGGGCCGGGCAGCTACCGCTTCGAGGCCCGCGAGGTAGACCCCACCCGCCTAGACGACCCCGCGGTAGCCGCCACGGCACGGGCCATCCGCGGCAGCATCATGGTCATCGGGCCGCTGTTGGCGCGTTATGGCCGGGCGAGCATCCCCAAACCGGGGGGCGACAAGATTGGCCGCCGCCGCCTAGACACCCACTTTTTGGGCCTGCAAAAGCTGGGCGCCACCTTCGGGTACGACAGCGCCACCGGCAACTACCACTTTACCGCCCCCCAGGGCCTGAAGGGCACGTACATGCTGCTCGACGAGGCCTCGGTGACCGGCACGGCCAACCTGCTCATGGCCGCGGCCCTGGCCCAGGGCCAGACGACGATCTTCCACGCAGCGTGCGAGCCGTACATCCAGCAGCTGTGCAAGCTGCTGCTGGAGATGGGCGCGCACATTGAGGGCGTGGGCAGCAACCGCCTGACGGTAACGGGCGTAGACCGCCTGGGCGGGGGCCACCACCGGCTGCTGAGCGACATGATAGAGGTGGGCTCGTTCATTGGCATGGCGGCCATGACGCAGGGCGAGCTCACGATTGAGGCGGCGGGGGTAGACCAGCTGGGGCTGATCCCCGAGACGTTCAGGCAACTGGGGGTACAGGTAGAGGTGCGGGGCGACGACCTGTACATACCGGCGCAGGCGGTGTGCGAGGTGGAGACGTTCCTCGACGGCTCGATCTTGACCATTGCCGACCACACGTGGCCGGGCATGACGCCCGATCTGTTGAGTGTGTTTTTGGTGCTGGCTACGCAGTGCAAGGGCACGGTGCTCATCCACCAGAAGATGTTTGAGAGCCGGCTGTTTTTCGTGGACAAGCTCATTGACATGGGGGCGCAGATCATCCTGTGCGACCCCCACCGCGCGACGGTGATTGGGCTGGGGCGGGCGCAGGCGCTCAGGGCCACGACGATGACCAGCCCCGACATCCGGGCCGGGGTGGCGCTGCTCATCGCGGCGCTTTCGGCCGAGGGCACCAGCCGCATCTACAACATCGAGCAGATCGACCGCGGGTACGAGCGCATTGATACACGGCTGCGCCAACTTGGCGCACAGATTACGCGCGTGGCTGACGGTGTGGCATAACCCACCCGCCCACTGTGGGGTTGGACGGCATTTTGCAGCCCGTGCGGCCATGAACCGATTGCTACAGGTGGTAGGCGTAGCCCTGTACCTGCTGTTGGCCCCAAGCCCAGTAGCGGCGCAGCAGCCCGAGGCGAAGGCCGTGGCCTGGGCCACCGACCTGGACGCTGCACTTGCCACCGCCAAAGCGACCCAAAAGCTCATTTTGGTGGATGTGTACACCGACTGGTGCGCGTACTGCGTGCTGATGGACCAGCGGGTGTACCAAAAGCAGCCGTTCGTAGACTACATCAACCAGAAGTTTGTGGCCGTGCGGCTTAACGCCGAGACGACCGATACGCTGAGCTACCAGGGCAAGCGCTTCCCGTACCATGCCAAGGAGCGTGTGAACGAATTGGCCTACCTGTTGTTGGACGGGCGGCTGGAGTACCCCGCCACGGTATTTCTTACGCCCCAGGGCGAAATCATACAGGCAGTGCACGGCTACATCGAGCCCCAAACCATGGACCGTGTGCTGCACTACTTCGGCGATGGCAACTACCGCACCAACCGGTGGGACATCTACATGAACCGCTATTAAGCCATGCACCCCGACGACCCCACACCCCCCGTGACCGATAGCGCCCCCGAAACCCCCGCCGAAACGCCGGTGGTGGAGGCCACCGACGACACCACCGTGTCCGAGGCGCTGGCCCAAGACGAGCTGGTAGAAGAAACGCCTACCACGGGCGAAACCCCGGTGGCCGAAGCGGGCGACACCTGGAAGGAGCAGTACACACGGCTCATGGCCGAGTTTGACAACTACCGCAAGCGCACCACGCGCGAAAAGGAGACGCTTATCCGCACGGCGAACGAACAGCTGATTCTGGCGCTACTGCCGACGCTGGACGACGTAGACCGGGCGCTGAAGGTGGCCGAAACGAGCGACAACCTAGACCGGTTGCGCGAGGGCATCCAGCTCATCCACAAAAAGCTCAATTCGGCGCTCGAGCGGCAGGGCGTAGCGGCCATACCGGCCTTGGGCCAGCCCTTCGACCCCGACCACCACGAGTCGATTGCCAGCCTGCCGGTGGAAGATGAGGCCCAGAAGGGCATCGTGATTGACGAGGTTGAGCGCGGGTACCGCTACCACGGCAAGGTGATCCGGTTTGCCCGCGTGGTAACCGGCGAACGCTAACCCCCCACCCCACAGGCATGGCCAAACGCGATTACTACGAAGTGCTGGGGGTAGCCAAGGGCGCCAGCAAAGACGACATCAAAAAGGCCTACCGCAAGGTGGCCATGCAGTTCCACCCCGACAAAAACCCCGGCGACCACACGGCCGAGGAGAAGTTTAAGGAGGCCAGCGAGGCCTATGAGGTGCTGGCCGACGACCAGAAGCGGGCCCGGTACGACCAATTCGGCCACGCGGGCGTGAACGGCGGCGCGGGCGCGGGGGGCGCGGGGTTCCAGGACATCAACGACATCTTCAGCCGCTTTTCTGACATCTTCGGTAGCGGCGGCTTTGACGACATCTTTGGCCGCACGGCCGGGGGTGGGCGGCGTACGCGGCGCCGGGGGGTGCCGGGCTCGGATTTACGGCTTCGGCTGAGCCTATCGCTCGAGGAAATTGCCACGGGCGTTGAGAAGAAGCTGAAAATCAAGCGGTTTGTGAGCTGCGGCACCTGCGGGGGCAACGGCGCCGACACGGCCCAGTCGTTCCACACCTGCCCCACGTGCCAGGGCACGGGCGAGGTGCGCCAGCAGGTGGGCGGTGGCTTTTTTACCCAGATTGTGGTCTCGCAGTGCCCCACCTGCCACGGTGAGGGCCAGATCGTGACCGCGGCCTGTAAGACCTGCGGCGGCGAGGGGCGTGTGGAAGACACCGAGACCCTGAGCGTGAAGATCCCTGCCGGGGTGCAGGCCAACATGCAGCTGCAGATGCGGGGCAAGGGCAATGCGGGCAAGCGCGGCGGCGAGCCGGGCGATTTGCTCATCCAGGTGGAAGAAGAGCCGCACCCGCACTTCCAGCGCGAGGGCGACAACGTCATCCACGAGCTCTACGTCAACATCGCCGATGCGGCGCTGGGCCAGAACATTGAGGTGCCCACCCTGACGGGCAAGGCGCGCTTTAAGCTGGAGCCCGGCACGCAGAGCGGCAAGATTGTACGCCTGCGCGGCAAAGGCATACCCAGCGTGAACGGCTACGGCGTGGGCGACCAGCTGGTGCACATCAACGTCTGGACGCCCAAAAAGCTCACGAGCGAGGAACGGGCCCTGCTCGACAAGCTGCGCAGCGCCCCCAACTTCACGCCCAACCCCGGCAAAGAAGAGAAGGGCTTCTTCGAGAAAATGCGCGAGTTCTTCGCGTAGGGGCGGTAGTTTTAGCCATGCA
>JANRLA010000114.1:0-23835 GCA_033763015.1 Bacteroidia bacterium
ACACATGTTTCAGCGCGCCACCTTTCGCCACGGGTTGTTAGCCCTGTGCCTACTGCTACTGCCAACCCTTTGGGCCATGGCCCAAACCGAGGCCGGTGGCACGATTGGGGGCGAGGCCGAAACGACCTACGAGAATTACTATAAGAATGCACCGGCACAGCCAGCTGATGGCTCGTCGGTCTCCACGCTCCTGGTGTACGCGGTAGCTATTGCGGGCCTGGTGTCGTTGCTGCTTTTCATCGCCATTGGCCACCTGAGCCGGCTGACCAGTTACCGACCCTTCGCCTTTTTGAAAAGTAACCCCATCAACGCGCGCCTGTTTGTGCTCTTTTTTGTGTGCGCAGTGGTGGCGCTGGTGCTGGAGCACAATGCCTACGCCCGCTACGCGCTCATCGGTTCGGCCAGTAGCGCCCACGGGGTTAGCCTCGACAATATGATGGTGGTAACCATCATCATCACGGGTATCGTGTTCGTCATCACCCAGACGCTGCTCTTCCTGTTTGCGTACCTCTACCACGGCCGCCCGGGGCGCCAGGCGAGCTACTACCACGACAACCACAAGCTGGAGCTGTGGTGGACGGTCATCCCGGCGACGGTACTGGCAGTAATGGTGCTTTTTGGCGTACAGGCCTGGAACGAAATCCACACCAAACCCAGCGCCGATGCGCTCCAACTAGAGCTGGTAGCCGAGCAGTTCCAGTGGAACGTGCGCTATGCAGGTAAAGACAACTCCCTGGGCGGGTCTGACTACCGGCTCATTGGCAGCAACGGCGGCCTGAACACCCTGGGCGTCAAGTGGCAGGAGCCCCAAAGCCACGACGACATCGTAGGCGGGGTTGACGACAGCGGCGCCAAGGTGCTCTACCTGCCCAAAGGCCGCCCCGTAATGGTGAACATCCGTGCCAAAGACGTGCTCCACGGGGTGTACATGCCCCACTTCCGCGTGCAGATGTACGCCGTACCGGGTATGCCCACGCACTTCTACTTCACGCCCACCGTGACCACCGAAGAAAAGCGCGCCCAGACCGGCAACCCCAACTTTGAGTACGAGCTGGCCTGTTCGCAGCTCTGCGGCTCGGCCCACTACAACATGCGGGTCGTCATCCGGGTGGTCGAAGAAGAAGCGTTCAAAACCTGGCTCGCCGAGCAGCCCAAGGCCTACGACGCCATTAAAGCTGCCGAAGCGCCCAAAGAAACCCCGGCCCCTGCCGCACCCGATAGCCTGACCCAAACCGCCAGCCTGCGCTAGGCCCACCCCCCACTCCACCGATTCCCGCGAAACCTACCTACATGGCACACGCAACCGCGACCGCTACCCACACTGCCCACGGGCACGATGCGCACGCCGACCACGGCCACCACCACCGTGAGACGTTCTGGACGAAGTACGTCTTCAGCCAGGATCACAAAATGATTGCCAAGCAATTCCTGATTACCGGGATCTTGATGGGCTTCATTGGTGGGCTGCTCTCGGTGCTCTTCCGCCTGCAGCTGGCCTACCCCGACACGGCCATACCCGGTATGCAGAGCCTCTTGGGCAAGTGGGCCCCCGATGGGCGGCTCGACCCCAGCTTCTACATGTCGCTGGTCACCATCCACGGCACCATCATGGTGTTCTTCGTGCTCACGGCCGGCCTGAGTGGCACCTTCAGTAACCTACTTATACCGCTGCAGGTGGGTGCGCGCGACATGGCCAGCCCACTCATCAACATGCTGAGCTACTGGTTCTTCTTCCTGAGCTCGGTGGTCATGATCGCCTCGCTGTTCATCGAAACAGGCCCTGCAGCTGCTGGTTGGACGGTCTACCCGCCGCTCTCGGCGCTGCCCAAAGCGATGCCCGGTTCGGGCCTGGGCATGACCCTGTGGCTGGTCTCGATGACGCTCTTCATTGCCAGCTCGCTCATGGGCGCGCTCAACTACATCGCGACGGTGCTCAATATGCGTACCCGCGGGATGTCGATGCTGCGCATGCCGCTCACGGTGTGGGCCTTTTTCCTGACCGCCATTTTGGGCGTACTGAGCTTCCCGGTGCTGTTTTCGGCAGCGGTACTACTCATTTTCGACCGCTCGTTTGGCACCAGCTTTTACCTCTCTGAAATCTACATCGCGGGCGAAGCCCTGGCCAACCAGGGGGGCAGCCCGGTCCTGTACCAGCACTTGTTCTGGTTCTTGGGCCACCCCGAGGTGTACATCATCCTGATGCCGGCACTGGGCATTACCTCGCAGGTGATTGCGACCATGGCCCGCAAGCCCATTTTCGGGTACCGCGCGATGGTGGGCTCGCTGTTGGCCATTACAGCGCTGAGCTTCATTGTGTGGGGCCACCACATGTTTGTAACGGGCATGAACCCGCTACTGGGCACCATTTTCGTGTTCACGACCCTCATCATTGCCGTACCCAGCGCGGTAAAGACCTTCAACTACCTGGCGACACTCTGGCGGGGCAACCTCCAGTTTTCGCCGGCCATGCTCTTTGCCATTGGGCTGGTGTCGCTCTTCATTTCGGGCGGGCTGACCGGCATCTGGCTGGGCAACGCCGCGCTGGATGTGCAGCTGCACAACACCTACTTCGTAGTGGCGCACTTCCACATCGTGATGGGTTCGGCGGCCATGTTCGGCATGTTCGCCGGGGTGTACCACTGGTTCCCGAAGATGTTTGGCGGGATGATGAACCCCAGTTTGGGCTACATCCACTTTTGGCTCACGTTTGTAACGGCGTACCTGGTGTTTTTCCCCATGCATTACATCGGCCTGGCCGGTGTACCCCGCCGCTACTACGCCTTTACGCAGTTTGAGTTTAGCAAGGTGTTTACCGACCTCAACGTGTTCATTACCTACGCGGCTATTTTGGCCGTTGCGGCGCAGTTCATCTTCCTGTACAACTTCATCTACAGCGCCATCGCGGGCAAGCGGGCTACGAAAAACCCCTGGAATGCCAACGGCCTGGAATGGACTACCCCCGTTGAGCACCTGCACGGCAACTGGCCCGGCGAAATCCCGGCCGTACACCGCTGGCCCTACGACTACAGCCTACCCGGCGCGCCCGTCGACTTTGTGCCTCAAACCGTGAGCGACGACGAGCTGAAAGCCGGTGTGAAGTATTGGGAAGACGAACAACTGCCCCTGGTCGCCACCGGTGGTGGTGGCCGTAGCGAAGCAGTGGCCAGCCCCGAGGTGGTCCACCGCAAACCCACCGATACCGACACCGACGAGACCCCGGCCTAAGGGTAACCCCCTACCGTACCGATGCACGAGGCCCCACGGGGCCTCGTTTTGCAAACGACCTACCCGTGCAGCCCACCCTACCACCCCCAACCAGCACATCCCGCCACGCCCGACGGTTCATCCGGCTCAGCTGGGGGACGGTGGTTGTGGTGTACCTGCTCATCCTGGCCGGGGGCATCGTCCGCGCTACGGGCTCGGGTATGGGCTGCCCCGATTGGCCCAAGTGCTTTGGCCAGTGGGTACCACCCACCCACGAAAGCCAATTGCCACCCGACTACCAAACACGCTACGCCACGGCCCACATCGGCGTTGAACCTTTTAACGCCGCCAAAACCTGGACCGAATACCTGAACCGGCTCCTGGGGGCCATCACGGGCCTGCTGGTCGTGGGCGTATTTCTGGCCAGCCTGCCCCTGCGCCCCAGCGATGGCCTACTCACCTGGGTGGCGGGCGCGGTGGTGGTGCTGGTGGGCCTCCAGGCCTGGCTGGGCAAACTGGTGGTCGAGCGCAACCTGCACGGGGGCACCGTCACGCTGCATATGCTGCTGGCGCTACTCATCGTAGGGCTGCTCATCTGGGTGGCCCAGCGCCCGCTGCGGGCACAGCTCGCGGCATTTGCGCCCCTACCCCTGGCGCTGGCGTGGGGCTGTGTGGCGCTCGATGGGGTACAAGTGGCCTTGGGCACCCAAGTGCGCGAGGCAGTGGATGTTGTGGCCGCCACGGCCACCGATCGCAGCGAGTGGCTGCAGGTGGTGGGCGGGCGTTTCAGCGTTCACCGCTCGTTTAGCCTTCTGGTGCTGGGTGCGGCGGTAGTACAGTGCGTGGCCGTGTGGCCGCACCGCCACCACCGGCCCATGGCTGGCTACCTGGTGGCATCGGTGGGGGCGCTTGGGCTTGCCCTTGGGCTAGGCCTAGTGCTGGCCTATGGCGACCTGCCCACCTGGGCGCAGCCGCTGCACCTGGTGGTAGGCACGCTGCTAGTGGGTGTGCACCTCTTTGGCGCCGTTGCGGTTACTACAGTGTACGCTACGAAACGAACCCCACAGGCATGACCACCCCCACTGCCCAAGCTCGCCCCGTGGGTGCCTGGCGCGACTACCTCGCGCTGGGCAAGCCCCGGCTGAGCGCCCTGGTAGTGTTCTCGGCGGTGGTCGGGTATGCCCTGGGCCAGCCCGGTTGGGCACCGCTGGCCTGGCTGACGCTGGCACTGGGCGGCTGGGGCGTAACGGCTGGCGCCAATGCCCTAAACCAATGGCTAGAAGCCCCCTACGACGCCCGTATGCGCCGCACGGCCGATCGGCCGTTGCCTACCGGCCGGTTGCAGCCGCTACAGGCTGTAGGTTTTGCCCTGGTGTGCACCGCCGTGGGCGTGGGGCTCATCGCAGTTGCTTTCAATACCCTTGCGGCGCTACTGGCCCTAACGAGTACGCTGCTGTACGCGTTTGCCTACACCCCGCTTAAACGCCACAGCCCCGTTGCAGTACTGGTGGGCGCCGTGCCGGGCGGCTTGCCGCCCCTCATTGGGTACGTGGCCGCAACGGGTAGTGTAAACGCCCCCGCAGTTGCCCTCTTTGCCCTGCAGTTTGCCTGGCAGCTGCCGCACTTCTGGGCCATTGCCTGGTTGGGGTACGACGACTACGCCGCGGCGGGCTACCGCCTGATGCCCACCCCCGGTGGCCGAACGCCTGTGAACGCGGCCGTTACCTTCCTGTCGGCGCTACTGGTCATACCGGCCGGGCTGTTGCCGATCTGGGGGGGCCTGGCAGGTATGGGCGCGACCGTGGCCCTGGTAGGGCTGGGGGTCGCGTTTGCCTTGCCGGCAGCCAACTTTTGGCAGCGCCCCAGCCGCACGGGGGCGTTGGAGGTCATGTTTGCCTCGTTTTTCTACCTGCCCCTGGCGCAGGTAGTGCTCATACTCGACTCTTTTCTGTAAGCACCTATGCAACTCGCCCTTACCCCCGCCGAAGTCCAGCAGCGCCGAAACGCTAGCCGAATGGGCCTCTGGCTCTACATCGTATCGATGACCATGATGTTTATGGGCCTCACCTCGGCCTTCCTGGTCAAGAAGTCTGAAAAAGGCTGGTATCCCATCGAGCTGCCCTCCATGTTCTACGTGAGCACGGCGGTCATTTTGCTCAGCAGCCTTACGCTTCACCTGGCGCTGGGGGCCGCCCGGCGCAACCAGATCCCCCGGCTACAGGTACTCATCGGGGCTACCCTGGCACTGGGCGTGGTCTTTTTGTTCACCCAGCTTTTGGCCTTTAGCCAACTGGTGGGGGCGAATGTGTTTCTGGTGGGCCCGGGTGTGAGTGGCAGCTTTGTGTACATCCTCTCGGGGCTGCACGGGGTGCACATTCTGGCGGGCCTCATCGTAATGAGTGTGCTTTTGATCCAGGCGCTGCGCCTGCGGCTGGGGGCCGAGCGCCAGTTTGGCCTACACCTGGCGGCAACCTTCTGGCACGCGCTCGACGTGCTGTGGGTCTATTTGTTTCTATTTTTACTTGCCAACGCTGGCTAATGCACCCCACTCCGTCCATGGCTTCTTCTACCCCCTCAGCGACGATCGAAACCGGCACCTGGGCCGGCGGCAAACTGCCCTTTGGGGCCAGTTTCGGAAAGCTGATGATGTGGTTTTTCCTGCTCTCCGATGCCTTTACCTTCTCGGCGCTGCTCATCGCCTACGCAGTAATTCGCCAGACGCATCAGGCCTGGCCGCTGCCCGATGCGGTGTTTAACTCGGTGCCGTTCCTGCACGGGGTGAACGCACCACTGGTCTTTGTGGGCATCATGACCTTCATCCTCATCATGTCGTCGGTGACGATGGTTTTGGCCGTAGATGCCGGGCACCGATACGACAAGAAGAACGTCATCCTGTACCTGGTGCTCACCATTATTGGCGGGCTTACCTTTTTGGGCTGCCAAGCCTGGGAATGGACGCACATGATTGCCGACCAGGGCGTAAGCCTGAGCGGCAACCCGTTCTTCGACCCCAACAACCCCATCTACTTCCGGCCTGACGGTTCGCCGACGGGGGCCATTCAGTTTGGGCAGCTCTTTTTCGTGATTACGGGCTTCCACGGCTTCCACGTCTTTTCCGGGGTCATCATCCTGATTCTGGTGCTCGTGGCTGCGATTGATGGTAAGTACCACAACCGCGGCAACCACTACGAGATGGTCGAAAAAGTGGGCCTCTACTGGCACTTCGTAGACCTGGTGTGGGTCTTCGTATTTACGAGCTTCTACCTGCTTTAACCAACCCTACTGGTCAGCACAGCACTATGGCAGATCTGCATTCCGCCCAATCCGGCCACGAGGTGGCAGGCGAACCCCACGGCACGGTGTACCAGCGCATCTGGCGCCCGTTCCTGATTCTGCTTGTGGTCACCGTCGCAGAGTTCATCATCGCCCTGGCGATACCCGACAGTCTTATGCCCAAGGGGTACAAAAACGCGCTGTACATCGTGCTCACCATCGCCAAGGCGTTTTACATCGTTTCGTTCTTCATGCACCTGCGCTTTGAGCGTGCAGGGCTCATCTACGCCATTGTGGTACCCTTGGCGTTTATTGTGGCGCTCATCGCGGCAATGTTTGCCGAGGCCGGCTACATGGCCGGGTAGCGGTGGGCGAACTCACGCCGGGGCGTATTCTGCGGATTAAGATTGTTCGGACGGCAGCCATCCTGCTCGTCCTCTTGGGGCCCGTCGTTTTTGCGCTCCTCCTGCGCAAAGGCACCTCTACGTACTATGGCCTGCCCTACATCGGGCCTAGGGTAACCCAGGGCATCGATACCACCCTGCACCGGGTACCCGCCCAGCTCGCCCAGCCCGGCGCCGCCACCCTGGTGCTGCTCTACAGCCCTAGCTGCGACAGCGCGGAGGTTACGGCCATCGCCGGCAGGTTGCAGGCCACCTTCGGGTACCTGGCCGAGGCCGACAACGACCTGCGCGGGGTGCTTCTGGCCACCCACCCCAACGATACCCTGCCCCGTTCGCTAACGCCATTTGTAACCTACAGCCCCTTCGACACCCAGCGTGTGGCACTGCTGCAGGGCCCGCTCCTGCTGGCGCGCTATTCGCCCCAGGCGCCCTGTAGCCCCCTCCCGGCCCGGGCACTGCTGCTCGACGCCGAGGGCCACGTCCGGGGGGTGTACCCCAACTTAAACGTGGGCTACTACAAACGGCTTGAAGAAGACGTGCGTACCCTCCGGGTTGAACGCACCCGCCCCCAGCAGATGTTACCCAATCCAGAGACGCCAACCTCGCTGGAAGATGCAGTGGACTGACAAACAGGCCGTACCCCTCATCGCAACCGTATCGGTCGTCATACCCGTGGTCGTGGCCGTGTTGCTCTACACGCCCACCGTCGCCGTTTCAGGGTTCGACCCCTACGTGCTGCCCTTTCTCAATGCCATCATCAACAGTACGGTCACGCTACTGCTCCTGGCTGGGCTGTATTTCGTGAAGACCGGTCGGCTGCGGGCCCACAAAATCTGCATGCTGGCCAGTGTGGGCCTTAGCGCCCTCTTTTTGGTAAGCTATGTGGTGTACCACGGCATGGCGCAGGAAACCAAGTTTGGGGGCGAGGGGCCGGTTCGCCAACTCTATTTTTTCCTGCTCATTTCGCACATCGTGCTCGCGGCGGCCATCGTACCGCTGGTGCTGTTTACCGTGTACCGTTCGCTGGCAGGGCAGTTTGAGCGGCACAAAAAGCTGGCGCGCATTACGTTTCCTCTCTGGCTATACGTTACGGTTACAGGGGTTGTGGTATACCTCATGATCTCGCCGTACTACCCCCAGTAACCCTGCACCCATGCGCACACTACTTGTTTCGCTGCTGGCCCTAGCCCTGCTCTTGGTGGCGCCCCCAGCCCATGGCCAATGTGCCATGTGCAAGGCCAACGTAGAAAGCGGGGTGAACGACCCCAACAACACCAACAACGTGGGCAAAGGCCTGAACACGGGGATTTTGTACCTCTTGGCCATGCCCTACCTGGCTGGGGCGGTCATTGCCTTTGCCTGGTACCGGCAACGCAAGCGCGGGGCTGCCCGGCAAAGCACTTCTGCATCCGCTTTGTGATACCGGTTGTAGCCGCCAAGGGCCACCGGGGGTAAGTTTGCACCCGTGAAGCCCCCCAGCCGCACCCAGGCCATTGTGCAGGCCAAATGCCCCCGTTGCCGACGGGGGGCCATGTTTACCCACCCTGCCTACAGCAGCAAATTCATCCGGATGCACGCCGATTGCCCCCACTGTGGCCTGCACTACGAGGTAGAGCCGGGCTTCTTCTGGGGCGCCATGTACGTGAACTATGCCTTCACGGTGGCCATTTTTATCAGCTCGTTTGTGGCCATGAAGGTGCTGGCACCTGCCGCACCGGTGTACTACACCATCGCCCTGATGCTTGGGCTCATTGGCGGGCTCTTCCCGCTGCTCAACCGGTACGCACGCGTGCTAATGCTGCACTGGTTCGGTGGGGTGCGCTTTGAGCCTGATGAATGGGTGAAAAATTAATTTCGGTTGGTCTAAATACTGGTAGCTTTGCGGCCATGAACCGAATTGTGGGCCTGTGTGCCCTGCTGGCGGTAACCACGGGCTGCCAGGTGCTGAACGAGTCCTCGAACAGTGCACTGGCCGACGGCCGGTACCGCACAGGTGGCGCGCGGCACTGGGTAGAAGTCGCCGACGATACCCTCTACACCGCGCCCGAGGCCAAAACAACGGTTACCACCTACCCGCCCGAGCTGCCCCCCAGCGCAACGCCGCCCACCCTGCACCTGGCGCGCTACAGCCTCGAAACCGGCATTCTTACGGTGCCGGTTAAGCTGCGGGCACCCGTCGGTGCGTATGTAGGCCAGCTCAACCCCTCATTCAACGCAAACCTGTACGTAGGCCTGCGGCGCGAATGGCACACCATTGGGTACCGCCGTACCCCCATTCGTAACCGTTGGGTGCGCGAGGATGCCGAGTGGGCCCTGAGCCTGGGCGTGTTTACTGGCATCAGCCAAGACTTCATTAACCCCTGGAACTCAGACCCGCCGCTGGAGGTGGAGTACGATGGCATCGTGTGGCAAAACGGCTCCGTGCTACTCGTCGACTACCATTGGCTCACCACCGGTCTGGCCATCGGCTTCGACCACCTGACCGACGGCAACCGCCAAAACTGGGTATTCGAGCGGCGGCCGTGGTTGGGCGCCGTATTCGGCTTCAATTTCAACTAGGCCAGCCGGCCGCTTTGGGCCCCAATGTCCTTTACTGACCCTAGGGCCCAGGTACTTTGAATTTCAAAGCACGGGGCGGGCTACTCGGCAAAAAACGCTTTGGGGCTCAAAGCGCTTTGAAGTACCGAGTGCACCTGGCTAAGCGCGATACGTTCCTGGGCCATGGTGTCGCGGTGGCGCAGGGTGACGGTTTCATCGGCAAGGGTCTGGCTGTCGATGGTGACGCAGAAGGGCACGCCCTTGGCGTCCATGCGGCGGTAGCGCCGGCCGATGGTGTCTTTGTCCTCGCCGACGACCATAAAGTCTGTGGCTAGCTCGCGGCGCAGCTTTTCGGCAATCTCGGGCATGCCGTCCTTGTTCACCAGCGGCAGAATGGCGGCCTTGATGGGCGCCACCAGCGGGTGCAGCTTAAGCACGGTGCGTAAGGCCTCCTCGCCATCGGCGGTGGGGGCGGGCTCTTCGCTGTAGGCGTTGCACAGGTGCGTGAGGAAGCAGCGGTCGAGGCCCACCGAGGTTTCGACCACGTAAGGCACGAAGCTCTCGTTGGTATCGGGGTCGAAGTAGCGGAGCTTTTTGCCCGAAAACTCCTCGTGGCGGCTCAGGTCGTAGTCGGTCCGGCTGTGGATGCCCTCGAGCTCTTTGAACCCAAAGGGGAACTCGAACTCGATGTCGACGGCCGCATCGGCGTAGTGGGCCAACTTGGTGTGGGGGTGCAGGTGCAGGCGCGCCGGGGCCAGGCCTAGCTTGTGGTGCCAGCGCAGGCGGGTTTCGCGCCAGTAGTCGAACCACTCGCGCTGGGTGCCGGGCTTGATGAAGAACTGGAGCTCCATCTGCTCGAACTCGCGCATGCGGAAGATGAACTGCCGGGCCACGATTTCGTTGCGGAACGCCTTGCCCACCTGGGCGATGCCAAAGGGCAGTTTCAGGCGCTGCGAGCGCTGCACGTTCAGGAAGTTGACGAAGATGCCCTGGGCCGTTTCGGGGCGCAGGTACACATCGGAAGCGCCCTCGGCCATGGCCCCAAGCTGGGTGCGGAACATGAGGTTGAACTGGCGCACGTCGGTCCAGTTCCGGCTGCCGGTGTCGGGGTCAACGATATCGGCTTCTTCGATGAGGGTACGCAGGCCGGGCCAGTCGGAGGCCCCGAGGGCGGCCTCGAAGCGGGCCTGGATCTCGGTGGCTTTCTGGGCGTTACGGTCGCCGCCCATGCGGCGCTGGAACTCGTCGGCGGGCACGTCTTCGCGGCCCTCTTTTTTGAACTTCTTCTCGGTGTCTTTCCGCGCCTTGTCGAGCAGCTTGGCGATGTGGTCTTCGATCAGCTGGTCGGCGCGGTAACGGCGCTTGCTGTCCTTGTTGTCGATCAGGGGGTCAGAAAACGCATCGACGTGGCCCGAAGCCTTCCAGACCGTGGGGTGCATGAGGATGGCGGCGTCTAGGCCCACGATGTTGGCGTGCAGCTGGACCATGCTCTTCCACCAGAGCTCACGCAGGTTGTTTTTCAGGAGCACGCCCAGGGGTCCGTAGTCGTACACAGCACTCAGGCCGTCGTAGATCTCAGAACTCTGAAAGACAAACCCGTGCTCTTTGGCGTGGGCAATGAGCTTGGGGAACAGGCTGGCGTCGTACTGCATGGGGGCAAGCTGCGGGATGCAAAAATGCACATTCTGGCCGCCGCCCAAACGCAAACAGGCCCGGAGTCTCCGGGCCTGCGCGTAGGGATGTAGTGGGTGTACCGAGGGGCTACCCAAGCCCCGAGTACTTAGAACGAGGGGAGCTCGATGGCAACCCGTGCAGCGGGTACCGGGTGCCAGAGCCCCTGGGCAGGGTAGCCACAGGGCAATTCGGTGTATACCACCGTGCGGTCGGCCAACTCAAAGGCCATGCGGGTCTGGCCATTGGCCATGGGGGTGCAGGGCAGGCGCTTGGCCAAGGTGGGGCTGAAGAAGGGGTACTCAACTTCTTCGCCGGCAGCGTTGACCGTGTAGAGGTACTCGGCCGTGATCTCGACCCACTCAGTGCAGCCGTCGGTAGAAGCCACGAAGGGCTGCGGCTGGGCCGAAAAGTCGATGGTTTGGGCGTTACTTAGGCCCCAAGTGCCGCACAGGGCGAAGGTGAGGGCCAGGATTCGGAGGGCGGGTTTCGTTTGCATGTTTTTACGTGTTTTACTGTACGGGGTTTTGGGTAGCTGCTGTACACCTACATAGATGCCGGGCCGGGCCTGGGGTTGCGAAGCGTGGTATGTGCCAAGCAAAAGCAGTTCATAACGCATTGAAAATGAGCACGAAAAATTTTTTAATCGGTCAAACAACTACCGCACTTGCGGTACTGCTACTGGGCTGTAGCCCCAGCCCCCCGCCCCCCGAGGGGCCCGTGGCGAGCCCCCGGCCAGCGCCCGACACCCTGGCTATCTACACGCCCCCACGCCTTTTGCCCCTGGGCTACACCCCGGGTGCTACCCCACCCGCGTGGGTCGATACCTTCCAGGTACTGTCGGTTTCGGTACGTGCGCAAACGCTGACGCTCTACGAATTGGGCCAGCCCACCCAAACCTACCCCATCTCTACGGCCGCACGGGGCATCGGTAGCCGCGAGGGCAGCCTGCAAACGCCGCTGGGCCGCCACCGCATCTGCCGCAAGATTGGGGCGGGGTTGCCGCTGGGGGCCGTGCTGCGCAACGGGCAATACCTGGGCGAGGTGGCGAAGCTGTACACCGACACCACCGATGTGGCCGACGACCTGGTGACCACACGCCTCTTGTGGCTGGAAGGCCTAGAGCCCGGCGCCAACCAGGGCCCCGGGGTAGACAGCTTCTGGCGCTTCATCTACATCCACGGCACACCCGAAGAGGGCCTCATTGGGCGCCCGGCCAGCCACGGCTGCATCCGGATGCGCAACGCCGATGTGGTCGAGCTCTTCGACCGGGTGCGGCTGGGCTCGCTGGTAGTTGTGCAGCCCTAGCGGGCCCCGAAAATGGCCGAGCCGATGCGGACCAGCGTGGCCCCCTCCTCAATAGCAATGCGGTAGTCGCCGCTCATGCCCATGGAGAGCTCGGTGAGGGCTACAGTGGGGCCAAAGTCGTGGGCCGCAAGCGTCTGGCGCAGCTGGGCCAGGGTGCGGAACTGGCCGCGGATGCGCACCGTGTCATCGGTCAGCTCGGCCAGGCCCATCAGGCCCGCCACGCGCACGCTTGGGTAGCGTGAAGCCTGTTGTAGCAGCGGGGCGACGGCTTCGGGTGGGAGGCCCGACTTTTGGCCCTCGTCGGAAATGTTCACCTGGAGCAGTACGGGGATAACCCGGCCCTGCTGTGCAGCCCGGCTGTCGATTTCGGCCAGCAGCTTTTCGCTGTCGACCGAATGAATAAGCGCCACGTAGGGGGCGATGTACTTCACTTTGTTGGTCTGCAGGTGGCCAATGAGGTGCCACTGGGCCTGGGGCAGTAGCGGCTGCTTTTCGTGTAGCTCCTGCACCCGGTTTTCGCCAAAGACAAGCTGCCCGGCCTCGAACGCCTCGCGTACCCGCTCGATGGGGTGTGTTTTGCTCACCGCCACCAGCCGCACCGAGCCGGGGTCGCGGCCTGCGGCCGTGGCGGCTGCGGCCAGGTCGGCCCAGACGGCGCGTAGCGAGTCGACGATGGGCATGCGTTGGTAGGGGGCTACTGGGGCTTCTGGCTGCGGGCCAGGCGCCGCTCCTTGAGGTAGGTAGTACCAATGGGTACCAGCGAGAGCAGGATGATGCCTGCCAGCACGTAGTGCAGGTAGTCTTTGATTTTGGGGAAGGCCTGGCCCAGGAAATACCCGGCCAGCGTCATGCTGCTCACCCATACCACACCGCCCACCACGTTGTACACCACAAACGTGCGGTACTCGAGCTTGCCCACGCCCGCCAGGATGGGGGCAAACGTGCGCACGATGGGCACAAAGCGCCCCAGCACAATGGTCTTGCCGCCGTGGCGCTCGTAGAAGGCCCGGGTCTTCTCGACGTACTGGGGTTTGAAGAACCAGCTCTCTTCACGCTTGAACAGCGCAGGGCCCACGCGACGACCGAAGAGGTAGCCCACCTGGTCGCCGATAATGGCCGCGGCGATGAGGCACAGCACCAGCACCCAGACGTTGAGCGCCAGCACGCCGGTGGCCGTGAGCAGGCCCGCGGTGAAGAGCAGCGAATCGCCGGGCAGGAAAAAGCCCACCATCAGGCCCGTCTCGGCGAAGACAACCAGGCAGAGTACACCGAGCCCGGCTTGAGCGAGGGTGTCGGGGTTAATGAGCTCGAGGAGGCTGCGCAGAAAGTCCATGCCAAGTCGGGTACCCACAGGTGGGCGTGCAAAAGTAGAGAACGCGGCGGGGGTGTGGGTAGCTCGCAGGGGCGCCTGCGGCCAGCGCGCGGCACAAAAGGCGTACTTTTGTACCCAAAGTCTTCGTTACACCGACATTTCGTTACCCGTATGGCTTCTACTGCACCTGGTACCCCCGACCGCATCCGGCTCATGCTCGTTGGGGCGGTGGTTGTACTTACTGCCGCCGTAGTGGTACTAACTGTTCAGAACCAGCAAAAGAGTGCGAAACTGGAAGCCCTGTTGGTCAACGAAGCGGGGTTCCAGCAGGAGATCGAGGACCTGGAGTCGCGCATGACGCAGCTGGACAACGACCTGCAGAACAAAGACATCGAACTGGAAGCCAAAGACAAGCAGGTGGCCCAACTCAGCGCCCAACTGGCCGCCGCCCAGCAGAAACTCAACCGGCTTTCGGTCGCCGGCACGGTCAGCGAAGAGTCGCTCGACAAGTACAAGTACCAGATCGACCAGCTGAACTACTACCTGCGCAAGTACCAGGCCGAGATTGCCGAGCTCAAGCGCCAGAACCAGGAGCTCACCGAGCGCAACGAGGAGCTGGAGGGCGAGATCGAAACGCGGGACCAAAACCTGCGCGACCTGGAACAGGAGAGCCGCCTGGTGAAGACGCGCCTGGAGGCTGCGGCCATGCTCCGGGCCGTCGAGTTTGCCTATGTAGGCACCAGCAACCGGGGCAAGACCTACCCCGCCACGGCCAATAGTCTGCGCGGAGCCAGCACCCAGAAGCTACAGGTATGCTTTAAGATCCTGGAGAACGAAGTGGCTGAAACCGGCAACCGGCCCGTGTACGTCACGATTAAGGGGCCAGACGGGAAAATCCTGTCCAGCTTCGAGACCGGGTCGGGCTTTTTCACGCACAACGGGCAGGAGGTGCCTTACAGCTCGCGGGTGGTGATCAACTACACCCGGCAGGCGCAAAACGTGTGTGTAGACTACCAGAGCCCAAAAGAGGGCTTCTCGGTGGGCAAACACGTACTGACGGTGTACTCGGGTGGCTTCCAGATCGGCGAGAGCTTTTTCGTCATCAGCTAGGGCGCTCGTAGCCTGCCCCTGGGGCTGTATATTCGCTTGAAAGCAACCAGACCCATGGGCAATCTGCTGGCCGACCTAAAGCTTCACCGAATTACGTGCCTCAAGCAGTCTGAAAAGGACGGCGATGAGCTGTACATCCTTTTCAAGGCCACGCGCGTAGCGGCCGATGCCATTGCCAGCGAGCGCGTACCCTCGGAGATGGGCTTCTGGCGGATGCACACCGGGGACGTGGTGACGCCCGATCACCTGCTGTACATCGATGAGATTGGCGCTGGGCTCCAGCTCACCGTCCGGGTGATGGAAATGGACATGCTGCGGATGTTTAAAAACTCGCTTAGCATCGTGGGCCAGTGGATTGACGACTACGTGGGCCAGGTAACCCTGGAGCTGTCGCCGACCCAGAAGCCCATTACGCACCTGGGCAAGCATACGGTACGGGAAACGCACAGCGAAAACCCCGACGACGGTATCCATGCCTTCCGGCTGGTGGGCAACAAGTCGGAATACCTGCTTGAGCTCCACCTGGTCATCGGTGGCAAAGACGTAGGCTAAGCCCGGTAAGCGGGTAACCCAACCGGAATTGGAACAGTAGTTGCGTACTTCGCGCTATGGTGCGTTTGAATTGGTGTCTTGTAGCCTTGGCCCTCCTGACCTGGCGTACGGCCCAGGCACAGTCGGAGGCCTTTACCGCCGAAGCCCGGAACTATGTAACTGAGCGCGACCGGACGGCGCCCCTGCCGCAACTGGAGCGTGAACTGGCCGAAATCGCCGACGAGGTCCTGCACGGGAAGAACTTCGAGCGTAAAATAGCCCTGAACCAGGCCCTGTTTTACCGGCTACAGGCCATCCTGGCCCGGCCCGAAGCGTACGACTACAGCTTCGACTCGCTTGCTACCGTAAGCCGCCTGTACCCCGAAGACCAGAGCTTCCGAATCTTCACCTGGGGTATGGCCGACCCCAGCGGCAACCACACGTATTACGGCATCGTGCAGCGGCGCATTGATACCCCGGCCGGCCGGGTGTACCGGGCCATCCCGCTCCTCGACCGCGTAGACCGCACCGACGATATCGAGCGGGCCATCCTACGCGACGACGGGTGGCTTGGCGCGCTGTACTACAAGCCCCGCAACACTGAGTTTGGGGTGCTGACCTACACCGGCACGGTGTACCAGCCCGTCCAGCGCCAGGGCAAAGACCCGCTGGTGCTCGACAAACCGACGACCTACTACGTGCTGATGGGCATCAACCAGCACGATACAGGCAGCAACTACAAAATCCTGGATGTCATCCACTTCCGCCCCGATACCCTCGACCACGTGTACTTCGGGCTGCCGGTGTTTTACCTCTCGCCCGTAGCGGTCATGCGCAAGGTGTTCAAGTACAGCGAGAACAGTGTGATGACCCTGAACTACGCCCCTACGGTACGCAAGGGCCTTTTTGGCCAGAAACTGGTCAACATGATTGTCTTCGATCAACTGGAGGCCCCCACCACAGCCCAGCAAGCTGCCCGGTGGAATTACGGGGCCGGGGGCGGGGTAAGCGGCCTGGAATGGATTGACCGCGTGTACGACCAGCGCAAAGGCTTTTTTGGCTACCAGCGTAACGTGGTGGTGTACGACCCCAAGCTGGAGCAATACGACCCCAAAGAGCAGCGCAAACGCCAACGCGAGCGCCAGAAAGCGCTCGAAAACGCCCGTCTTTCTACCCGCAGCGGGCGGTAGCATCGCACGCCTGGGGTTACCTTTGGCTCGCCGCCGGGGGACTGGCCCTGGGGTAAACTTTTGCTACCACACCTATGATTGAGCAGTACTCTACGGTCACCGTCGTCGGTGCCGGTCAGATGGGCAATGGCATTGCGCACGTATTTGCCCAGTATGGGGCCAACGTTACCCTGGTCGACATTTCGGAAGAGGCCCTGAAACGGGGGCTGGCCACTATTGAGGGCAACCTGGCCCGGCAAGTGAAAAAAGAAGCGATTACGGAGGCCGACAAAGCCGCTACCCTGGCACGCATCGGTACCGCAACCGACCTAGCAACTGGGGTCGCCGGCGCAAGGCTGGTGGTAGAAGCCGCCACCGAAAACCTGGACCTGAAGCTCAAGCTCTTTAGAACCATCGACGCCCACGCCCCGGCGGGCGCCATCCTGGCAACCAATACCTCGTCTATCTCGATCACCCAAATCGCGGCGGCTACGAAACGGCCTGGCGAGGTAATCGGGATGCACTTCATGAACCCGGTACCCGTGATGAAGCTCGTGGAGGTCATCCGCGGGTACGACACCACCGACGCCGTGGCCGAAACTACCCTGGCCCTGAGCCGTGACCTGCAGAAAGAGCCCGTGCTCGTGAACGACTACCCCGGGTTTGTGGCCAACCGCATCCTGATGCCCATGATCAACGAAGCGGTGTACACCCTTTACGAGGGTGTTGCCACCGCCGAGGCCATCGATACCGTGATGAAGCTGGGCATGAACCACCCGATGGGCCCGCTGACACTCGCCGACTTCATTGGCCTGGATACCTGCCTGGCCATCTTGCGCGTATTGCACGAGGGCTTTGGCAACCCCAAGTATGCCCCCTGCCCGCTACTGGTCAACCTGGTCAATGCCGGGCACCTGGGCCGCAAGACTGGCCGCGGCATTTACAGCTACAGCTAGGCCACGGCACGGCCAAAAGCAGTTGGCGGTACGGGCACTGGGTCGTAGTTTGGTGCCCGCCTACGGGGCTAGTTTTGCTTGGGTATGAATACGTTCCAGACCGAATCGCTTCTCTATTCGACTCCCCTTTTGGTGCTCCTGGGGTTTGGCCTGGCGCTTATGCTCCTCGATGCCTTTAAGCTGTGGCAGGTGTTGCCGTGGGTGGCGGGTCTGGGCCTGGCCCTTAGTTGTGCCACTGCGCTACCCGTGCCAGGCGGCATTGTGCCCCCGGTAAGCGAACTGCACTACGGCGGCATGATCTACTTTGGGGGCGTGCATGCGCTGGTGCACATCTTCCTGTGCATTTCGGCCCTCTTTACCCTCTTTTTCGTGGCCGATTACCTGAACCGGCACGACAAAAAACTGGGCGATGTGTATGCCCTACTGCTCTTTGCCGTACTGGGCATGGTCATGCTGGCCACAGGCAACGACCTGATTGTGGTCTTCATTGGCCTCGAAATCATGTCGGTGGCCCTGTACATCATGGCAGGCCTGTTTAAGAAAGACCTGCACAGCAACGAGGCGGGCCTGAAGTACTTTCTGCTGGGGGCCTTTAGCACCGGCTTTTTCCTGTACGGCATTGCCCTGCTGTATGGCATTACGGGCTACACGCAGCTGAACCTGATTGCGGGGCTGGAATTTGGGGCCCTGACGCAGAACTGGATGTTTTACCCCGCCATTGGGCTCATGCTCATTGGTTTCTTGTTCAAAGTAGCGGCGTTCCCCTTCCACAGCTGGACGCCCGATGTGTACACCGGCGCGCCCACCCCACTGGCGGGTTTCATGGCCACGGGCAGCAAAATGGCGGCCTTTATTGCGCTTTCGCTGTTTCTGCAGCACCTGGTGCCGGTCGAGGGCGGCAAACTCACGGCCGTGCTGCTGCTGGTAGCGGTCTGCTCAATGCTCTACGGCAACATCGTGGCCACCCAGCAGAACAACGTAAAACGGATGCTGGCCTACAGCTCGATTGCGCATACGGGCTACCTGTTGGTCGGGTTGGCCGCAGGCACCACCGAGGCGTACCAGGCGGTAATCTTTTACATGTTCATTTACACCCTGATGACCATTGGGGCTTTTGGCGTGGTGGCGGCATTAGAGGGCAAGCTGGCCGATACGAACCTGGAGAACTGGAAGGGCCTGGGCATGAAATACCCATTGCTGGGGGCCGCCATGGCAGCGTTCCTGTTTTCGTTGGCGGGCATCCCGCCGCTGGCCGGGTTCATGAGCAAGTACCAGATCTTTCTGGCGGCCATTAACCAGGGCCTAACGGTCTGGGCGGTAATCGGCATCCTGACCTCGGTCATTGGGGCGTACTACTACCTGCGTGTGATTGTGTACATGTACTTCTACAAAGCCCCCGAGACGGCGCTGGCCCCGGCCCATACCGTAGCCCAGGGCCCCGTGGTGGGTGCAGTACTGCTGGGCGCACTACTCCTGGTACTGGGGATGATGCCCTCGGTGGTCATTGACCTGATCTACACCCTGGCGCTACCCGCGAGCGAAGCGACCGCCGCCGTAGCCCCCTAAGCTGGGACCGGGCCATGCCACCGAGTAGCACCGACGGGTATTTCAAGACCCTAAACCTGGTCTTCCTGGCCATGTTTGGTGGCAACGTGGTGTTTTTCGTGGTGGTGCTATACCTGGTACGGGTGGCAGGGTACCCCACCCAGCCAGAGCTCCACGGCATCACACTGTACGCGGTGCCCATCCTTTCGGGGGCCATTGCTATGGCGGCCACACTGCTCCACCAGCGGATGATCGGCAGCGGGCAGCGCCTGCACTCGCTTACCCTCAAACGGCAGCGCTACCAAATGGCGACGGTGCTCTACTGCGCGGTGCTCAACGGGGCCAGTACGTTTTGCCTGGTGGTGTTTTTGCTGGTGGGTAGCGACTGGTACCTGGTCTTCTTTGCGGCACTCTTGGGGCTGTTTTTGCTGCGCCGGCCCTCGCGGCAGGCGTTTATCCGCGACCTGGCCCTGAGCCGCGAAGAGGCCCAACGGGTGGAAGGCTACGGCCACAACGGCTAAGCGGGCGTACTTTTGCGGCCTTTACGGTACTCTGTAGCCCGATGGCGCTGGCACACCCACGCAAAACCCACTACCCCGAAGCCTTAGAGGGGCACGCACCGTTTCAAGTGCTGCGCACCCTGGCGGGCATTGGTGGGCACGAAGTGTACGTGGTGGGGGGCTATGTACGCGACTTTTTGCTGGGCGCCGCGGGCACCGACATCGATGTGGTGGTTGTGGGCTCGGGCACGGCCCTGGCCCGCGCATTTGCCGACGCCGTGGGCAGCCGCGAGGTGGCGGTGTACGAAAACTTCGGCACCGCACTGGTCAAAACCGGCGGGTACCACGTCGAGTTTGTGGGCGCCCGGAAAGAAAGCTACCGGGCCAACTCGCGCAAGCCCATTGTGGAGGATGGCACGCTCTACGACGACCAGCTGCGCCGCGACCTCACGATCAACGCCCTCTCGCTAGCCCTGCACCCCGACCGCTGGGGCGAGCTGGTAGACCCCTTCGATGGGCTGGGCGACCTGGAACGGGGTATCATCCGCACGCCCCGCGACCCTGACCTTACCTTCTCTGACGACCCCCTGCGCATGCTGCGCGCCGTGCGGTTTGCCACCCGGTTGGGCTTTGCCCTACCGCCAGAGCTGCTGGCGGCCATCCGGCGCAACCGCGAGCGCATCGCCATCGTCTCCATCGAGCGGGTGACCGAGGAGTTTAACAAGCTGCTGGCCGCCGCCCAGCCCGGCCAGGGCTTCATCCACCTGTTCGATACCGGGCTCCTGGCGCTCACGTTCCCCGAGTTTGTAGCCCTGCACGGGGTAGAGCGGGTGGGCCGCCGGGCACACAAAGACAACTTCTACCACACCCTGCAGGTGGTCGACAACCTGTGCCGCCTGTCGGACGACCTCTGGCTGCGCTGGGCCGCCATGCTCCACGACATTGCCAAGCCCGAGACCAAGCGCTTCGACCCCAAGGTGGGGTGGACGTTCCACGGCCACGAAGAGCTGGGGGCCCGCCGGGTGCCGCGTATCTTCCAGCGGCTCAAATTGCCCCAGAATGAAAAGATGCGCTACGTGCAGAAGCTTGTGCGGCTGCACCTCAGGCCCATTGCACTGGTCGACGAGGGGGTATCCGATTCGGCCATCCGCCGCCTGATTGTAGATGCCGGCGAGGACCTGGACGACCTGATGAAGCTCTGCCGGGCCGACATCACGACCCGCAACCCCGCCAAGATGGAGCGCTACCTGGCCAACTTCGATGCCGTAGAAGCCCGCATTGCCGAGGTGACCGAGCGCGACAACCTGCGCAACTGGCAGCCGCCCGTTACCGGCGAGCTCATCATGGCCACCTTTGGCCTGAAACCCGGCAAAGCCGTCGGCGAAATCAAAAACGCCGTCCGCGAGGCCATCCTGGAGGGCGACATCCCCAACGACTACGACGCCGCCGTGGCCTACATGCACACCGTGGCCCAGCGGGTGCTTGCCGAGGAAGCCTAACGACGACTAGTCGCCTTCGGTCGCCACCTCGGCGTTTGGGTCTACCCACTGGCGGATGGCCCGGGCCTTGGCGGGCCCCACAATCGCGGCCAGCTCGGCTTCGGTGGCCGTCCGGATGCGTTTTACGCTTTTCAGTACGCCCAACAGGCTACGTACGGTGGCCGGGCCCACCCCAGGCACGGCCGAAAGCTCGGTTGTGAGGGTCTTTTTGCTGCGCCGCTGCCGGTGGTAGGTGATGGCCGTGGTGTGGGCCTCGTTGCGGATGCGTTGCAACAGCCGCAGCGTAGGGCTCTTTTTATCAATGTACAGGGGAACGGGGTCGTCTTTGTAGTACAGTTCTTCGAGCCGTTTGGCGATGGCCACGACCGGGATGCGCTCGGCGAGCCCCAGCTCGGTCAGGGCCTCCAGGGCACTGCTGAGCTGACCCTTGCCGCCGTCGATGAGGATTAGGTCGGGCAGCGGGGCGCTTTCGTCGAGCAGGCGCCGGTAGCGCCGGTGGACGACCTCTTTCATGGCCGCAAAGTCGTCTACGCCCACCACGGTCTTGGTCTGGAAGACGCGGTAGTCGCGTTTGGCGGGCTTGCCGTCTTTAAAGACCACGCAGCTGCTCACGGGCGCATACCCCTGGATGTGCGAGTTGTCGAAGCACTCGATGTGGCGCGGCAGGCGCGTGAGCCGCAGGTCGGCCATGGCCTGTTCGAGCAGGCGCTGGGTGGGGTTTTCTTTCTGCCGGATACGGCTGATACTCAGCTTTTCGTCGAGCTGGGCCTGGCAGTTTTGCAGCGAGAGCTCGACAAGTTTGGCCAGGGGGCCCTTCTCGGGCACCAGCCATTCGATGCCCTGGGTGTACTCGCTGCCCGAGAGGGTCAGGTTCGAGACGATGCGGGGGCAGAGCTCGCCCTCGTTTTCGACCAGCAGCTGGGCCACCACGGCCTCGAGTACCTCCTCGGCGGTCTCCTCGTTGCGGGTGCGCACGGTGTAGGTATGGCTCTGGACGAGCATGCCGCCGAGCACCTTGAAGTGGTTCACGGCGGCAAGGGTACCGGTGGCCAAGAGCGTGAGCACCTCGGCATCGCCGACGGTTTCAGCGACCACGGTGCTGCGCCGGCGGTGCTTGCGCACCTGGTCGATGCGGGTTTTGAGGTAGTGGGCCCGCTCGAAGTTGAGGTTCTCGGCGGCCTGGGCCATCTCGTGCTCGAGCTGTTTGACGACCTGGCCCACGCGCCCACGCAGAATCTGCTTGATCTCGTGGATGTCGGCCTGGTAGGCGGCTTCGGTTTGCTTGCCCACGCAGGGGGCAGCGCACTTGCCCATGTGGAACTCGAGGCACGGCCGGAACTTGCCCGCCTGGATGTTCTTTTCAGAGAGCGGCAGGTTGCAGCTGCGCAGGGGGTAGGTGTCGCGCACAAAACGCAGTACCGCGTTGAGGGTAGCTACCGAGGCGTAGGGCCCAAAGTACAGCGAGCCATCGGCCACCTTGCGCCGGGTGCTAAACACCCGCGGGAAGCGCTCGTTCTTGATGCAGATGTAGGGGTAGGTCTTGCCGTCTTTGAGCTCGATGTTGTACCGGGGCTGGTGCTGCTTGATGAGGTTGTTCTCGAGCAGCAGGGCTTCCATGTCGTTGGCCGTCACGGTGTAGGCCACACGGTGGATTTGCCCCACCAGCGCACGGGTCTTGAAGTCAAGCGAACGGCCCTTGGTGAAGTAGCTGTTGACGCGCTTTTTTAGGCTGCGGGCTTTGCCTACGTAGATGATCTGGCCGGCGCGGTTGTAGTACTGGTACACGCCGGGGGCATCGGGCAGGGCTTTGCGCACGGCCTCAAGGCTTGCCTCGTCGGGGTGCGTATCGGGCGTGTCGGCCATTGGCCAAAACTAAACGCATTCGGTGCCAGGCCGGTGCGCAAAACCCACCGCCAACCCCTTGTAGCCGCTAACCCAACCCGTAACTTCAAGCCCATGGAAGCCGGAACTACACCCCCCGTAGTGGTGGTGGTACACCCAGAGGTGGCCATGGCCCAGGCCGTTTGCCTGCAGCTCGACCGGGCGTTTGGCCCAGCCTACCGGTTTGCCGAGGCGCTCGACCTGGAGGCTGCCTACGAGCTGCTGGCCGACCTGGAAGCCCAACAGGTGCCGGTACCCCTGCTCTTGGTGTACCAGGCAGAGGCCTTCCAGTTCCTCACCTCACTCTTGCCCCAGTACCGCAGCGCCAGCTGTTTGGTCATTGACCGGGAGCACCACGAAGAATTGGCCCAGCTTATTGACCACCACGGCATTCGTGCCATGGCGGTTTCGAACGCTGTAAGCCACCCAACCGAGTTTATCGAAACGGTTGGGCGAAAATTGCGCCGTCAGCCCCAAGTGGTTGGGTAAGCTGGCAGCAACCGGGCGACCAGGCCACAGCGCCGCCTATCGGGTAATCTTTTTACGCAGTTGGTGCGAATAATTTAACCCGCCCCGCCGTTGTACTTGCCGTGAGTCTGGTCTGTCTACTCGTTTTACCGGATACCCAGCTGTGCGCCGAGCTCAACAGTGGCATACGTCGCTGCCTGTCGGATCAGTACCAGTACCACTTCAGCACTACGCTTGAAGAAGCGGTAACCGATGCCCACGCGGTGCGCACGACGGGCGATACACTGGATCTGGTGGTCGTTGATTCGGCCGAGACCTGCGACCGGCTCCGGGCCATCGACACCGAGGCTTTTTCGAGCCCTGCCTTTGCCGTACTCGATAGCCTGAAGGACGACTTTTACACCCACTACGACAGCTACCGAAAGCGGGTGCGTGCCGACGAAGGCGAAACCGACAGCGCCAACCC
>JANRLA010000115.1:0-37288 GCA_033763015.1 Bacteroidia bacterium
ATGCCCGAGTACGATTTTGAGCAGTACGACCGCCTGAAGGCCGAGCTGAGCCCCGAAGACTGGCACCTGGACCCCGAAGCTGAAACCGAGGGCTAAGGGCGGGGCATGTCGGCAGCAACCCTTCGTGTACTCTGCGTCGGCGACATCGTCGGCGAACGCGCCGTTGCATTGGCCTGCGCCGCGGTGCCCCAACTGCGCGCCAGTCTGGGCGTAGATTTCTGCATCGCCAACGGCGAGAATATGCACCAGGGCAAGGGCCTAAACGAGCACCTGTGCCGCAAACTGCTGCGCAGTGGCGTGGATGTGCTCACCGGTGGTGACCACAGCTTCGACAAGCACCTCATTGTGAGCTACCTGGCCAAGGAAAAGCGGCTGCTGCGGCCCCACAACTACCCCCGCGGCGTGCCTGGCACGGGCGTGGGGGTGTACACCGTGCCCGAGTTGGGGCTGCCCATCGGGGTGGTAAACCTACGAGGCAATACCTTTTTCAATAGCCCGGTACAGGACCCCTTCCGCTCGGCCGACGGCCTGTTCGAGATGCTTGCGGGCCAAACCAGCCACGTGTTCATCGACTTCCACGCCGAGGCGACGGCCGAAAAGGCCGCCTTTGCCCACTACGTAGACGGCCGGGCCAGTGTCGTGTTCGGTACCCACACCCATGTGCCCACGGCCGACCACCGCATACTGCCCAAGGGCACGGGCTTTGTCTCCGACATCGGCTGTACGGGCCCTACTGAGTCGGTGATTGGGATGGATACCCAGACGGCCATCCAGCGCTACCTGCTCGCTACGCCCCAGAAGTACCAACTCGCCACCGGCCCGCTACAGCTGAGCGGCCTGCTGGCCGAGGTGGGCATCGCCGACGGCAAGGCACGCGCCCTGCGCCACATTGTCTTCGACGAGCGCGAACTGGCCCAGCCCCTGCCCCCGCCCGGCAGCGAGCCCCAGGAACCCGAACCCGACGCCTAACGCCACATGCTACACGTTTTCAAATTCGGTGGGGCCGCCCTGAAAGACCCCGCCGGGCTTGCGCGGCTGCCGCAGCTCCTCTCCGACTACCGCAACGATCAGTTGGTCATTGTTGTATCGGCCATGGGCAAAACCACCAACCAGCTGGAGCGCCTGGCCCGCCTGGCCACCAGCGGCGACACCGAGGCCGCCAAGGGCCAGTTCGAAGCCATCCGTAAGTTCCATTTCGAGCTGGTGGCCGCCAGCTTTCAGGCCGACTACGAGCCGGTCATGGCCGCCCTCACACCCTACTACACCGAGCTCTGGCAGGTCGTCGAGGGCCTCAGGCTTTTGGGCGAATACCCGGCCCGCATCCACGACCGGATCATGGCCTTCGGCGAACTGCTCAGCAGCCGCATCGTCGAACACTACCTGCAGCGCCAGGGCGCACCCATCGTGTGGGTCGATGCCCGCAACCTCATTGCCACCGACGCCACGCACAAAGACGCCGAGGTGCTCTGGCACACCACCACCGCTCAGGTTGCGCCTACCTTGCGGCCCCTGCTCCAGGCGGGCCAGTGGGTGCTCACCCAGGGCTATATCGCCCGCACGCCCGAGGGCCGCACCACTACCCTGGGCCGCGAGGGCTCAGACTACACCGCCGCCATTTTGGCCCACCTGCTCGGGGCCGACCAGGTAACCATCTGGAAGGACGTACCGGCCGTCATGAGCGCCGACCCCCGCCAGGATCCCGATACGGCCCACCCGCTCCACGAGCTGAGCTACCGCCAGGCCGTCGAGATGACGTACTACGGGGCCACCGTCATCCACCCCAAGACGCTCAAGCCCCTCGAGAACAAAGGCATCCCGCTGGCCGTCCGTTCGTTCCTCGAGCCCCAGGCGCCCGGCACCCAGATTGGGCCCCAGGTGGCCGATGGGCAGCTTGCCGTGCCCGGCGTGATACGGAAACCCGATCAGTGCCTGCTGGCCCTTCAGGCCCGCGACCTGGCCTTTATGGATGCCGGGCACCTGCGCCACCTGCTGGCCCAGGCCGACGCCGTGGGGCTGGCCATCCACCTGGTGCAGACTTCGGCCCTCACCCTGGAGCTCTGCTGCACCTACGACCCCGATGCGGTGGCGGCCTTTGCCAATGCCCTGGCCGATGGCTATACCACCCAGCTTACCACCCACCTGCAGTTGGTATCGCTCCTCGGCTACACCCACACCACACCCCCCCGCTGGGCCGAAGATGCCCTGCTCTACCAGCGCAGCGGTTCGGTGCTACGGCTGGTACGGCCTATGCGCTAGCCGTGCATGGCTGGGCTACGGTTGTACTGGGGCAGGAGTGTGGCCTCGAAGGCGAGCCAGGCGTCCCACCGCCGGTCGGCCACGTCACGGCCACAGAGGCTGCGGGCAAACCCCAGGAAGAGCGTATAGTGCTCGGCTTCGCTGGCTAGCAGTTCGCGGTAAAAGGCCGCCAGTTCGGCATCGTGCACCCGTTCGCTTAAGATTCGGAACCTTTCGCAGCTGCGGGCCTCGATCATAGCCGAAAACAGCAGCCGATCGAGCAGCAGCGCCTCGGGGCCGGTGCCTTTGCCAATACACCCGGCCAACTGGTTCACGTAGGCATCTTTTTGGGGCGGGCCCAGCGTCCACCCGCGTTTCAGTAGGTGGTGGTGCACCTGGGCAAAGTGGGCCATCTCTTCTTGGGCTACACGGGCCATTTCGGCGACCAGGTCGCTGTGCTGGGGGTACTGTAGGATGAGCGAGATGGCATGGCTGGCGGCCTTTTGCTCGCAATAGGCGTGGTCGCTCAGGGCGGCGGGCAGGTCATTTTCGGCCAGTTCGGCCCAGCGGGGATCGGTGGCAAGTCGTAACCCGAGCATGACGCTAAACTACGCTGCCGCGGGTAGAGGCCGGTGTTGTAGTTTCGCGGCATGAAATGGTACACCGGTTTCCTTGTACTGGCAGTGGTGCTGGGTTCTGCTTGCACGGCCGATAAACCCGCCAACACACCCACCCCTGCCGACTCTACAGCTACGACCACCCCCGAGCCTAAGGGCAACGTAGCCCCCGCCGATACGGCCCAGAAGCCAGTTTCGGGCGGCAGCACCACCCCTGCCAAGACCACCGAGCCGGTGAAGACCACCCCCAAGGGCACCGACCCCGTCAAGACGACCCCGGTGAAAACCACCCCTGCTGCCCCCGAGGCACCCAAGGCCGATGCGTTTAACCTGCCCCAAGAGGCCGCGGGCAGCTTTTACTCTATCCCCACCTTCAACAACGATATCGACGATTTGACCGTCAAGCTCGCGGGCGTAAAACCCTGGCAGGCTACGGCCGACCAGTACGCCGGGCAGTACTACGGCTCGTTGGATACCGAAATCTCGGAGCTGCGCATCAGCAGCGCGGGCCCCGCTGCCGTTACCCTGACCTACAGCTACAACGCCGAAGTTGCCAGCGAAAGCGGCGAAATTGAGTACCAGGAAGGCGAGCGCACCTTTAGCCGCCTGCCCCTGGCCGGCAGCACCACGTACTGGAACGCCAGCCAGCCGGTGTACCTAAGCCGCGGCCAGTTCGTCGAATGGACCGAAGGCGGGCGCAGCTACAAGGGCTTCCTGGCCCACGGCTACGCAAAGGGCAAGCCGGGCTACCTCTTGTTCCGAAAGACTAAGTAGCGCAGACGCCCCCCTCGGTTGTCTGCGTGACGTACCGGTGCCTGAGGCAGGGCCTCGAGCACCGGTTTTTGCATAGCGCGCACTGTATCAGTATACCAATCCAGTTGTATCCCCGTACCCCTACCATGCAAGCCCCTAACCTTACCCCCGAGGCCCTGGCCAGCTTAACCGCCGCCTACGGCACCCCGCTCTACCTCTACCATGCCCCTACGGTGCAACGCCAGTACCGGCGGCTGCACCAGGCCATGCGCCCGCTCGACAGCCGGCTGCTCTACGCCTGCAAGGCCAACAGCAACCTGCACATCCTGGGCCTGCTGCGCACCGAGGGCGCGGGCCTCGATACGGTGTCCATCCAGGAGGTTGAGCTGGGCCTACGGGCCGGGTTTGCGCCCGCCGACATCCTCTTTACGCCCAACAGCGTCGGCCTCGACGAACTTACGGCGGCGGTAGACTACGGGGTGCGCATCAACATTGACAACATTGCCATCCTCGAGGCCTTCGGCAGCCGGTACGGCCAGCAGGTGCCGGTCATGCTGCGCATCAACCCCCACATCGTGGCCGGGGGGCACGGCAACATCCAGACTGGCCATATCGACTCCAAGTTCGGTATCTCCATCTTCCAGCTGCGGCACGCGCTGCGGGTGGTAGAGGCCTACGGGGTGCCGGTGTATGGCCTGCACATGCACACAGGCAGCGATATACTGGACACCGAGGTGTTTCTGGCGGCGGTCGAGGTGCTGCTGGAGGCAGCGGGCCAGTTCCCGGCGCTCGAGGTGCTCGACCTGGGGTCTGGGTTTAAGGTAGCCTACCGCGACGACGATCCGACGACGGATGTCGAGGCCCTGGGCCGACGGCTTGCCGATCGGATGTCGACGTTTCAGGCCGACTACGGCCGCCCCATCCAGGTCTGGTTCGAGCCCGGCAAGTATCTGGTCTCCGAGGCCGGGTACCTGCTCGTGCGGGCCAATGTCGTGAAGCAGACCGTCAGCACGGTATTCGTCGGCGTAGACTCGGGCCTGAACCACCTGCTGCGCCCCATGCTCTACGACGCCTACCACCCGGTCTGGAACCTGAGCAACCCCGGGGGCCAGCAGCGCGTGTACAGCGTGGTAGGCTACATCTGCGAAACCGACACCCTGGCTGCCGACCGCAAGCTGCCCGAAGTGCGCACTGGCGACATCCTGGCCCTGGGCAACGCCGGCGCCTACGGCTACAGCATGGCCAGCAACTACAACCTCAGGCCCCGGCCCGCCGAGGTGCTCTGGTCGGGTGGCGACGACTTCCGGCTCATCCGTCGGCGCGAAACGCTCGACGACATCCTGGCCACGCAGCTGTTGCCTCAACCTGCGTAGGTCTAACAAAAAAAGGGGGCCGCTCGGGGCCCCCTTTGGGTACGGGTTACTTCTGCACTGCTTATTCCCTCTTGGCGGGCAGCTCAAAGGCATAGACGGCCGTTTTGCCATCGGGGTATTTGCCTTCGAGGTACGTGCCGCGCTTGCCGCTCTTCATGCGGTCGGTGAGTAGGGCCAGCAGTTCTTCTTTCGACTTCACGGGCTGGTCCTGCACGTGGGTAATGACAAACCCAGGCCGGATGCCGCTGCGGCTGGCCGTGCCGGGGTACACACGCTCTACCTTCACGCCGGCCTCCAGGCCCAGCTTTTCAAGTTCGGCGGCGGTGGGGCTACTAAAGGCCAGGCCCAGGGCTTCGGCCGTTTCGCTGCGCTCTACTTTGGCCACCTGCGTGGTGCCTGCCGAGTTCTTGAGCGTTACGGTAACGGTAAGCGGCTTTTTGTTCCGCAGTAGGCCCAGGGTCACCTTGTCGCCGGGGCGCTTCAGGGCGATGTAGCCCAGCAGTTCGGCAGTGGTGTGGATGGCCCTATCGTCGGCCTTCACGATGACGTCGCCCTCCAGTACACCGGCTTCTTTGGCCGCGCCGTCGTCGTTGACAGCGCCTACGTACACGCCCTGCACGGTGCCCAGGTCTTTTTCGTCGTCAAGTGCCTGGTTAACGCCCTGAATTTGGATGCCGATCAGGCCCCGCTGCACGCCCCCGTAGTTCATCAGGTCGTCTACCACCTTGGTCATGATGGCCGTGGGGATGGCAAACGAGTACCCGGCGTAGCTGCCCGTGCGGCTGGCGATGGCGGTGTTGATGCCCACCAGTTCGCCCTCCAGGTTGATGAGGGCCCCGCCCGAGTTGCCGGGGTTTACCGCGGCATCGGTCTGGATAAAGCTCTCGATGCCGTACTGATCGTTCACAATGCCAATGCCTCGGCCTTTGGCCGAAACGATGCCCGCCGTAACGGTACTCGTGAGGTTGAAGGGGTTGCCCACGGCCAGTACCCATTGGCCCACTTTTACGGCCTCGCTGTTGCCGATTTTGAGGAAGGGAAACTCCTTGCCCTCGATCTTGAGTAGGGCCAGATCGGTCTGGCTGTCGGTGCCCACCACTTTGGCCGTAAACGTGCGGTTGTCGTAGAGGGTGGCCCGTACGGTAGTGGCACCGTCTACGACGTGGTTGTTGGTCACGATGTAGCCGTCGGCGCTCAGGATGACCCCCGAGCCGGTGCTCTCGCGGGGGCCAGACTCGGGCCTACCTTGGCCGAAGAACTCGAAGAAATCTTCGGGCGTCTGGACGTCGCGGTTGCGCGAAGCGGTTTCGGTTACGCTACTGATGTGCACCACGGTGGGCAGTGCCAGCTCGGCGGGGGCGGTAAAGTCGAGGCCCACGGCGGCCCCTTTGGCGGCCACACTGGCAAGTTGCACGGGCGTCTGGCGCTGCTTGTCGAGGATGCTCTGGCGCGGCTGGGGCACCAGCACCGAATAGAGGCTTACGGTAAGCACGCTGGCTACCACGGCCACCAGAAGGTATTTCACGTAATCGGGCAGTTTGTTCATGGCTCGATTGAGAAGAGTAGAGTTAGTTGGGTAACGCGCGCGCGGCAGTAGGCCGTTCGCACCGAATTGAACAGTGTCAAAAGGGAGGCCAAACCAAAGCGAAGGGTTGCGTCGGGGCCGCAAAAAAAAGAGGCCCACCCGGTGGGGCAGGCCTCGTGGCGGCGTAGCGGCTTAGTTGACGCTGATTTCGGTGATCAGCTTGGTGGGCTCCACTTTCGGGATCCGGACGTGGAGCACCCCATCGCGGTACGTGGCCTCGATACTGTCGGCACTCACGTTTTCGGGCAGCCGGAAGCTGCGGGCGAACCGGCCGTACCGGGTTTCGATCTGGTGGTAGCGCTCTTTTTTTTCTTCGTGCTCGAATTTGCGCTCACCACTGATGGTCAATACCCGGTTTTCGACCGCGACCTTGAAGCTCTCTTTCGGGAAGCCCGGCAGGGCCAGCTTCAGGGTGTAGGCCGTTTCGTCTTCTATGACATCGGTTTGCGGCAAAAACGTGGCGTTTTCGCTCGTGCGGCTGTTCGCCTCGCCAAAGAAGCGGTCGAACAGTTCATCCATGGGGCTGACCCACAGCGGATTACGGACTACAGCTTTCATGGTGTGTTTGGTTTGAGGGTTGTTAGGGTTGACTTACCTGTAGCAACTCTTGCAGCCTTTGTGCCACCGCTAGTGGTGCTGCAGGCTTGGCACCTGCAACCGAAAGGCTGGCAGGGGCGTCTGACGGGGCTGACCGACGTGGGCGCAAAACTGACATGGGGCCTGCCAGCTTGTCCTGCGCACGCCTTTTGCCACACCAAATGCGTACCTACAGGCTCCGATACCGACCGTGAAATTCCAGGACTACTACCAGGTGCTCGGGGTGAGCAAAAGCGCCAGCGCCGAGGAAATCAAGAAGGCCTACCGCAAAAAGGCGCAGCAGTACCACCCCGACCTGAACCCCAACAACCCCCAGGCCGAAGCCCGGTTCAAGGAGATAACCGAAGCGTACGAGGTATTGGGTAACCCCGAGAGCCGCCAGAAGTACGACCTGCTGGGCAAGAACTGGAAGCAGTACGAGAACGCGGGAAGCGGCTTTGGGGGCGGCAGCCCTTTTGGTGGTGGTGCGGGTGGCGATGGCGGAATCTTCGATGGCTTTTCCGACTTCTTCCGGACCTTTTTTAGCGGCGGCGACCCCGAAAGCCCCTTGCGCAAGCCCCGTGGCGGCAACGCCGGTGGCCCCGGCGACCGCGAGGCCGTGCTGCGCATCCAGCTCGAAGAGGCCTTTGCCGGAGGCGCCAAGACCATTCGGCTCGACGGCGAGCTGGTGAAGGTTAACCTGCCCCCAGGGGCCAAAGACGGCCAGAAATTCCGCCTCAAGGGCAAGGGTGGGGTAGACCCCCTCACCGGCGCACCCGGCGACATGTACCTCAAGGTTAAGCTCATCCCCCACGCGCGCTACGAACGCAAGGGCGACGACCTGCACACCCGCCAGACGCTCGATCTCTACACCGCCCTCTTGGGCGGCGAAACGGTGATCGATACCTTGGATGGGCCCGTAAAGGTGCCCATAGCCGCCGGTACCCAGACCGATACCGTGCTACGGCTCAAAGACAAAGGCATGCCCATTCAGGGGCAAAGCGGTGCCCGCGGCGCACTTTACGTCAAGTTGTTTGTTGAGCTGCCCAAGCACTTGAGCGCCGAAGAAAAACGACTGCTTGTGCAGTTGCAGGCCCTGCGCAAGCAGCCCGCCTAGCGGCCAGCCCCCGGTACCGGCCGAAAGAGCACCCCCAGCACCAGACCGTAGATGCTCGATACCATGAGGTTCCAGCTCAGGTCGGGCAGAAGGAGTTGCCAGAGGGAGGGCGAGCCCGCCTTGGCCGCCGCAATGCGCGCATCAAGCCCATCGAGATAGCCTTTTGCCACCTCGGCGTTCACTTCGCCCTGGGCCACCGATTGCTCTATGGCCGAGCGGCTCACTTCCAGCACATGCAGGTCGTGCCCTGGGTCTACGTAGTACTCGAACACCACGCCGTTGAGGCCATCGAGCAGGCTCCAGAGAAAGGTGGTCAGTACCACGTAGTACAGGCCCCGAAAGGTCGGCAGAACCCCATCGCGCCGGCGCGCCTGCCACACCACCCACACGTAGATGGCCAGCGTGGCCAGCCAGGCGGGTAGCTTGGAAATGACCCCCACCAGCCGGAGGTTACCCTCGGTCACGGGCACCTGGTACACGGCCCAAAAGCTTGTGATGTGCAGCGTGGCAATGAGGGCCCCGGCCAGGAGCACTAACCGCCAGTGGGTGCGGTAGCCCAGTCGGTCGGCGCTCATAGCTCGAGGGTGAGCTTGCCGTGGGGGATGCGGGCTGCGTAGGTGGGGTCTGCCATCTTGGCCTCTTTGTCGGCCAGAAAGCCCAGCGCCTCGTCGCCAAAAATGAGGTGGAGTGGGGGGCTGGGTAGGGTGGCGGCGTGCACCAAGACGCGGCCAATCTGCTGGGGGTCGCCGGGCTGTCGGCCGTCGGTGGTGGTGTTCCAGCGGTGCAGTTTGTCGTTCAGGGCGTGGTAGGGCGAGGCGGTGTCGGGGCGGGTCATGCCCGGGGTTTGCACCAGCGAGGCGCCGGCCCAGTCGGTGCGGTAGGGGCCTGGGGCCACTACGCTCACGCGGATGCCCAGGGGCCGTAGTTCGTGGTACAGCGACTCTGAAAAACCCACTACCCCAAACTTGGTCGCGCTGTAGAGGGCCCCGCCCAACATACCCCTCAGCCCCGCTACCGAGGCGATATTGACGATGTAGCCGCTGCCCTGGGCCCTTAGGTGGGGCACGACCAGGTGGGTGAACAGGATGAGCCCCGTCAGGTTGACCTCGATCTGGCGGCGGATGGCGGCCTCGTCCATCTCTTCAAGAGCGCCCAAAAGCCCGTAGCCTGCGTTATTAACCAGCACGTCGATGCGCCCAAATGCCCCCAGCACCTGCGCTGCGCACGGGGCCAGGGTTTCGGGCTCTGCCAAATCGAGCGCCGCGGCAGTAAACCGGTCGGGGTACTGGGCTGCTAGCTCGGCCAGGGCTTCGCTTGGGCTGCGGTAGGTGCCCGCCACCCGGTGCCCTGCCGCCAGGGCGGCCTGGGCAATGGCCAGACCGATGCCACGGGTAGCGCCGGTAATGAGCCAAACCTGAGATTCCATGGGGTGCGAAGCTACTGGTGGTTGCACAGTCTGCCAAAAGCCCCGATATTTGCATCCCTAAAAACGTGTAGAGGGAATACAGCGATGGGAAAGGCCTTGCAGCGACGTAACATGCGGATTCGGCACCGCCGCGCCGCCATTCAGCAGAACCGGAAAGTGTCTCGGCCCCGCCGTGGCATCAAAACCAGCCTGCAGGAAGAAAACCGCATTGTCCTCCAGCGCGTCCTGGCCAAAGTAAAGGCCTAAGGCCGGGGCCCTGAACTTAGGGCCCGCCGGGCGGGTTAGCGCTTCATGCAACCTGCGCCCCGCAAAGTGGTGGTCTGTGTTACCGGTGCTAGCGGTAGCCTGTACGCCAAACGGCTATTTCACCACCTGAAGGCCTACCCGCACCCGCTCGAGGTTGGCGTGGTGCTCTCCAACAACGCGCCCGACGTGTGGCGCTACGAGCTGGGCAGCGAGCCCGAGATACCCTACCCGGTGTACCGGCCCACCGACTTCATGGCCCCGTTTGCTTCGGGCTCTGCGCGCTACGACACCCAAATCATTATTCCGTGCTCCATGGGCACTCTGGGGCGCATCGCGAGCGGGTTCTCCGACGACCTCACCACCCGCGCGGCCGACGTGATGCTTAAAGAGCGGCGGCGGCTCTTGCTGGTGCTGCGCGACACGCCCTTTAGCCTCATCCACATCGAAAACATGCGCACCGTGACCCTGGCCGGGGCCATCGTCGTGCCCGCCGCCCCATCGTTCTACAGCCGCCCCGCCGATTTCGATGCCCTGGCCGATACCGTGGTGCACCGGGTGCTCGACCTTGCCGGCTTAGGCACCGAGGCCTACCGGTGGGGTGAAACCTCCTAGGTTATCCACACCACCCCTGCCCAGTGTGGCAAACCCGTGCAGAGCTTCAGTTGGCGCCACGGGGTTCTATGCCGGTTCTTTACAGTCAGATACCTTCGGGCATCGCCTATGACTGCTACCCGACTTTTGCTCCTACTGCTGGTCGCGCTTTTGGTGGGCTGCGACGCGGTCAACGACGGCTCTACCCGAAACACCGACCGGGTAGAAGGTTCGGTGGGCGCCGATACCAAGAAAGGCACCTGGTACAAAGTGGCCCAGGTCACCGGTACGGGCAAGAAAACCACCGAGACCTTCAAGATTTCGGGCTCGGAGTGGAAAATCAGTTGGAAGACCACCGCCGCCAAAGGAAAAGCCGATGAGTTTATCGTCATCCTGAACGACAAGCAGAACCCCGACCTCTACGAGATCATCGTAAACGTGACGGGTACCGACGAAGACCTGGTTTTCCTCGAGGGCAAGGGCCAGTACTACCTCACGGTCACTACGACCCAGCAGTACAGCATCGACATCCAAGAATTGCGCTAGCCCAGTGGCTGATGCAACGGCAGGGGCCCTCACCGCGAGGGCCTTTTTTGTGTCCTTTCGCCTAGTTTCACACCTTTAGCTGCTGCCGACGGTGCCCCATTCGCTGCTTACCGCCCAAACGCCCCAACGCAAACCTGGCCTGCTTGAGCGGTTTGGGGTGTGGTACTACCGTCGGTTACAGGCGCGGCCTCCGCAAGAACCCGTAGGGCAGGTTAGCGATGCACAGGTGTGCGCCCGGCTTACCCGCCTGGTGCAAGGCCATGCGGCGGTTGCGTTTGCCATTGGGGGGCTCTCGGCGGCAGGGTCGGCGTATGTATCGTACCGGTACTACGACATGCCCGACTACTTCTGGGAGGGCAACCTGGTGTTGGTGCTCGTTACCCTGGGCCTGTCGGCCATCGAGTTTGCGGTGCTCTTCTGGCTGGCCCTGCGGCTGGTGTACTACCTGGCACGGGTGGCCGGGCACGACCTCACCGCCACCGACCCGGTCTACGCCCCCGACTCGTTCCAGTACCTCATGGCCCGCGCCGCACTCGAGGTGCCCGACCCCGTACTGCGCTACCTAGACCTCGACCCCCTGGCCCGGGTGCCGCGCCAGCGCCTTTGGCTCGTGGGCCTGCTCTACAAGGTAAAAGTGGGCGGCACGAGTGTCTTCTTGCGGTTGCTGGTGGTGCGGCTGTTGGGCAAATCGCTCTTACGTTACGCCCGCTACACGTACTTCATTGCCATCCCCGTAACGGGCTTTTGGAACGCCTGGACGCTCTACAAGGTCGCTGCCGATGCCCGGCTGCGCCTGTACGGCAACCGACTGGCCCACCGGGTTGCCGAGCAGCTCCGCCAGTGGCACGCGGCCACCCCACTCAGCCCCTTGGCCCAGGTGGCGGTTTTCGAGGCCGTGGGCAACACCGTGGTGCTCACCCAGAACTACCACCCCAACATGGTGCTGCTGCTCATCCGCCTGCGCGAGGTGCTACCCGAGGTGGCCCACGGGCGGCTAGACGATTGGGACCGTTTCGTGGGCCACCTGGCCCAGCTGCCCGGGCCCGAGCAGGCCCTACTGCGCAACCTGCTGGTACTTGCCTCGGCCTTCGACGGCACGTTTTCGGCCCTCGAGCGGCACGAACTGCCCGATGCCTTCGGTGCGCACATGCCCCTGTACGCCCAGCGGATACGGCACCTGCGGCGGGCCTTGCGCAGGGGCCGCTTCGAGGCGGCGCTGCCCCTGGCCGATTTGGCGTTCGACCCGACGCACTAGCCCAGAAATCTGAGCATCTTAGGGCCTAACCTCAAACCCACCCCCCTGATGGGTCTCTACTCGTTGCTGGGCCTGGCAATGGCCCCCCCGCTGGCGCTAGCGTTTTACGTGTTTTACCGCGATAAGCACGAGAAGGAGCCCTTCCGGCTGTTGTTCGTTAGCTTCCTGCTCGGCGCCCTGAGCGCCATTCCGGTGCTGCTCACCAACTGGGCTACGGGTGGGTTTGCCAGCGCAGAGCGCACCGACCCGACCTCGATCGTGCTCAACGCTTTCATTTACGCGGCGCTCATCGAAGAGTTCTGGAAGTTCGCCGTGCTCATGCGCTACGCCTACCCCAAGCGCGAGTTTGACGAGCCGTACGATGGCATCGTGTACGCGGTCATGGTCTCGATGGGCTTCGCGACGCTGGAGAACGTGCTCTACGTGCTACAAAGTGGCGCCGAGGTGGGCCTGGCCCGTGCCGTGACCGCCATACCGGCCCACGGCCTGTTCGGGGCGCTGATGGGTTACTTTGTGGGGCTGGCTAAGTTTCGGGGCAACACGACGGCCCTCAAGCTTACGGGCCTGGCGGTGGCGTGGCTTTTCCACGGCTTTTACGACTGGTTCCTGATGGCGCAGTACATCCCGGGCATCTGGGTGGGGGCCATTGTGTCGCTGGTGGTGGGGGTGTGGCTCTCGCTCAGGGCCATGCGGCTACACGTGCGTATTAGTCCACATAAATAATTTGCATTAGCTATTCTAAATCATGTGCCTCTTTCGGTTTTGCGTTGGATGGATGATCATGTGCTTTCCGCCCTTTTGGGCACAAGCGCAAAGTATGTGGAGTGTTAAGGATGCTAGTTCTCTCGAGCCAATTGCCTATGCGAAAGTGTATTGCGAGGTAAAAGGGTATGGGGTACTGGCAAACGCGAGCGGTTTTTTTTCTCTTCCGATACATGCCGCACCATCCGATGTTTTGAATGTAACGTGCGTGGGCTACAAGCCGCTCAGCCTTACGGTTGCCACTGTCATGGCAGCGGGAGGCGTATTACTGACCGAAGATGCCATTGAAACTCAAGAAGTTGTGATTGAGGCAAGTTCTGTAAAGCCCGTAGCTATAGGTCTGCAAAAATCAGGTGGGAAAATCGAGCTTGAATTTTCGGCATCCTTAAACGAGCGCTATTTCGGCTCGATTCCAGTCTTGACTGAATCCGGCGATACAGTATTGGTGCAAGGAACCCTAGGTCATGAAGCTGGGGTTCGGGTACTGTTTAAACGCCCTACACGTGTAAATACGATTCATTTCTTCGTTCGAGAAAACACATTTGAAGCCATAACCTTCCGACTTCATATCTATAAATTTGAACAAGATGGTTCTAGGAAATCTGTACTCGGTCAAAATATTCTGTTTAAAATGGATGGGGGCACCGGGTGGCAATCTTGGGACGTTGCACAATCTCAGTTGTTGTTAGATGGGGAGTATTTAATTTCATTTGAATGGGTAGATTTTCTTAAGGAACCAACTCAAACCGCAATACTTTTAATACCTGGTGACAAAAGGTATGATAACGATACCTGGGTGAAAAAAATAGATCAACGCGATTGGTTTTCCTACCTCGCCGAGTTGAGCATTTGGTTTGAGGGCTTTCAGTATAGCCGCGGCAAAGCTGCCAAAAGCCCCTAACGGTAGCTCGTCCGTATGTTTAGTCTTTGGCTTCGGTCGTTGGAAGGGGTTCGGTAAGGCAGTACGTTTGTGCACTGATTCACCCAACTTTTTTTCTTCGTTACCGATGGCAGGCAACCTGACCTTTTCGATCATTAAACCCGACGCAGTGCGCAACGGCCACATGGGCCAGGTACTCGATCAGATCATCCAGGCGGGCTTTACCGTCCGGGCCCTCAAGCTCGTGCAGCTTACGCCCGAGACCGCCGGTCAGTTTTACGCGGTGCACCGCGAGCGCGGCTTTTTTAACGACCTCATTACGTTCATGACCAGCGGCCCGTGTGTGCCCCTGGCGCTGGAAAAGGCCAACGCCGTGGCCGACTTCCGCACCCTCATCGGTGCCACCGACCCCGCCAAAGCCGAGCCCGGCACCATCCGCGCGCGCTTTGCCAAGAGCATCGATGCCAACGCCATCCACGGCTCCGATTCCGACGAAAACGCCCTGCGCGAGATCGGGTTCTTCTTCTCTGAGCTCGAACGGGTCGGCTAGTACGCCCGAGCGCGCCACCCAGCCGAACAGCCCTGCCGGTACCGGTGGGGCTGTTTTGTTCCACGAATGTTCCACGGGGAACGTTTTCCACGCCCCACCCCCTGTGCGTAACCCTTTCAGGGCGCCTGTGGGTGGATACCGGGTCGGCCCTGTGCGGCTCGGCGGGCACCCTACACGACCGGCCAAAAAGCGTTATCTTTACAGCTTAGTACCGCGTTTCGCGGCCAGGAAAGCACCTATGAGTTTGCATCCGGAATCGCAGCCCACCGCGGCTGACACAGGCAGTACCACTTCCGCTTCCACCTACACCGCCAGCAACATCCAGGTCCTCGAGGGCCTTGAGGCCGTGCGGAAGCGACCTGCGATGTACATCGGCGACATTGGCCTGCGGGGCCTGCACCACCTGGTGTACGAGGTCGTCGACAACTCGATCGACGAGGCCCTGGGCGGGCACGCCGATACCATCGAGGTTACCATCCACACAGACAATTCCATCTCGGTCCGCGACAATGGCCGTGGCATCCCGGTAGACATCCACCCCACCGAGGGGCGCTCGGCGCTCGAGGTCGTCATGACGGTGCTGCACGCCGGCGGTAAGTTCGACAAAGACTCGTACAAGGTCTCGGGTGGCCTGCACGGGGTAGGGGTTTCGTGTGTCAACGCCCTCTCGAGCCGTACCACGGTGCGGGTCCACCGCGAGGGCAAGGTGTACTTCCAGGAGTACCACATCGGGGTGCCCCAGGCGCCTGTGGCCGTGGTGGGCACTACCACCCACCGGGGTACCGAAACCACCTTCTGGCCCGATGCCACCATCTTTCAGGAAACCGAGTATCACTTCGATATCCTGGCCAGCCGCCTGCGCGAACTGGCCTACCTCAACCGCGGTATCCGCATTACGCTGACCGACGAGCGCGAGACGGTAAAAGACGAGACGACGGGCGAGGAGCGCTACCGCCAGAAGGAGTTCTTCTCAGAAGGTGGGCTCGTAGAGTTTGTCCGGTACCTCGATTCGGGCCGCGACTCGCTGCTCGAAAGCCCCATTTACATCGAGGGCATTGACGAAGGCGGGCTCTTCCCCACCGAGGTAGCCATTAATTACAATACCTCCTACAGCGAGAACATCCACTCGTACGTCAACAACATCAACACGCACGAGGGCGGCACGCACGTCTCAGGCTTTAAGAAGGCCCTGACGCGCGCGCTGAAGAGCTACGCCGACAAGGAGAAGATGCTCGAAAAGCTTAAGATCGAGATTACGGGCGATGACTTCCGCGAGGGCCTCACGTGCGTCATCTCGGTCAAGGTACCCGAGCCCCAGTTCGAGGGCCAGACCAAGACCAAGCTGGGCAACAGCGAGGTGGCCGGTGTCGTAGAGAGCATCGTGATGAAGCGGCTGGCCGAGTACCTGGAAGAGAACCCCAAGACGGCCAAGCAGATCGTAAGCAAGGTCATCCTGGCTGCCGAGGCCCGCAATGCGGCCAAGAAAGCCCGCGAACTTGTGCAGCGCAAAGGGGTGGGCTACGGTGGGGGCCTCCCGGGCAAGCTCGCCGACTGCGCCACGAAAGACCCCGAGCGCTCAGAGCTCTACCTGGTCGAGGGCGACTCGGCCGGCGGCTCGGCCAAACAGGGTCGCAACCGCGATTTCCAGGCCATTCTGCCCCTCAGGGGCAAGATCCTGAACGTTGAAAAGGCCCACCCGACCAAGATTTACGAGAACGAGGAGATCAAGAACATCATCACCGCCCTGGGTGTACAGGGCATTGGTCATGCCGACGAGGTCTCGCTCGAGCGGCTGCGCTACCACAAGGTCATCATCATGACCGATGCCGACGTCGACGGCAGCCACATCCGCACGCTGCTCCTCACGTTTTTCTACCGCTACATGGCCCCGCTCATCGAGCAGGGGTACCTCTACATTGCCCTGCCGCCGCTGTACCTGGTCAAGCGCGGCAAAGAAGAGGTGTATTGCTGGACCGAAGACGAGCGCCGCGCCGCCATTGAGCAAATGGCCCAGGGCGACGAGAGTAAAGTGAACGTGCAGCGCTACAAAGGCCTGGGCGAAATGAACGCCGAGCAGCTCTGGAGCACGACCATGGACCCCGACAACCGAACGCTGCAGCGCGTTTCTATCGACAGCGCCATTGATGCCGACCGCATCTTCTCAATGCTCATGGGCGATGAGGTGGCCCCCCGCCGCGAGTTCATCGAACAAAATGCCCGCTACGCGCGCATTGACGCGTAGCGGGCACGTTTCGCTCTGGGCTAGGGCTACCCCTTAGCCTTTGAGGGCCTTGATCTGGTCGGCGACACCGGTGGCCAGGGTCGTGAGGTCGGCAGCCGACTTTTTGTTGATGTCGTTGGCGGCATCTACCGCCTTCAGCGCAGCGGGCACCTTGGTGGGGGGCAGTTTTTTGGCTTCGGCTTGCATGCCTGCAAAGCCACTGGCCAGTTCCTGCACATCGCCTTGCAGGTCGGTCACGTTGTTCGAGATTTCCTCCAGCTTGGGCAGGATTTCCTGCACCTGGGCATCGGTCAGCTTGCCACCGCTGGCGGCCCGGCCGTCTTGAATCAGCTTTTCTACGTTGTAAAAGGCGCTTTTCTGGGCCTCTACCTTGTCGTGCAGGTCGAACGAGTTGGTCACGTAGGTGTCAATGGTGCCGTTACCGGTGGCTTTGGGGCGTGTGGCGGTTTGGGCCAGGGCGCCAACGGTTACCAGTAGCAGGCAAAACAGGAGTAAAGCAGTACGCATGGGTAGTAAGTGGGTTGATGTAACCAAAGCTACGGGGCAAGGGCCATACGGGTACCCGGGTGTGTACAACCCCTCCGACTGCAAACGGACGTTAATACAGCCACATGCCTGCGTAGAAGCCACCCTAGCCCGTAGTTTGCCAATTCTACACCTGACGTTCTATGCCTACCACCTCACGTATACATAGCTTTTGGCTACTCGGGCTGCTGGTCGCCGTGGGTTGCAGTAGCAGCCGGTTTACGCCCAACCCCGCCATTGCAGTGAAGTACCCGCCCACCACGGCTACCGATTCGGCCAGTACCCACTTTGGCACCCAGGTGCCCGACCCCTTCCGCTGGCTCGAGGACGACAACAGCCCCGAAACCGCCGCCTGGGTCAAGGCCCAAAACGAGGTTACCGAAGGCTACCTGGGCCAGATCCCCTACCGCGACGCAATCCGTACCCGGCTCACCGAGCTGGTGAATTACCCCCGCTACAGCGCCCCGCTGCGTGCTGGCGAGTACATCTTCTTCTACAAGAACGATGGCCTCCAGAACCAGTCGGTTATCTACCGCCAGAAGGGGCAAGACGGCACGCCCGAGGTGTTCATCGACCCCAATCAGCTTTCTAAAGACGGCACCCTCGCCATTTCACTGGCTGCCGTCTCAAAAGACAACCGCCATGTGGTAGTTAACTACCAGCAGAGCGGCTCGGACTGGAATACCCTCTACGTCTACGAGGTCGCCACCGGCAAACAGCTGAGCGACAAGCTCGAGTGGGTAAAGTTCTCGGGCGCCAGCTGGTACAAAGACGGCTTTTACTACAGCCGCTTCCCGACCCCGGCACCCGGCACCGAGCTTACGGCCAACGCCACGAACCAGGCAGTGTACTACCACAAAGTGGGTACCCCCCAAAGCCAAGACAAACTGGTCTTTGAGCGGCTCGACAAACCCCGCTACTACAACGGCGCGGGTGTAACCGAAGACGAGCGGTTCCTCATCGTCCAGAGCTCGCCGGGCACCTACGGCTCAGAGCTCTTTTACCAGCGGCTCGACCAGCCAGGCGCCAAACTAACCCCGCTCCTGCAGGCCGAGGTCGTCGACGGGCAGCCCGTCTTCCACGAATATGGTATCGTAGACAGCGATGGCGACAACCTGCTGATGTTCACCGACCACGGCTCGCCCAAGGGCCGCATCGTTCGGCTAGACCCCACGGCCCCTGCGCCCGACAAGTGGCAGGATGTTATCGCCGAGCGTGAGGAGCCGCTTTCGTCGTACAACACCGGCGGCGGTTCCCTCTTCGTCTCCTACCTCAAAGACGCTACCACCCAGGTAAGCCAGTTCGACTACCAGGGCAAGCTCATCCGCGCCATCGAGCTGCCTACCCTGGGCAATGCCGGCGGGTTTGGTGGCCGCCGCGAGGAGCAGAGTGTGTACTACACCTTCAGCAGCTTCAACTACCCCCCGACCATCTTCCGGCTCGATGTGGCCAGCGGTGCCTCGACCGAATTTCGGCGTACCGAGGTCAAGTTCACCCCCGCCGACTACACCGTCGAGCAGGTGAAGTACCCCAGCAAAGACGGTACGCTCGTGCCCATGTTCCTCATTTACAAAAAGGGTCTGAAGCGCGATGGCACGAATCCCGTGCTCCTCTACGGCTACGGGGGCTTCAACATCAGCCTGACCCCGGGCTTTAACCCCTACCGGCTCTACTTTGCCGAGGTGGGCGGTATCTGGGCCGTGGCCAACCTGCGCGGCGGGGGCGAGTACGGCGAGGAGTGGCACAAAGCGGGCATGCTGGAAAACAAGCAGAACGTCTTCGATGACTTTATCGCGGCGGCGGAGTACCTGGTACGCGAAAAGTACACGGCCCCGCAGCGCATTGCCATCTCGGGCGGCTCGAACGGGGGCCTGCTCGTCGGGGCGGCTATGACCCAAAAGCCCGAGCTCTTTGGGGTTGCCCTGCCGGCTGTTGGGGTGATGGATATGCTGCGCTTCCACAAGTTTTCGGCGGGTTTTGCCTGGTCGGTCGAGTACGGCAACGCCGACAGCACCGAGGCGCAGTTCAAGACCCTGTACGCCTATTCGCCGCTGCACAACCTAAAGCCCGGCACCCGCTACCCAGCGACGCTGGTTACCACCGCCGACCACGACAACCGTGTAGTGCCCGCCCACAGCTTCAAGTTTGCTGCACAGCTGCAGAAATGCCAGGCAGGCGATGCGCCCACGCTCATCCGCATTGAGACCGATGCCGGGCATGGCGCGGGCAAACCCATCAGCAAGACGATAGACGAGTATACCGACGTCTGGGCCTTTACCCTGTACAACCTGGGGGTAGCCACCTTGCCCGGGGCCGCAGCACCGGCCGAGGCCCAGCGCTAACGTGCGCGCAGGTACTCGATGACGATAAGGGCAACCACGGCCAGCGCTACGATGATAAGAGCCTGTTTCTGAAACCGGCTCTTGTCGCCGCTCAGGCGGGCTTTGGTATCCAGGCGGGGGCGTCGGCGGGGCGTGGCCATAACGGAAGGGTTCTGTAGACGTAACGGGTGGGCAAGCCGTAAAGTTACCCAACGGGTACTTCGGGGTCGGGCAATGGGCCTACGTTGAGCAGGTAAAAGTCGTTGAAGCCTTCGCCGGCGACAACCTGCAGGTGCCCCCGCTGTACCAGCTCGAGCAGTACCAGAAAGCTGAAGATGAGGTACATGCGGTCTGGGCAGCTGGCGGCATAGGTTTCGAACGCGAGCCGGGGGTTGGCGCGTAGTGTGCCGTAGAGGGCCCCCCGTACCTGCTCTACGGTGTAGGGGTAGCGCTGGATGACGTGGCGCGGGGCCTCCTGCTGGGTCTGGTGCCGCTCCAGGAGCCGCTGGTAGGTTTTGAGTAGTTGGTACAGCGAGAGGCCCACCAGCTCGTCGGTGGGGTGCTGCAGTAGGCCCACGGCTTGGGCAATGTCGGGCTGGGCGTAGCCCCGTCGGCCCCAGCCGCTGGTGGTCTCCTCGAGCGCTTCGAGGTGCTGGGCCAGCCGTTTGTACCGCCGGAAGGCCAAGAGCCGCTCGGCCAGCTCTTGCCGCGGGTCGATGAGCTCGCCCTCGGGGGTTACCTGCATGCGGGGCAGGAGCATAGCGGCCTTGATCTTCATGAGCTTGGCGGCCATGAGGATGAACTCGCCCCCCAGGTCAATGTTCAGGGCTTCGGCGGCTGCCAGGTAGGCCAGGAAGTCGGCCGTCAGCTGGGTGATGGGGATGTCGTGGATGTCGAGCTCGTCGCGCTCAATGAAGAACAGCAGCAGATCGAAGGGCCCCTCGAACTGTGGCAGCTGTACGGTGTAGGTCGTTGTCTCCACGTGGCGGCAAAACTACAGCCCCTGTCGGCGCACACGCGGTAAACTCGCCGCAGTGCCTACCTCAGCTGGGGTATTTAACGCCCGGCACCTACCCGGGGCCCGGTAAGAGCCGCTAACTTCAGGTGCCTACCCACTTTCTACCACCTGTTACCCGCATGCGCACCACACCTTTTCTTGCCGCCCTGGCGGTGCTGTTCGTGTTCTGTAGCGCCCATGGCCAGAGCCCTACAACCACCACGCTTGATGTGCCTTTCGAGGTTTTTACTCTAGACCCTAGCCAGTGCCAGGTCTTTGCCTACTACACTGGCTCGCAGTTTCTGATTGAGCCCGGCAGTTTCGTCACCCAACGTGGTGCCCCGGTCACGGGCCCGGTGACGGTAAAGTACCGCGAGCTGCACGGCCCGGCCGAAATCATCGCTGCTGGCCTCTCGATGAAGGCCGAGGTGAGCGGCAAACGCGTCCACCTCGAAACCGCCGGTATGTTTGAGATCCGCGCCGAGCAAGGCGGGCAGCCCCTGCAACTGGCCCCCGGCAAGCGCATCCGGGTGCGGATGGCCAGCCGCATCCCCGATGCCCCCGGTCTGGCGGTGTACCGCTACGCCGATGGCATCTGGCAGCCCACGGGCAGCGCCTTCAAGACCCGCGACCAAGACCCCAGCGCCCAACAGGCCGCCAGCCCCGAAGTCTGGGACGATGGCGCTGAGTATGGCGAGACGCCTCAAGAAGGCTTCAATGACTATTCCGACGATTGGGGGTATGACGTAGGCGACGAGGGCTACGACCCCAACTACGTGGCCTACCAGACCCAGGTATTCCGCGACCTGGAAATCGACCAAATGGGCATTTACAACTACGATGCGATCTACGACGAGGCCAACGCTCAGCGCATTGCCGCCAGCTTTACCGTGGGGGGCAAGCCCCTGGCCGGGGCCGAGGTCTTCGTTGTGTACCGGGGCCGAAACAGTGTGTTCAGCTTCCCAGACTACGACTGGAAAGACCGCTTTTACCTGCTCGCCGACGAATCGGCCACCCTGTTTGCCATCGAGCGCAAGACCCAGAAGCTTTTCGTATTCCCCGAGGGCCAGTGGGCCAACCTAAACGTGGCTACCCTCGGCGGCAAGGCCCACACCTTCGAGTTACAGCCCCTGGCCGATGCCATCACCAGCCCCGCCCAGCTCCGTACCGTCGTTGGCATCAACTAACCTACCCCTCAACTGCACGCTCCATGACCACGCTCAAGACTGCATTCCTGCTGGCCGCGCTGCTACTGGCAGCCGCTACCACCCGTGCCCAGACACGCCGGGCCTTCCAGCAAAACCGCGAACTGCACCGCATTTCGCTCGACGAAAAGCTGAACCTGCCGCTCAAAAACCTGCCTGCGGCCCTGCTACAGGCCTACAAGGCCGGTACCCTGGTGGGCTACTACCCCAACGCCCCTGAAGCCAAATTGAGCTACAACGACTTTCTGGTACGCTTCGGGCTGGCCCGAAAAATCACGGCCGGACAAGACGACTTCCTGTTTTGCGACGGCGGGGCCAACTACCGCTACAACAGCTTCCAGAACCCGAACGCCTTTGTCTACACCACGGTGGACGGCGAGCTGGAAGCCGACCTTACCCGCCGGTTTTCGGTCTTCCTCGAAATCATCCAGGACCGCGTTTTCGACCAGACCACCAGCCGCCAGGTGTACGACATCAAGCTCGTGCGGCTGGTGTTTGCCGACGTTGACCGGCCCGAATTTGAGAAAATGGGCGTCGTCTTTCGGTACACCGACATTGTGGCGCACCGCGAAATCACGGTCGAGAACCCCAAAAACGATGCCGCGCCCTTCAGCCTACAGCAGGTCTTCCGGCAGCGGATGTTCGACTCGGTCTTGACCATGGACGGCCACCGGGCTGTCATGACCCTCGAAGAGTCCAAGCGCAACGTCGAGCGTAAAGGCGAATTTGCGGCCAACATCTGGTCGTACTAGCTCTCACGCTCCACATAGTGCCGTCGAGCGTGAACGGTTGCCGCTATCGGCTGCCGTACGATTTTCAATCGGTATGCCGAACGGTAAACCGCTACGGTGCGAGTCGGCTCAGGGCCCAGCCGGTATCGGTACGCTCGTACACGATGCGGTCGTGCAAGCGGCTCGGGCGCCCCTGCCAGAACTCGAGCATCCGGGGGATGACACGGTAGCCGCCCCAGAAGGGGGGCACTTCCAGCGTGCTTTGGTTTTCAAAGCGGGCTTCGGTCTCGCGGATGCGGCGTTCCAGCTCGGCCCGGTCGGCAATGGGCTGGCTTTGGGGCGAGGCCCAGGCGCCAATTTGGCTGCCCCGGGGGCGACTCTGGTAGTACGCCTGGCTTTCTTGGGCGCTCAGGCGTTGGGCCAGGCCCTCGATACGGACCTGGCGCTCAAGGGGTTGCCAGAAAAACGTGAGGGCGCAGTGGGGGCTTTGGCCCAAGTGGTGGCCCTTCCGGCTCTCGTAGTTGGTGTAAAACACAAACCCCTCGGGGCTTAGGCCTTTCAGGAGCACCATGCGGCCACTGGGCAGCCCATGCTCACCCACGGTGGCCAGGTGCATGGCAGTGGGTTCGGGTACGGGGTAGGCTACCGCTTCGTTGAACCAACGCTCGAACTGGGCGATGGGGTCGGGTAAAACGTCGGTGAGGTCGAGGGTACCGAACTGGTACTCGTCGCGCAGGTCGGCGGGGTCGGTGTGCGGGTACAGCATACGGGCAAAGAACAGCGCCATCCACCGAAGGGTTTACGTGGGGCGCTGGGCACGTGCACGAAAACGTAGGCCTTCTGTGGGGCAAATTGCTGCGTTCGGCGTAAACTTAAGGTATGAATGCCCCCCTGCCCGAGGTTCGCTTTATCTACATCACGGCCGCGAACAAGCCCGAGGCCCAGCAGATTGGCCGTACGTTGGTACAGGAACGCCTGGCCGCCTGCGCCAACATCTTTGAAAACATGGAGGCTATTTACTGGTGGGGCGACGAGCTACAGGAGACCGGCGAGGTCGTCATCATCGCCAAAACCCGCGCCGAGCTCGTACCCGCGCTCGTCGAACGGGTAAAGGGCATGCACAGCTATGCATGCCCCTGCGTGGTTTCGATGCCCATTGAGTCGGGCAACCCGGCGTACCTGGAATGGATTGTGATGGAAACCCGCCCCGCCGAAACGGTGCGCGGCTAGGGTAGTTCGCTAGTGGCATACCCCATTTCGCCGGCGGCCACCGAAAACGGCAAGTGGTTGTGCGGCGGTACGGCCGGGCAGATGTAGGCCGGGTTGTAGGCGCAGTAGGGGTGGTAGGCCCGGTTGAAGTCGAGTTCTACGGTGCCGCTGGCGGTGCGTTCGGCCAACAAGTAGCGGCCCCCACCGTAAGTGGCCTTGCCGTTGGTGCGGTCGCGAAACGGGATGAACAGCCGCCCCGGCGGGGTGCCCGCTTCGTGGTAGGCCGTCAGGGTATAGCTGCGGCCCTGGTAGCCGAAGGTGAGTTCGCCCACGGGGGTGGTAAGGCTATCGCCAAAGGCTTCGCCGCGTGCGGTGGGCGTGAACTGGGCCTCAAGCCGAAACGCAGGGTCGAGCGGGTAGTAGGTCAGTCCTACAAAATTCAGCCGTTGGGGCACCAGCAGTGGGGAGGCGCTGTCGGCGCGCAGCCAGGCATCTTTTTCGTTGCGGGCAGCCAGCAGCGTTTGGGCGTAGCTGGGGTCGGGGGCCGCAGGGCTCGTGGGGGCCTGGCTGAACCACGTACCCACAAGGATGAGTAGCAGCGCCGCCACGACGCCGTAGGTAAGGATGCGTTGGGTGCTCATATGCGTGTTTACGCGCCGTAGCCGAACGATTTGAGGTAACCGGCGTGGTTCTTCCAGTCTTCGGCTATGCGTACGTACAGGTTCAGGTACACTGGGCGGCCCAAAAACGCTTCAATTTCGGCGCGGGCGGCAACGCCCAGCTTTTTGATGGCCTGCCCGCCTTTGCCGATGAGCATTCCTTTGAGGCTTTTACGGCCCACGTGGATCTCGGCATCTATGTACAGGTAGCCGTCGTTCCGTTCTTCGAAGAGCAGGACGGTTACCTCGGTGTTGTAGGGAATCTCCTCCTGAAACTGCACGAACACTTGCTCGCGCACCAGTTCGCCGACGATAAACCGCTCGCTGCGGTCGGTGAGTTGGTCTTTGGGGTAGTACGGCGGGCCCAGGGGCAGGAGCGAGACGAGGGTGTCTCGGAACTCGGCCACACGCGTGCCGTGCAGCGCCGATAAGCTTACACTGGCTGCGAGCGGCAACTGGTCGGCAATGGCAGCGGTGCGTTCGGCGATGGCGTCGTCGGTGGCCAGGTCGGCTTTGTTCACGGCCAGCAGTACGGGCTTGCCCGCCTGCCGAAGCCGGTCGATGACCGCCTGCTCGGGGAAGGGTTCGATGGGCGCCACGAGCCACACGACCAGGTCGGCGTCTTGCAGGGCCAGCTTCACCGATTCCATCATCTGGGTGTGCAGCCCGTACTTGGGTACAATGATGCCGGGGGTATCGAGTAGCACGGCCTGGTAGCCTTCGCCGCTCAAAATGCCCAGCACCCGGTGCCGTGTGGTAGAGGGTTTGGCCGATACGATGGACAGCTTGACCTCGAGCAGCGCGTTGAGCAGGGTGCTTTTCCCCACGTTGGGCTTGCCTACCAGGGCTACGAAACCACTGCGATGGTTGGGGGCGTCGGGGGTGTCGGTCACGGGTTGGAACGAAGTTGCAGCGCTGGGCGCTTGTAAAACTAGAAAAGCTGTGTAATTTTGCAGCCCACGACGCGGGATAGAGCAGTGGTAGCTCGTCGGGCTCATAACCCGGAGGTCGGAGGTTCGAGTCCTCCTCCCGCAACACAAACGCCCCGGCAAAAGCCGGGGCGTTTTTTTGTGCGTTACGGCATAAAAAAGGCCCTTGCACGTAGCAAGGGCCTTTTCGGTTTCGGTGAGTCCGAACTGGGGTTAGTTCGCGAACTCGTCGAAGGTGAACGAGATGTAGTAGATACCACCCAAGAGCGGGCCACCCGCGTTGGTCACGTACCGGTGATTGAGCAGGTTTTGGCCCCCGAATTTCACAATGGTTTTGATGTTCGGGATTTTGTAGCTCACCTGTGCATCTACGGTGTTGAAGCTGGGCACGGTAGCGTTAGCGAAGCTTGACTCCCAGAAGAAGGCATCTTGCCAGCGCCAGGTAACGTTGAAGCCCCAGTTTTCGGCCAGCTTGCGTGCCCCGAAGCTCACGTTGGTCTTGTGTTCGGGGGTGTTGAAGCCTACAATGTCGCTTTCGGAGCCAATCTCGTCGAGCAGGTCATTGTAGTTGTAGTTGACCGAGGCGTTGAACTTGCCAATGCGGTAGTCGAAGCCCGCGGCAAAGCCGTGTGCACTCAGTTCTTCGGTGCTGTTGGTGTAGATCTGGCGCGAATTCCGTGAATCCTGTACTGCAAATACACCCAGCTGTGCAGGGCTGACAATGGCAAAGGGCGAGAGCTGTACCCGTGTCTGGATGATAAAATCAGTGAAAGTGTTGTAGTAATAACCTAAGTCGACGAACAGGTTTTCGGCAATAATGCCTTTATAGCCGAATTCAAAGTTTTGAACTTTTTCCGGCTGAACGGGTCGGTGAACGTAAGGAACCAGCGGTGCAATACTCCCTGTAGCTCGGGCGGTTTGAGCTGAGACTAAGTCGTAGGCAAACGCAGCTTGACCTGCCGTAACGCCTAATTCAGGGATCGCACGGTCGAACCGTTGAATAAACTCTTGGTTGAATTCCTCAATCCCACCGACGAGTTGAATGCTCACCAGGTCAAGGTTGATGTATTGCCCCTGAGTGGTCGGGAAGCGGAAGCCGGTTTGGAACGAGGCACGTAGGTTGTGATTAGGGTGCACTTTGACTAGTGCAGAAACCCGAGGGTTAACTACACCATCAAAGTTTTCCTGCTCATCGTAGCGCAGTGAACCACCTAGTTTCAGGTTGCCATCGAGCAGATCTTTGGTTACCTGCATGTACGCACCCAACTCGTAGAAGTCAATATCACGGTCGGCATCATCGAACACGGTACCGTCCGATTGCAGGTTATAGGTGCGGTAACTGGCACCGGCAATGACTTCGGCAAACTTGATCTGATTTTTGAAGTTGTATTGGCCCTCGATGTGAGTAAAACCTGAAGCTACGTCGAAGGATGAACCATTAGGGATAAAAACGTTTTTGAGCGAGTCCGCCAGTTGGTTAAACCGAGCCGAGCCTGCTTCAACACGACCTGCGTCGGCACCGAAGAAGTTGACGCCATTCCCATTTCGGGCAACGTTATGGGCAGTTTCGCGTTGGGCAGCCGTTGGGGTATTTCCAGGGATAAGGCCTTGGCTAGCTATACCAATTATGTAGCCTACACCATAATTACCAAACCAATTGCTGCTGCTTGACCAGGCACTATTTATACCATTTGCCAAAAAGTCGGCAATGTAGCTGTCTGCGTCATTCTCTTTAGTGATGTAGCCACGCAGAAAGAAGTTGTCGCCTTTCAGTTCCAGCTTGCCTTGGTGAATGGCAAAGTTCCTTAGCGAGTATCGGCCCAACCCTGTGTATATAGTAGTACCGTAGCCGCCGTTGTACGCGGCAATGGCTTCAATCTTGTCGGTAATCCGCCAGTGAAACGAACCTCCAACTTTGAAGTTCTCGGCTTCATAGTCAACCAGGTATTCCTCATCATACCCAGTACGAGCTACAGTACCTGCACCTGGCAAAAATGCATTTGCATACGCTTGTGCAGTTGTAGTACTACCACCAAAAACTGCATTCGCAAGCGAAGTGATGAAAGAGGAGCTACCGGCCAATGCCTGCATACCTAATGCCGCTTCATCGCCAAGGGTATGCACACCATCATAGCCAGGGTTATAGCTCAGGCCAAGTTGGCGTTCGGGAAATTTATCGCTAAAGTCCTGGCCTTGCCAGTCTTGGGCTTGGCTGTAGCTCACGGTGAGTTTAAAGGCCAGGCGGTCTTGGGCAAAGGCTTTGGCGTAGCGCAGCGATACGTCGTACAGCGGTGCGGCGTCGCGGTCCTGGTTGTCTACGTGGTTTACGCCCACTTTTACGAAGGCGCTGAGGCCCTGGTACAGGAAGGGGCTCTTCGAGGTCATGAGGATGGCACCGTTGAAGGCCTGCGAGCCGTAGAGGGCCGACGAGGCACCGGGGATGAGCTCCACGCTCTCAATGTCGAGCTCAGAGGGGCCGTTCAGACTACCGATGGGGAAGTTCAGGGTAGGTGCCTGGCTGTCCATCCCGTCGATGAGCTGTACAAACTGGGTGTTGCCGGTGCTGTTGAAGCCGCGGGTGTTCAGGATCTGGAAGTTGATCGAGCTCGTGGCGTAGTCTACACCTTTCAGGTTCTGCAGACCCTGGTAGTAGCTCACCGAGGCAGTGTTCTGCACGGCCAGGATGTCCATCTTCTCGATGGTGACCGGGGCGTCGAAGACGCGTTCCGAAACCCGGCTGGCCGAGACAACGACTTCGTCGGCGGCAACCCCGATTTCCTCAAGCGTGATGTCGAACGAATTCTGGTCGCCGACATCTACCGTTTGAGACGTAAAACCGATGTAGGTAAAACGGAGCTTGGTGTTGGGCCCCACGTTGACCGAGAGCGAGAAGCTACCGGATTTGTCGGTAATGGTACCAAAGACCGTCCCGACGACCGAGACGCTTACCCCAGCCAGGGGCTCTCCGGTGGTACCATCTTTTACAACGCCCGATAGGGTTGTGGTTTGCGCGTAGCTGCCGAGCGTGCCCAGCAACAAGGCGCAAACCATAGCCCAACGGGTCGTACGGCGTGCGTAGTCATGCAGCATACAGGAAGTGTTGGTTTGGCGTTAAGTACTGGGTGAAAAATACGCAGGAACCACACCGATTTCACGCGGTTAACGCTTCACGCGTAAAAAATTTTGAACCTGGGGCTAACCCTGGGGTAATGATTCGGGTTTCAGGGCCGTTGCGGGTGGCTGTAGTGTCAGGTATAGGTAAGAAAGTAACCCAACCACCACCGTCGCCACCAACTGGCTGCTGTGGATGATGAGCGCCGCCAGCGCCCCCGCAGTGCCCGATAGCCCATAGCCCAAAAACCCCAACTGAATGGCCGCATGAAACGAGCCCACACCCCCGGGGCTTGGCAGGGCCATACCCGCCGCCCCCAAGAGCATGAGTACCAGGCCAAAGTAGTAGCCGTGGCTGGGGGCGTGGCTTTGCAGCAGCCAAACAGTCGAGAGCCAGTAGCCTACCCAGATAAGCGCCGTGTAGCCCACAAACCGGGCCGGCGAGCGCAGCCTCCGGATGCTGGCCATGGCTGTAACCACCTGCTCTGCAAGCCCAATGGCGGTTTTGAGCACGGGTAGGGTGGCCAGCCGCCGCCGGTACCGCCAGGCAAGCCCTGCCGCAACGGCCCCGGCAGCCGCAACTGCCCCGGCAGTGAGCAGCCACTGGGTAGGGTTGCGCAGGCCCCACTGGGCTACCAGCCGTGCCAGGAGGTCGGCTTCGAGGAGGCCTAATAGTAGTAGGAGCACCAGTAGTACTACTACGTCGGCCACACGGTCTACAACGACCGTGCCGGCCGAGGTGGTGAGGGGCGTCCGGTGGTTGCGGTAGACAAGCGAGCAGCGCACAACTTCGCCCAGGCGAGGCACCCCGTAGTTAACAACGTACCCAGTCATGACAGCGGCAAAGGCGGTACCCAGCGGGATGCGCTCGCCGGCGGCGGCCAGCAGGTCGCGCCAGCGGGCGGCCCTAACTACATGGCTGAGCAGCATGACGGCCATACCCAGCACGAGGTAACCGGGCTGAAGTTGACGGAACGCCGAAACGACTTCCGTTACGTTCGTCCGCCGAAAGACCAGGTAAAACAAAAGCCCCCCCAGGCCAAGCCCCACGGCCAGCCGTAGGCCTGCTTTGGCCGTCGGGCTCACGCGGCGGGTAGTTGGTTGTTCGCGTCGGGGAAGACCAGCCGGGGTTGCCAGGCCTTGGCAGCCTCCCATTCGAGCATTGCGTAGCTAATGACGATGACGATGTCGCCGACGGCCACCAGCCGGGCAGCGGGCCCGTTCAGGCACACGATGCCCGTATTGGGTTCGCCTTCAATGACATACGTCTCGAACCGGGCCCCGTTGTTCACGTTTACGACCTGCACCTTCTCGTTGGGTATGAGGTTGGCGGCGTCCATTAACGTGCGGTCAAGCGTAATGCTGCCCACGTAATTGAGGTCGGCAGCGGTCACCCGTACCCGGTGCAGCTTGCTCTTCACGACTTCGACGAACATAGCCCCAAAGCTAACCAACGGTGTGGGTTAACAGCGGCAGGTTGTCGAGCAGGCGGGTAGTGCCCAGGTAAGCTGCTGCAACCAACACCGGCCGGTCTTCGGGGGTAAGAGCGGCCAAGGGTTGGCAGGTAAACCCGCTCACGACCTCGGCGTAATCGAGCCGAAAGGCTGGCTCAAGGGCCAGGCTCGCGGCAAAGGCCTGTACAATGGCAGTGCTGGCTAGGCCCGGCTGGGCTTGTTGGCCCGCCGAACTGAGGGCTCGGTAGAGTTGGGGTGCGGCGGTACGCTCGGCGGGGCTTAGGTAGCGGTTGCGGCTGGAGCGGGCCAGGCCATCGGGCTCGCGGACGGTGGGCACGACCACCACCTCTACCGGCAAGAAGGCCTCATGCACCAGTTGCCGCAAGACAACGGTTTGCTGGAAGTCTTTTTGCCCCAGGTACAGCCGGGTGGGGTGGGTCTGGTTGAGAAGCTTGGTTACCACCAGGGCTACGCCATCGAAGTGGCCGGGGCGGCTGGCCCCCTCGAGTAACCGGCTGGTGTGCGTAAGGCTAATGTGCAGTTGCCCTTGGGGCGGGTAGAGTTCCTCAGGCGCGGGGGTGTACACGGCGTCGGCCCCCAACTGCTCGAGCAAGGCCAGGTCGGCTTCGGGGGTACGGGGGTACCGGCTCAGGTCCTCGGTAGGGCCAAACTGGGTCGGGTTTACAAAAATGCTCACAAGCACGGCCGTGTTCTGAGCGCGGGCCTCAGCCACGAGCTGGGCATGACCCGCGTGCAGGGCCCCCATGGTAGGGACAAAGCCCAGCGTGTGGCCGGGGGGCAGCGCCTGCCGGTAGGCGCGCAGTTGGTCGTAGCTGCTAAGTACCTGCATACCAAGGCGGTGGCGAGTGGGAAGACCCGGTTTGGTCGGGGCCGCGGAAATTGCTAAATTTGTTGGCCCGTTTTCAGACGCACTCGTTTTTTTGACATGGAGAAACTCAAGATTCTGTTCGCCACGATGGAGATTGATCCCTTCCTCAAGATCTCCGACGCGGCCAGTTTCATCCGTAAGCTGCCCCAAGGCTTACAAGACAAAGGACATGAAATACGCATACTGATGCCCCGTTTTGGGGTCATTAACGAGCGTCGAAACCGGCTTCACGAAGTGGTTCGCCTGTCTGGCATCAACATTCGCGTCGGTAACGAAGAAAAGCCCTTGACCATCAAGGTAGCTACAATACCGAATGCACGGCTACAGGTGTATTTCTTAGACAATGAAGATTATTTCCAGCGTAAATCGGTCTTGAAAGACAAGCATGATAAATACCATACCGACAACGACGAACGGGCTATATTTTTCTGCAAAGGCGTAATTGAAACCGTAAAAAAACTAGGTTGGACGCCCAATATCATTCACTGCCACGGGTGGATGACGGCGCTCATACCCCTCTACCTCAAGACACATTTCAAAGACGACCCGATCTACCGCGATTCGAAGGTTGTCTACACGGTTTACGACAACGATTACAACCACCCTCTGCCGCCCAATTTTGCCGAAAAGGCAAAACTGGAAGGTGTGCCGGCCGAGCTTTTGGCCGAGTACGAAGGCGACACGTTTTTAGGTGTCACGCGTGGTGGGGTTAAACTCGCCGACGCTGTAACCCGGGGCAGTTTGAAAGTTGATGCCAACCTGGAGGCTGTTATTCCGGAAGATAAGTGGGAAATTGCCGAGGGTTTGACGGCCACCGACGAGAAGTCGTACGTCGAGTACTACCACCAGCTCTACCAAGCTATACTCCAGTAACGTGCACACTGTTCGAAGTTGGGTTTGCCGCACAGCGGCTTGTATTTGTATTGCTGCATTCGGGAACGCGTGCAACGACCCCAGCGACCTGGGTACCGACATTGTCGATACCCCAATACTTGAAGTAGATACCCTCACCATAACTACGTTCAACGTACGGCAGGCCCCGTACCGGACCGATTTCTGGAGTGGCGAGGTAGAACGTTTTGGCAGTTTTACGATCAACAACAACGTGGTTGTTGGGCGCCTGCGCGACGAACACTTTGGTACCGTGAGCGCTGGGGCATTTACCGAGCTCTTCCTTCGAGATCCCGGTGAGCTGGAACGGATTCTTGATTCCGCTGCCGTTGGTGCCAGCGCCAACATACGGGTGGATTCTGTGATACTTACACTCGACCTCGCCTCGTTTCGCGGCGACCTTGAAACCACATACGAGTTGAGTGTTCACCCGTTGCTCGACACCATGTTACGGGTAGCCGACACCGACGAACGGCGGTTTTATGGTTTGCAAAACGTTGGTTACACCTACCAGGATAGCATCGCGACTGACCCAGTACCCTACACGGTGCTCAACGGACCGTTTAGCTTTCCCGACGACAGTTTGGATGTCTCCATCTTTGATTTTCGGTACGAGTACACACTGGAAAACCGGCTGGGCGAAGACCTTTTAAAGGATGGGTTTGAAGGCTTTGGGCTCGATTCGACGTTGATATCACCCACCTCTTCGAATGCCGATTCGACCGATTCGTTGCGCGCAGAAGCATTCCGGAATTATCGGAACACATTCCCGGGCCTTTACTTCACGCTACGGCCCACCGACCCAGCTTCGGTAGGGGGGCTTTTCACCTTCGATATGTTGCCCGAGGTGGGTAGTACGACTGACGAGGTCGGTTTTTTTGTGAGCGTGTTTCTCACGTACACCGACATCCTGGGGGCAGACAAAGAAGCGGTGTTGGTGTTTTCTTCATCTGTGGGCGGGTTCGTGTCGTCGAGTCGGTATTATGCCAACGGACTTCAGGCTCAGCACTTTTACAGCCTTCATCAAACCATTCCGCCCGGCTCGTTGGCTGAAAGACTACAGACCGAAGGCAGCAGTACCAACGCGGTAAACCTGGCAACCCAGTCGCCGTTCGGGTACGGCGTACATGTGCGATACCCCGAGCGCAACACAACGTTTTTTAACGGCATCGTTACCCCACAAGTTGTTCGAGCCGAGTTGGTGCTCTCGGTTGACAATGACTTTTACCAGGACAGCAGTACGTTCGATGTCTTCAGGCCTGATTCGAATTTTCATCTATTTTTTGAGACACTGGCGGGCACATCGGACAAAAATGTGCGTTTGGGGCGGCTAGCAGAGTCGTTCTACGACGTCAACCAAGATGCCTATGTGATCAACCTGACGTCCAACATCCAAGACTTTGGCCTGGGGCTCAATACCAACCTGAATTATGTCATTGAAGAGGTAGCAAACCAGACACGCGGCAACCGTCAAATATTCTGTGGCCCAGGCCACCCAGACCCCACCAAACGACCTCGGCTGGTGGTATTTTACGGTAGGCCGCCAGGTACAGGCGGTGGTGGGTAACTCTGCACGCTTTTTGTGCCTACCTTTTCTCTAAACCTGACCCAGTATGTGTGGAATTGTAGGATACATCGGGCACCGCGAGGCGTATCCGATACTGCTGAAAGGCCTCAAGCGGTTGGAGTACCGCGGGTACGATTCGGCAGGCGTTGCCCTGCTCAATGGCCAAATCGAGGTCCACAAGAAAAAGGGAAAGGTTTCTGACCTAGAGGCCTCGCTTAACGGCCACCAGCCACACGCCACCATTGGTATCGGGCACACCCGGTGGGCCACCCACGGGGCCCCCAACGATGTAAACGCTCACCCACACCTGAGCCAGAGCGAAAACTTCGCCATCATCCACAACGGTATCATTGAGAACTACCAGCAGCTCAAACGGCGCCTGAAGCTGCGGGGCTACACCTTCAAGAGCGATACCGACACCGAGGTACTGGCCCACCTGATTGAAGAAATCTACAAGGTGGGGCAGGTAAGCCCCGAAGAAGCCGTCAGGCTGGCCCTGATGAAGGTACGGGGCGCGTTTGGGCTGGTCGTTTTGGTTAAAACAGAGCCTGGGCTTTTGATTGCTGCCCGGCGCGCCAGCCCAATTGTACTGGGTCTGGGACAGGGCGAATACTTTGTGGCATCGGATGCCACACCTATAATAGAGTACACCAAGAACGTGGTGTACCTCAACGACGATGACATTGCCATCATCCGCAAGGATGAATTTCAGATTCGTACCCTGAGCAATGAAGCGCGGGTACCCACCCACTTTACCCTCGACATTGATGTCGATGAGATCGAGAAGGGCGGGTATGACCACTTTATGCTGAAGGAAATCTTCGAGCAGCCTCGCTCCATTTACGACTCCATGCGCGGGCGTATCAATACCGACACCCTCGACATCCACCTGGGGGGCATGCTCGAGGTGCTGCCCCAGCTCATTACCGCCGATAAAATCACCATCGTGGCGTGCGGCACGAGTTGGCACGCAGGGCTGGTCGGCGAGTATTTGTTCGAAGATATCGCCCGGATACCGGTGGAAGTGGAGTACGCCTCTGAGTTCCGGTACCGCAACCCCATCATCCACCCCAACGACATTGTCATTGCCATCAGCCAAAGCGGCGAGACGGCCGATACCTTGGCTGCGGTGCACCTGGCCAAATCGTTGGGGGCCACTGTACTTGGGGTTTGCAACGTAGTGGGCTCGAGTATCCCCCGTGAAACCCATGCTGGCGTGTACACCCACGCTGGGCCCGAGATCGGGGTGGCCAGTACCAAGGCCTTTACGGCCCAAGTGACCGCCTTGGCGCTGATGGCGATCCTGTTGGGCCGTGAACGGGGCGTACTCAAACGCGAACGGTACGAAACACTTGTCAAGGCACTGATTGGCCTGCCAGAGCAGGTGCAGTCGATTCTGGATTCGGTGGACAATCAGGTGAAAGTGTTGGCCGACCTGTTCCAGTCGGCGAGCAACTGCCTGTACCTGGGCCGGGGCTTCAACTTCCCGGTTGCGCTGGAGGGGGCATTGAAATTGAAGGAGATCTCCTACATCCACGCCGAAGGCTACCCCGCCGCCGAAATGAAGCACGGCCCCATCGCACTGATAGACGAGAACATGCCAGTGGTTGTCATTGCGGTGCGCGACAACTCGTACGAGAAGATCATCAGCAACGTGCAGGAGGTTAAGGCGCGCAAAGGCGTGGTCATTGCCATCGTGAACGAAGGCGATGACCAGATACCCGAAATGGCCGACCACGTCATTCAGATTCCGGCCACCGAAGAAGCGCTCATGCCAATCTTAAGCGTTGTTCCCCTACAGCTATTCTCGTATTACACGGCGGTGTACCGCGGGTGCAATGTTGACCAGCCGCGCAACCTGGCCAAGTCGGTTACCGTTGAATAAGGCCCTGTAGCCTGGTGGCTACTTCGGTCGCCAAGGTGGTTCGGTCGTAGTGCTGCCGCGCCAGCGCAGGGCCGTTGGTACCAAGTTGCTGCCGCAGGTCGGCATCGGTTACCAGCCTACAGAGGTTTTGCTGAAACGACGCGGTATCGCCCAGAGGCGACCACAGGCCGGTTTGGGTGGCCTGAAGCACCTTAGCTTGCCAGCCGCCGTAGTTCTGTACGATGGGTAAGCCAGTGGCCAGGTAGTCGTACCACTTGTTGGCACTGTTGTGTTCCAGCACGGGGTAGGGGGCCACGGTCATGACCCCGATATGGGCCTGGCGGAGCAGCTGGGGCATGGCAGACTTGGCGACGGCCGGTAGAAACCGAACGCGTGTCAGTTTTAGGTCCCGGGCCAGGGCCTGCAGGCGGGCCTTTTCGCTGCCCTCGCCTACCAGGTGCAGCTCCCACGCCGGCACAGGTTGCTGTTCGAGCCATTGGGCGGCTGTCAGCAGGGCCTCTAGGTGGTTAACCCGCCCCAGGCTACCGGTATGCACCAGCCGGATGGGCTTGCCCGCGGGTCGCTCGGCCGGGGGGGTAAACACGGTAGTATCGGTGCCGTTGGGCACAACCCAGATCTTTTCTGGGGGTACTCCCTGGGCGCGTATCAGGTCGGCCATACCGGGGCTAAGGGCCACAACGGCGGCACTTGCGCCATAGAGCCGGTTCACCCACCGGTGGAAGAGCCCAATGGCAATGGGGTTGCCAATTGCCCCCAGCCCTATGGGTACCTCAGGCCAGACATCGACCGCTTCGAAGACATAGGGCACACTCCAGCGGCGGGCCAGCTTCCGCCCCGCCGCAACCACGGTGGGGGGCGTCGAGGAGGCATAAATGAGATCAGGCTTGGGTAGCGAGCGCCCCACGTGTACCAATTTTTGGTAAAAGCGGGCGAACGACCATGCCCGTCGGGCCAAGCCCATGCGCTGCGCGTAGGCTACGTTGATGGCCACAACCTGTACCCCGTTCTCCTCAAACCGGTACAGCTGAACCGTATGGGCTGGGTGTTGTGGCGGGAAATAGGCCGTAGAGGTGACCACCACTACCCTGTGACCCAAGCTGGCCCAGGTCTGGGCGAAGTCGGCCGACCGGTTGTTGCCCCAGCCGCCCGCCGGGCAATAGTACTGGTGCAGGTAAAGTAGATTCATACCGCTGCCCCAACAGGCCCTGCGTGGAGCCTAGGCCGCCGAGACCACCGGTGGTACGGCGCCCACGCTCGGTTTGGTCGCGGGTAGCGGTTGCGCCTGCTCGGCTTGGCGGCGCTGGTGATGGTCGAGGCCCTTGGTATAGAGGTAGGCAAAGAGCAGCACCATCGCGGAGAGGTAGGCAAGCACAAACCCGGTGTGCAGCCACGTCCAATCGGCTACAAAGAACCGGCAGGTAAGGGCAATGGCACCCGAGACCAACGTAACGGTACCGAACACTACCGGCACGTACCGCTCGTGCAAGCCCAGATATACAAGGTGATGGCTAATGTGGTCTTTCCCACCTTTCATCGGCGACTGCCCCCTACGTATGCGCGCCACGGTTACAAATGCGGTATCGAGCAGCGTCGCGAAAAACACGAGTGCCACCACCAGTACACTGCGCAGCGGCGAGGTAGTGCCCAGGCCCGAATTCCAGAAAAACACAATGCCCAGATAGGCCAACAATAGCCCCAGGAACTGGCTGCCAGTATCGCCCATGAAAAGCTTCGAAGGCTTCCAGTTTAGGATCAGGAACCCAGCATTGGCCCCGAGCATAAAGACAGCTAGGTAGAAATAAAAGCCGGTGGTAACCCCGGCCAGCACTAATGCCAGAACGGTCGTACAGAGAACGCCCAGGGAGAAAGAGCCGCTCACCCCGTCCATGTTGTCGATGAGGTTGAACGAGTTCATGATGCCCACTACCCAGAGTAGTGTTAGGGCACCGTCGAACGCCCAGATGCCCGAAAACTCGATCCGCACGCCAAAGGCCAGGAGCAGTAGCCCACACACACTCTGCCCACCGAGTTTGAGCAGGGGGCGCGTGTTGTACAAATCGTCGGCTAGGCCCACGCCGAAGGCGACCGCAGAAGCGAGCAGAAGCGCCAGTAGGCCGCGGGGTAGCGCGCCAGCTGCACTGGGTAGCAGCGCCAAAATCAG
>JANRLA010000116.1:0-7653 GCA_033763015.1 Bacteroidia bacterium
GTAAACGAATTTGACAAGGCAGGCCTCACGCCATTGGCCGCCGAAACGGTGCGACCCTTCCGTGTGGCCGAAAGCCCCGTGCAGTTCGAGTGCCGGGTGCGCCAGGTCATCGAGCTGGGCAGTGGCGGCGGCGCGGGCAACCTGGTACTGTGCGAGGTACAGCGCCTGCACGTAGCCGAGGCGGTGCTCGACAGCGAGGGGCGCATCGACATTCACAAACTCGACCTGGTGGGCCGCTGGGGCGGGCCTTACTACGTGCGGGCGCACGGCGAGGCCATTTTTGCCCTTCAGCGGCCCACGGCAAAACCCGCCCTAGGCATTGATGGACTGCCCGACTGGCTGCTCGCCCACCCCGAACTCACCGGCCGCGAGCTGGCCGCACTGGCCGGGGCAGAACGCTTACCCACCCCCGAAGAGCTCGCCGCCTACCGCGCAGCCCACCCCCAGGCCACCGGTACCACCGCCGAGCTACGCCAGGTGCTCGCAACCGAGGGCAGTTGGTCAGCGCTGCTGCACGCCCTGAGCACGCGCTAGCCCCCGAACGCTGGCGACCCGTGGGGGCACCAAACTGTACCCCGTGCGCGGTGCCAAAAGCATCTATCTTTGACCGACCCGCCAGGGTGCGGGGCGACATGCCATGCTTGCCACCATCGAAGCCCTGGAAGCCAAGCTCTCTGTCGAAAAAGACAAGAAGCTTATCCTACCCCAGCTACTGGAGTTGGCCTGGCTCGTGCGCGAGCTCAACCCCAGCCAAAGCGCCCAGCTCACTACCCAGGCCTACCAACTGGCCCTGAACCAGGAAGACCCCCGACTCTTGGCCCACGCCCACCGCAACCGGGGCTACGTCTACTACCTGCGCTCAGACCACAAAAACGCGCTCAAACACCTCAATACAGCGCTAAAACTCTACAGCACGCTGCGCGACCGGGTGGGCGAGGGCACGATCCACCAGGTGCTGGCCTTTCTGTTTGCCGAGAGCGGCGACTTTGAAGAGGCCGTCAACGCCGTGTACAAGTCGTACGCCATCTTCGACGAACAGCCCGACGTGCTGGGCTCGGCGTGGGCCGAGTACTGCATGGGCAGCGTAAACCTGGACCTGGGCAACCAAGACGCCGCCCTGGTGCACTTCGAGCAGGCCGAGGTGCGGTTTGTAGAAGCCAACTACCCCCTGGGCGAAGGCCGGGCCCTGTGCGGCGTGGGCCGGGTGTACCACCGGCGCAGCAGCTACGGCCGGGCACTCGATTACTTTACCCGGAGCCTGAACCTGCACACCGAGGTAAAAAACCAGCAGGGCATGGCCGAAACCAGCCGCTTCCTGGGCCGGCAGTACAAAGACCTTGAGGACTTCGACGAAGCGCTGCGCTTACTCTACGACGCGGCCCAGTTCTGCGAGCAGGCCGACTACAAGTACGGCGAAACGGCCGCCCTGCTCGATGTGGGCGAGGTGTTTTTGCAGCAGGGGCTCATTGACGAGAGTATGGTAGTGCTCTTTAAGGCCCTCGATTACGCCCGGCAGATGCACGCCAAGCCCATGATGAGCGTTGCGCACAAGCTGCTGGCCGAGGCCTATGCCGCCAACCAACAATACGAAATCGCGTACGAGCACAACGCGAATTACTTCGACCTGCAAGAGGCCGTCTTCAGCGACGAGGCCCGGGCCCGGCTACGCAACCAGCAGATCCGCTTCGCGACCGAAAAAGCCAAAACCGAGGCCGAGCTCTACCAGCTCAAGAACGTAGAGCTGGTCATGAGCCACGCCGAGTTGGAAAAGGCGCTCGAGCTTACCCAGGATAGCATCCACTACGCGAGCCGCATCCAGAGCGCCATGCTGCCTTCGCTCGCGCGGTTCAAAGAGCTGCTACCCGATGCCTTTATTTACTACAAGCCCCGCGATGTAGTCTCGGGCGACTTTTACTGGCTGGCCGAGAAAAACGACTACATCATCATTGCGGCCGTAGACTGTACCGGCCACGGGGTGCCCGGGGCCTTCATGAGTGTGCTGGGCCAGAGCCTGCTGAACCAGATCGTCAAGGAGAACTACATCTTCAACCCGGCCCAGATTCTGCGGCGGCTCGACGAGCTCCTGGTCACGATGCTCACCCAGACCGGCAGCGGCAATGCCATTTTCGATGGTATGGAGGCGGCCATCGTCACCATCAACCTCGAAGACCAGACCCTGCAGTACGCCGGGGCCAACATCCCGCTCTACGTCATGACCCAGAGCGGGCTCAACACCCTACAGGCCACGCACACAGCCCTGGGCGGCACCCAACTGCGCAACGAGGCCAAGGAGTTCATCAACTACACGCGGCTTTTTGCGCCCGGCGACACGCTGTACATGTTCTCCGACGGCTTCCGCGACCAATTTGGCAAAGAGCCCGAGGCCGGCACGAAGCTCAAGTACAGCACCCGGCGGTTCCAGAAGCTGCTGCAGGAGCTCTACCCCCTGCCCCTGGCCGACCAGGCCATTAAGCTGGAGGAGGAGTTCGAAAGCTGGCGAGGCAAGCTCAAGCAGCTCGACGACGTGATGGTCATCGGCATACGGTTCTAGGGCGTTAGCTTCGCCGCCCCAACGACCTAGTCCCCACTGCGCTACGTGCCCGATAGCCCCGCTACCAACCGAAGCCTCGGCTTTGTTTCAACGACCGCCATTGTGGTGGCCAATATGGTGGGCACCGGGGTCTTTACCTCGATTGGCTTCCAGGCCCTGGGCCTCACGAGCCCCCTGTCCATCCTCTTGCTCTGGCTGGTCGGTGGGGTGCTGGCCCTGTGCGGGGCCCTTACCTACGGCGAGGTGGCGGCGCGCATCCCGCGCTCAGGCGGCGAGTATGCCTACTTGAGTACGATTTACCACCCCGCGTTGGGGTTCGTCTCGGGTGTAGTATCGCTCATTGCAGGCTTTGCCGCGCCCATCGCGGCGGCGGCCTTCGCCTTTGGCGACTACCTGGGGGTGGTGGCCGGCGGTGGCGATGGGCGGGTGTGGGGCACCGTGCTGGTGCTCCTAGCTACGCTGCTGCACAGCCTGGAGGTAGGCACCGGCGCGCGGGCCCAAAACGTGTTTACGGCACTCAAGGTCACACTCATTTTGGTCTTTATTGGCCTGGGGCTAACCAGCCCTGTGCTTGCCGGCGAGCTCAGCTGGCGCTTTCTACCCGCCGAGGTGGGCTCTGAGGCCTTTGCCGTTTCGTTGGTGTACGTAGCCCTGGCCTACAGCGGCTGGAACGCGGCGGTGTACATCGCGGCCGAGGTGCGCGAACCCACGCGGACCATCCCCCGGGCGCTGGTGGCGGGTACGGCCATCGTCCTCACCTTATATGTGTTACTGAACTACGTATTCCTGCGCACGGTGCCCATGGCCGAGTTGGCCTCGGCGGCGGCGGCGGGCAACACCGAGTTTGGGGCCCTTTCGGCCCGGGCGCTCTTGGGCACCACGGGCGGGCAGGTCATGGCCGGGCTCATTGCGCTGGGATTGGTCTCGGCGGTGAGCTCGATGGTGATGGTTGGGCCCCGGGTAACGGCATCGGCAGGCGACGACTTTTCGGCCTTCCGGTACCTGGCGCGGCGCAACCGCCACGGGGTGCCGGCCCGCGCACTGCTCTTGCAATTGGCCCTGGCGCTGCTCTTGCTCTGGACCCAGCGGTTTAACGACATCGTGAAATACGTGGGCTTTACTCTCAGCCTGTTTACGTTCCTCACCGTGCTGGGTGTGTTTGTACTGCGCAGGCGCGGGGTGGGTGCCAGCAGCCAGTTTCGCGTGCCGCTGTACCCCGTACTGCCACTGGTCTTCCTGGTAATAACCGGTTGGATGCTTTACTACCTGGGCCTGACCGACTGGCGGATTGCGCTGGCCGGTGGCGCCACCCTGGCGCTGGGCTTTGCGGCGTACCTACTGGTGCGGCGGCGCGGCGAGGGGCCCGTGTAGTGCGGGGCATTTTTGGGTAGTTTCGCACCCTACATGGTGCATTCCCTGCTTCGGTGGCCCTTGGTGGGCCTGGTACTGGCGTTGGTGTTGGGCGCGTGCGGGGGTGGTAGCCCCTCGGCGGGTAGTAGTGCTGGCATCGATTCGGTTGCCTATCGCGATTCGTTTGCTAAAGCCCAAGCCGCGGCCATTGAATACGACCGCGCGTGGAACGACCTGGCCCGCTACCTGGGTGGGATGGAGGGTCTGCCCGGCAGCCTCTACAACGCCGAAGAGCGCGAGAGCGCCGCGGTGAAACACCGCAAGTGGTTCGACGAGGCCATGGCCAAGAAAGAAGAGCGCATCCTGCGTGAGCTCAGGGCCTTTGCCGCCGCCGAGCTGGGCGATGCCTACCGCGATACCACGGCGGTGTTCTACCCCTTTGCCAGCTTCGACTTTCTGCACGTGTACCACCTCTACCCCGAGGCCAACCGGTACGTGCTCTTTGGCCTTGAGCCCGAGGGCCACGCCCCCGACCTCAAGGGCCTCTCGCCCGAACGCCGGGCCCTCAACCTGGCCAACGTGCAGCAATCGCTCAACGACATCCTGCCCCTGAGCTTTTCGATGACCAACGACATGAAGGTCGAGCTCAAAAACATTGAATACGACGGTACAGCACCGCTGCTGCTGGCCTTTCTGGCCCGCACGGGGATGGAGGTGCTGGGTGTCGAGCACGTCAAGATCACACCCCAGGGCACGGTAGCGCCGTCGGACAAAGGCGTGGTGCAGAACCCCAACGACGGGGTCGTGACTGGCATCCGGGTGCGGTTCCGGGCCCAGGGTGGCGCGGGCCGCGTGCGCGAGGTGCTCTACTTTTCGCAGGACGCCTCAGACAATGGGCTCAAAGAGCGGCCCGAGTTTGTGGCCTACCTTACGGCACTGGCCCCGGCACGGGGGTTTGTCAAGTCGGCCTCGTACCTGATGCACAAAGACTACTTCTCGAAAAGCCGCAGCGCGCTTCTGAGTACCGTTACGCTCTTGGTGCAAGACGACAGCGGCGTGCCCTTCCGATTCTTTACCCCCACCACCTGGAAGCTGCAGGGCTACGGCGCCTATGGGCCTGCCACCCGGCCCATTGCCCTGTTTTCGAACTGGTACCTAAACGACCTGGCCGACTTTTACCAGAGCACCCCAATTCGGCCACTGCCCTTCGGCATTGGCTACCGGTACCAAGAAGGCAGCTCCAACTGGCTTATCGCCCGCAAACGCTAACCCCCACCCTACACGCTATGGCCACCCTCGCCGGCAAGACCCTCTTTATTACCGGAGCCAGCCGCGGGATCGGGCTGGCCATTGCGTTGCGTGCAGCGCGCGACGGCGCCAATGTGGTGGTGGCCGCCAAAACCACCGACCCCCACCCCAAGCTGCCCGGCACGATCTATAGCGCCTGCGAAGACATCGAGAAAGCGGGCGGCAAAGCCCTGGCCTGCGTCTGCGACATCCGCTTTGAGGAGCAAATCGAGGCTGCCGTACAGCAAACCCTCGATTGCTTCGGGGGTATCGACATCCTGGTCAACAACGCGAGCGCCATTCAGCTCACCCCCACCCTGGCCACCGAGATGAAGCGCTTCGACCTCATGTTTGGGGTCAACGTCCGGGGCACGTATGCCACCAGCCGGGCCTGCCTACCGCACCTGCTGAAGGCCGAGAACCCCCACATCCTCAACCTCTCGCCCCCGCTGAACATGCAGGCGCACTGGTTCCAGAACCACGTGGCCTACACCATGAGCAAGTATGGCATGAGCATGTGTGTGCTGGGCATGGCTGCCGAGTTCAAGGGCAAGGTGGGTATCAACGCGCTCTGGCCCCGTACCGCCATTGCCACCGCAGCAGTGCAAAACCTGCTGGGGGGCGACGAAATGATTAAAGGCAGCCGCAAGCCCGAGATTCTGGCCGATGCCGCCCACGTCATCCTAACGCGCGACGCCAAAACCACCGGCGGCAACTTCTTCATTGACGACGAAGTGCTGGCCAGCGCCGGGGTGACCGACCTGGAGCCCTACGCCGTAACGCCAGGCCACCCCCTGGTGCCCGACTTTTTTGTGTAGCCGTGGCAGCGCAGCCCGTGCTGCTCTGCGTGGTGGGGCCCACGGCGGTGGGCAAAACAGCGCTGGCCCTGGCCCTGGCCCAGCGCTATGGCACCGAAATACTCAGCATCGACTCGCGGCAGGTGTACCGGGGCCTCGCTATAGGCAGCAACCAGCCGACGGCCCAGGAGCGGGCGGTGGCGCAGCACCATTTGATTGATTTTTTGCCGCTCGAGGCGCGGTACTCGGTCGCCCAGTTCGAAACCGATGCCCTGGCGGTGCTCGCGCGGCTCTTTGCCCACACGCAAGTAGTAGTGGCCGTGGGCGGCACGGGCTTTTACCTGCGGGCCCTGGAACGGGGGCTCGACCGGGTGCCCGAGGTACCGGCCGAGGTACGTGCGGCGCTGCAAACGGACTTCCAAACCCAGGGGCTGGCGCCCCTACTGGCCGAGCTTGACGCCGCCGACCCGGTGCTCGCCCGCACGCTCGACCGCCAGAACCCCGCCCGTGTGCTACGCGCCCTCGAGGTCTGGCGGGCCACAGGTAGGCCCCTGAGTAGCTACCAGCGGGGCGCGGCGGTCGCGCGGCCATTTCGCGTCGTGAAACTGGGGCTAGACCTGCCCCGGCCGCAGCTGCACCAGCGTATCAACGCCCGCACCGAGCAGATGCTGGCCGTGGGGTGGCTGGGCGAAGTGCAGGCGCTCCTGGCACAGGGCCACGACCCCGCCTGCCCAGGCCTCAAGACCATTGGCTACCCCGAGCTCGTGGCCCACCTGCAGGGCGAGTTGCCGCTCGAAACGGCCCGCTTGGCCATAGAGGCCCAGACCCGGCAGTACGCCAAACGGCAAGTCACGTGGCTGCGGCGCGAACCGGGCGTCCACTGGTTTCACCCTGCCGACGAAAGCGGCATTTTTGCTACTGCCGATGCCCACACTGCCTGACCTCGCCGCGCACCTGGCGCGCCTACAAACCGTAACCGCCCACGCCGGTGCCACGCCCGACCCCGCCACGGGTGCCGTCACCCAGCCGCTGCACCTGAGTACCACCTTCCGCCACCCGGCCAATGCCGCCGGGCACACAGGCTACCTCTACAGCCGCGCCGACAACCCCACCCGCCGCGAACTGGAAGCTGTGTTGGCCGAGCTGGAGCAGGGCGAAGCCGGTTTTGCATTCAGCAGTGGGGTGGCGGCCATCCATGCCGCGCTGGCGGCCCTCAGGCCCGGCGACCATGTGCTGGCCCACCACCAGCTCTACATGGGCGCGCGGGCACTGCTGCGCGATTTCTTTCTGCCTTGGGGCCTACAGGTAGAGTTCACCGACCTGCGCGACCTGGCCGCGGTGGCCACGCGCTTCACCGCGCACACCCGCCTCATCTGGGCCGAAACGCCCAGTAACCCCCTGCTCGAGGGGCTCGACCTAGCCGCACTAGCCGAGCTGGCCCACACCCACGGGGCCCTCTTGGCCGTAGACAACACCTTTGCCACGCCCGTAGGCCAGCAGCCCCTGGCCTTGGGCGCCGACCTGGTCATGCACGCCACGACCAAGTACCTGGCCGGGCACAGCGACGTACTGGGGGGCGGCATTGTAGTCCGCACCGCGACCGACTACAGCGCGCGCATCCGCCAGGTGCAGCAGCTGGTGGGTGGCGTGCCCAGCCCCTTCGATTGC
>JANRLA010000117.1:0-23131 GCA_033763015.1 Bacteroidia bacterium
TGGGGAGGGCACCTTGGTTGGGCCAAACAGCACCTGGTCTACCTGCGCCAGATTTGTACCTCGAAGGACAAGCCGCTGCAAGGGCAATACCCCCATTCGCGGGCTGATGGAATCTATAGCTACCGTCGATACATCTCGTTCGAAAGTCAAGGGTTGCAGCGTAGCGCCACCCACACCAGTGTACACGATAGGGCCACTGGATTCAATAGGCGTTTCAAACACTAGCAAACCATCATTGACGCTTTGTAGAGGTATGGTATCTCCACCAATAGTCAAGATTCCTGAAGAGCCAAAGTTGGCCCCTGGCAACGACACTGTACCACGTAAAAACCCTTTCACCACGCCACTCACCTGGGCAAATGCAGGTCGTGCGACTAGGGAAAGGATTGAATCAGAGTGCTGCACAATCCCACCTATTCGCCGAACACCTACCCGGTACTTGCCCGGTACCGACAAACTGGCTGATAACCCCTCGAAGCGAACCCGAAACTCGCCGGTAGGCAACTGGCCTAACAGGTTGTCCTGGGTAATGGGTAAAGCCACCTCGGGGCCGACCACAGGGGTGGGTGAAAAAACGACCTGTGTCTTCAAAATTGAATCTGAACGGATCTGGCAAGTGAATACGTTAACTGTATCCTGCCACGCAAACTGAGGCGAAAACGAAGACAAAACCGGTTCAAGACTGCCAATGCTCAGGGTTAGTGTCCGGAAGGTATCTCGGCCACCCACTGTAACTACGTTAAGCGGTTCGGGGATAAATCCATCCGAAACCTGGAACTGAAGCTCTGTATCAGATACCCGGGTTACACCCAAAACTGGTGCAGCACCTGAAAAGAGCTGAAGACCCGAAACGAAGTTTTTCCCTGTAATCGTTACGCGGTCGCCAACACGCACTGAACGCGGCGACAAATCAATGAGAATGGGGGCGGGCACAAAAGTGAAATCCTGCGCCGACTGAGCCGTGCCGCCCAACGCAGTAACCCGAATTTTGCCACTCGTAGGCGTTTCTACCTTCACCCGTAAGAGGGTTGGGCTTTGTTCCAAGAGTGTCAATTCCAGATCATTGTCACCTACGGTAACCCGAAGATTGCCTACAGCCGGTGGGTAAAAATTGGTGCCCTGTATCGTTATCTCTTGTCCAAAACCCTGCGACTGTGGGCTAAAGGAGCTGATGGTTGGAGCCGGGGCAATGAAAATTTTCGCAGGCAATGCCTGAACGGTTGGGTCGCAGGCAAAGCGCACCTTAACCTCGAACGAATCGGCGGCGGTAACCGAAGAAGGCAAAGTGACCCGAAACTCACGGCTGCTCACAATCGTGTACGGGCCAGGCAGCGGCGTATCGTTTAATAAAACCGTCTCGATTTGACCCTGATTAATGGCCAAACCTTGAATCCTGAGTACATCGCCGGGTTTAAAAGCCCTGGGCTCCGGAATCCCAGACACCTCCTGGCGAGGCGTAAACGTAAACGCCCGACCCTCGGCTTCCCCGCGCAAGGTCCTTGCCCCAGCAACGCCCTGGCTGCCAGTATACGTTAACGCCACAGCCGCCCCCAACTGACCCTCACCGCCTTCTTGGGTAAACAGCCCACCTTCAATTAGTGTCCACTCGTTGCTGGCCAACTGAGGGCGCCGGTAAAACCAGACCCCCCCGTCTAGCGAACTGCCCGTAGCCGAGCGGTTGGGGCTACCCACCATGAGTATCAGCCCATCGGCCGACAACGCTACCGCATCGCCAAATCGGGCACCCGCCACCAAGCCAGAGGGCACAATCGTATCGCCCAACTGCGTGAGGTTAGACATGTCATATACACACACTTGGCCACCCCCCGGGCTAACCGATATCGGTGCGCCAACGGCCAAGAAATTGCCCAGAGGGCTAAAGGATAGGCTTTGCCCAAAACGTTGGGCAAACGAGGTTGTTCCAGTAAGTAGATCCTCATCTTCATTTCGCGGCAACCACGGATCGCCCAGAGAGGGGTTCTCGTTTTCAAAAACCCGTACCTGGCCCTGGCTACTGTTGTAGGCCGGTGCTCCAACTGCGATTAACTCACCCAGGGCACTAATCGCCACCGAAAAGCCAAACAGGGCATTAGCCTGAGGCGTACGCGCACTTAGCCGAGCAGTCTGGTTAAACAAATTAATACCACTACGTTGGTACACATACGCAGCCCCTTTTCTGCTGTCTTCTTCAGGGGCACCCACCACGAGGGTATTCCCGCTGGCCGAAAGCCCTAGCGAGAAGCCATAATTGCTGCCTAAAACTGGGCCAAACAGCTGCTGGGTCTGTACCCAGGACGACCCGTTGAAGTCATACAGGTAAATACTGCCTTGGTCGTTGTTGAACCTCGGGGCACCGACTACAAGGTTGGTGCCGTCGGCCGAGAGGGCAAGGCTGGTACCATAACTCGACTGCGTCGATCCTGGGGTGAGCGTTGCCGCCAGTATCCAACCGCACCCATTAGGTGTGCGGTTGAAGATGCGCACCTTTCCGGTAGCCGTGGGTTGCGGTGCACCTATAGCTAGGCGCTGCCCATCAGCACTTAGTGCGACAGCGGTACCAAAGTTTTGCTCACCACCTAGCGAAGCATCGGCAACCTCGGTTGCTAGGGCACTTGAAACTTGATCAGTAGCTGTAATAGTTAACCCAGGTGTAAGGGTAGCGTTTCTAGGATTGCCAGCCTGGTCTACAAAGTCCAAGGTAACCGAGCCGGAAGTAGCCCCCGCGGGTACCAGAAACGTAGCTTCGCTTGCCGATGCATTGATAAAAATGCCCTCTACCAGCCCACCGCCCGATGCCTGGAACCGGCACCGGTTGAGTTCACCCAGGTTTGTCCCAACCGCACGGATAAGCGAGCCCGGTGCACCAAAGTTGGGCTGTAGCGTCTGCACAAAAGGTGCCTGCGCCTGCGCACGTTGAACTAGCGGGCCCACTAGGCCACTGAGCATAAGGCCCACTAGCCACCCAAAGGCCCGTGGCCGAAGCGGCAGTCGTTGGCGGCCCAAACGCGCCCCTCTCACACTTCTACTTGCACTCCACAGCGACATACGACGGTTGACCTAGGGGTTAGTACGTACTGACGATAGTTTTCAGACAATGTGTAAAGATAGCAAATAAGATGCCAATACCCAAAACGGGAGCTCCAGTAATTGCGTGAATTTGATTTGGGACTGCGCCAAAAAAGACTCCGAAACAGTCAAAATATTCATGAATCAAAAGCAATTCTGCCATTATACTCATGCTTAATAGCCTTTACTACAAAAACGTCTTCGCGCAATGCATCTAGTTGGCGCGATGTGAATTTGATGCCATGGGTTGACACGCCCAAAATTCTTTTCCTGTGTCCATCCTTGGTGTTTTGAGCTGCCAGGGGTGGCCTGGCTTGTGGGTGTGTCGTTACTTGCTTGGCCCCCACCGCTACTGCACATGGCCCAGTTTTGCCACCTACACGTACACACCCAGTTCAGTCTGCTCGATGGCGCGGCACGGATTGAAGACCTGGTAGACCGGGCAGCCGAGTTCGAGATGCCCGCCATCGGCATCTCAGACCACGGCAACCTGTTTGGGGTACCCAAGTTTGTGCTCGCAGCCCGCAAAAAGGGCATCCAGCCCGTCATTGGCTCTGAGTTTTACCTCACCCACGACCACCGTAGCCGCAGCAAAGAGCGGGGCGAGCGCGAGGCGTTCCACCAGATCCTGTGGTGCAAAAACGCCGAGGGCTACCACAACCTCATCAAGCTGAGCAGCATCAGTTACACCGAGGGCTATTACTACAAACCCCGTATAGACCGCGAGTTGCTGCAGCGGCACGCCCACGGGCTGGTGGCTACCACCTGCTGCCTGGCCAGCGAAATCAATCAGGCCATCTTAGGCAAAGGCCCCGAGGCAGCCGAGGCCCTGTTCCGGTGGTACCTCGAGCTCTTTGGCCAGGACTACTACGTCGAGATCCAAGACCACGGCCTGCGCGACCAGCAGAAGTGCAACCACGTGCTGCTCGATTGGGCCAGCAAGTACCAGGTCAAGGTCATGGCCACCAACGACGTGCACTACGTGCGGCGCGAAGACGCCGAAGCTCACGACCTGCTCTTGGCCCTACAAACCGCCAGCGACTACACCGACCCCAACCGCTTCCGCTTTACCGACGACCACAACCAACTCAACCCCCGGTTTTACTTCAAGAGCCCCGCCGAAATGCTGGCGCTCTTCCCCGGCCAGGCCGCAGCCCTGGAAACGACGCTGGAAATTGCCGACAAGTGCCGCTTCGAGCTGCCCCTCACCGGCGACCTTATACTGCCCACCTACCGTGTGCCCGAGGGGTTCGGCGACATGGACGACTACCTGCGCCACCTGGCCTTTGCCGGGGCCCAGCGCAAGTACCCCGAAATGACCCAAGACCTGGGCGAACGCATTGAGCGCGAGTTGGCCATCATCCGCCAGATGGGCTTTGCCGGGTACTTCCTCATCGTACAAGAATTCACCAACGAGGCCCGGCGCCGCGGGGTGCTCGTCGGGCCCGGCCGGGGTAGTGCCGCGGGCAGCGTGGTGGCCTACTGCATCGGTATCATAGACATCGACCCCCTGCGGTACAACCTGCTCTTCGAGCGCTTCTTGAACCCTGAGCGCGTGAGCCCGCCGGACATTGACATTGACTTCGACGACGAGGGCCGAGAGGCCGTCATCAACTTCGTGGTCGAGAAATACGGCCGCGAGAGCGTCAGCCAGATCATTACCTACGGCACGATGGGTGCCAAGACCGCCATCCGAGACGTGGGCCGCGTACTGGGGGTGCCCCTGGCCGAGGTCAACCGCATTGCCAAGTACATCCCCGAACGGCCCGGCATGACCTTCGAGAAGGCCCTCGATGGTGGCGAGAACCCCGACCACTACCGCGACCTGCGGGCCGAACTGGAGCAGGGCGAACCGCTCAACCGCCGTATGCTACAGTACGCCCAGACGCTCGAGGGCACCGCGCGCCAGATTGGCATCCACGCGGCGGGGGTCATCATCGCCCCAGGCCCCGTGGCCGACTACGTGCCCGTGGCCATCAACAACACGCGCGACAACATCCTCATCACCCAGTACGACGGGCCCAACGCCGAGCTGGCCGGGATGCTGAAGATGGACTTCCTGGGCCTGCGCACGCTCAGCATCCTCAAGACCGCCTGTCGGCTCATCGAAGAAAGCCTGGGCCAGGTGGTAGACCTTGACAGCGTGTCGCTCGACGACCCCGCCACCTTCGAGCTCTACCAGCGCGGCGAGACCGTGGGCACGTTCCAGTTCGAATCCGACGGCATGCGCAAGTACCTGCGCCAACTCAAGCCCACGAGCCTAGAAGACCTCATCGCCATGAACGCCCTCTACCGGCCGGGGCCCATGGACAACATCCCGCTCTTCATTGCCCGCAAGCAAGGCCAGAGCCCCATCGTGTACGACCACCCCCTGCTCGAGCCCATCCTGGCCAACACCTACGGCATTATGGTGTACCAGGAGCAGATCATGGAGGTGGCCCGCGTGATGGCCGGCTATAGCCTGGGCCAGGCCGACCTGCTGCGCCGGGCGATGGGCAAAAAGAAGAAGGATGTGATGGAAAAGGAGCGGGCCCGGTTTGTGGCCGGCGCCACGGCAAACGGCATCGAGGCCGCAACGGCCGAGCAGGTGTTCGACACCATGGAGAAGTTTGCCAGCTACGGCTTCAACAAAAGCCACTCGGCGGCCTACAGCCTGGTGGCCTTTCGCACCGCGTACCTGAAGGCCAACTACCCCGCCCAGTACATGTGCGCCGTGCTGGCACACAACCAGGGCGACATTGACAAGATCAGCTTTTTCATTGAAGAGTGCCGCCGGATGGGCCTGGTGGTCATGCCGCCCGATGTCAACGAGAGCCAATACCAGTTCTCGGTGTCGTACCCCGAGGGGCCGGGCGTGGGCCGGCCTATCATCCGGTTTGGGCTTGCGGCCATTAAGGGGGTAGGCGAAGGCGTAGCCCAGGCCATCCTCGAGGAGCGCCGCGTGGGCGGGCCCTTTACCAGCCTGTTCGACCTCACCACCCGGGTGCCCTACCAGCAGTTGGGCAAGCGGGTGCTGGAGTGGTTGGCCTACGCTGGGGCTCTAGACAACCTGGCCGGGGGCGAGCTCAAGCGCTGGCACTACTTCCCGCCCGACGACCAGCCCGACGCCCCCGGCGCACTCGACCTGGCCATTACGTTCGGGCGCCAGGTGCAAGAGCAGAAAAACAGCGCCCAAGCCAGCCTCTTCGGCGAGGCCACCGGCACGGCCCAGCTACAGCCGCCGCCCATCCCCCCCCGCGAACCCTGGCCCCTGATCAAAGCCCTGAACCACGAAAAAGACGTCATCGGCTTTTACCTCTCAGCGCACCCGCTCGACATCTACCGCTTTGAGCTCGAGCGCGCCCGTACCTGCACCCTGGCCGAGCTCGACCAGCACCGCAACAAGCGCGTGCGCGTCGGTGGCATCGTCACCGCTGTGCGCGAACGGCTAAGTAAGAAGGGGACCAAGTTTGGCATCTTCACCCTCGAGGATTACAGCGGCGCCACCGAGTTTGTGCTCTACGCCGACGACTACGCCAAGCACAAAGGCTACCTCGAAACCAACAGCTCGGTCTTCCTGACAGCCGAGTATTTGCCAAAGTTTAACGACCCCGATGCCTACGAGCTGAAAATCAGGGATGTACGGTTGCTCGACAAGCTGCTTGACGACAGCAAGGGCACCCTAACCCTGCGCCTGGCCCTGGAAGAGCTCACCGAAGCGCGGATTTTGATGTTAGAACAAACATTGGCGAACCATCGAGGTAATTACGACGTTTACTTCACCGTCGAAAGCACACAGCTCAGCGAAAGCCTGCGTGTATATTCGCGTAACGCTCGTGTAAGACCCGACCCCGCGTTGCGCACCGCGCTAGCTCAACTGGGCGTTGCCTACGACATTACCTTCTCACCCCCTCGTAACTGACCCCCCCATGAGTAAGCACACCGTAGAAGTGAACGATGCGAACTTTGAAGCCGTCGTTCTGAAAAGTGACAAGCCCGTACTGGTCGACTTCTGGGCCCAGTGGTGCGGCCCCTGTTTGGCCATCGCACCGGCGATCGAAGAACTGGCGGCCGAGTTCAAAGACCAGTTCGTCATCGCCAAGCTCGACGTCGATGCCAACGGCACCAGCGCCATGAACTATCGCGTGATGAACATCCCGACGCTGCTGTTCTTCAAAAACGGCCAGGTGGTCGATAAGCAAGTCGGTAGCGTGCCTAAAAGCGTACTGAAGCAAAAAATCGAAGCCCAACTGGTGGCCTAAGCCCTGTGTAGGTAGTGGGGCCCGCCTGACCGCCCATGCGAGGGGGTTCGGGCCCCAGGCACTACCTTCGCACCCGCATGCAGGTGCAGCTCGATTTCGAAAAACCCATTCTGGAGCTTGAGGCCAAGCTCGCAGAGATGAAGGCCCTGGCCGATACCAGCCCGGTGGCCATGGGGCCCACCATAGACCTGTTGGCCCAGCGCATTGAGGAGCTCAAAGAGAGCATCTACAGCAACCTTACGCCCTGGCAACGCGTCCAATTGGCCCGGCACCCCGACAGGCCGTATACGCTGGACTACATCTACGCCATTTCGGATGTGTTTCTCGAAATGCACGGCGACCGCGGTTCGGGCGACGACCCCGCCATGGTGGGCGGTTTTGGCCGCGTGGGCGGCGATGCAGTGATGTTCATTGGCCAGCAAAAGGGGCGCGATACCAAGAGCCGCCAGTACCGAAACTTTGGCATGGCCAACCCCGAGGGCTACCGCAAGGCCCGTCGGCTAATGAAGCTGGCCGAGAAATTCAACAAGCCTGTCGTAACGTTCATCGATACCCCCGGGGCCTTCCCCGGCATCCAGGCCGAAGAGCACGGGCAAGCCGAGGCCATTGCCCTGAACCTGCGCGAGATGGCCACCCTGCGCGTACCGGTCATTTGCATCGTGATTGGCGAGGGCGCTTCGGGCGGGGCGCTGGGCATTGCGGTGGGCGACCGGGTGTATCAGCTGGAAAACACCTGGTACTCGGTCATCAGCCCCGAAAGCTGCGCGTCTATCTTGTGGCGAACGTGGGATTTTAAAGTCCAGGCCGCCGAGGCCCTGCGGCTCACGGCCCAGAGCAACCTGGAGCTGGGGGTCATTGACGGTATTATCCCCGAGCCCCTGGGTGGGGCACACCGCAACCCAACCCAGGCCTACCGCAACGTGAAAAGCCGCCTGCTGCGCGACCTACGCACACTCAAGGCCCTGGAGCCCGAAGCACGCATCGAGCAGCGGATTGAGAAGTTTGCCCGCATGGGCGTGTTCCAAGAGGCCTAAACCGTGCGGGTTGCCAACCTGTACTACGTGTACCGGGATGCGTTGGCCCAGGTATACACCGACCCTACCCTGGCGCATGTACCCGCAGCGCAGCAGCTAGCGGCCATCTACCAGCACTATTACTACTACCACGGCTACACCCTGGCGCACCGCGAGTTGGGCTGGGAGGCGCTCGATGTGCCCGTCAACGCCACAGTGTACCTGAAGCGGTACGCAGCCGAGGCAGGCTACAGCGCCACCCAGCCCTACGACGTGGTGATTGAGCAGCTAAAGGCCTTTCGGCCCGAGGTGGTCTTTTACCACGTGCACACGCACGAGCTCCTCGCGCGGTTGCGGGCAGAGGTGCCGGGCATTCGGCTGATAGCCATCCCGGCCAATACGCCGGTGTCAGACCCCGAAGTTTTTCGGCTGACCGACATTGTCGTGGGCTGCATCCCCGAGGTCATCGAACGGCTGGGGGCCGAGGGCTACCGCGCCTACCACGTCCACCACGGGTTTGCCACCCACCTGGCCCCCGTACCCGCACCCGAACCGCCGGTGCCGCAGCTGGTGTTTTCAGGGAGCATTGTGCGGGGGAAAGACTTCCACGCCCAGCGCGAGGCACTGCTAGTGTACCTGGCCCAAGCCCTGCCGCTTGCCCTGTACAGCCCCCTGCCCGATGACCGCGACCTGTGGCTGCGCCAAGCGGTGTACGACATCCGGCAGGCGGCCCTGCGCATCCCCGGCCTCGATGCCCTGTTGGGGCAACTGCCGCTGTGGCGCAAAGTGCAGCGGCTGCTCAGCCGACCCCAGGCGGCTATCCATCCGACCCTTCGGCCACGCGTGCGACCGGCCGTGTACGGCGAGCGGATGCTCCGGCTCATGCGGCAAGCAACCGTGGTGCTCAATGCCCACATAGACATCAGCCCACGGTCGGCGAGCAACATACGGCTCTTCGAGGCCACCGGCATGGGTGGGTGCCTGCTCACCGACTGGAAGGAGAACCTGCACTCGCTCTTTGAGCCCGATACCGAAGTGGTGAGCTACCGAAGCCCCGCCGAAGCCGCCGAAAAAGCACGCTACCTGCTGGCCAACCCCGCCACTGCGCGCGCCATCGGCGAACGGGCCGCCGCGCGCGTGGCACGCGAGCATACCCTGGTGCACCGTATCGCCGCGCAACAGGATATCTTTCAGAAAGCCCTCCGGGCCCGGCCTTGAAGCCCTGTGACGTCACCTTGTGGGCTCACCAACCCTAGCAAACGCCTGGCACGCCCCTACCGGGCAGAGGGCCACCTACCACCAGGGCCGTACACGGTCACGGTCGGCTTCGGTCACCTCTAGGTCTATCGGTTTGGCGCGGTACTCGCTCAGGGGCATCCACTGCTTCTGCTCGCCGTGGTACACGGCCCAGTTGAGGGTAAACTTGCCGAAGCGCTGGTTGAGCCCATCGGCCACCCGGCTGATGCGCGAACGGCGCCCGTTGGGTAGCTCGGCAAACAGGCTCGCTTGCAGGGCATCGGCGGGCACAATTTCATAGAGGACAACCCCCGCCTTTTTGTACGCCAGGTCTGGGCGGTACACCGCCTCTAAGCCTGCCAGGGCGGCCTTGATGAGCGTGGGGGTGTGGTCGGTGGGTACCGGCAGGCGCACCAAGCGCCCGACCACGGCCTGCGTAGCGCCCTTGCGGAACGGGTTAGTGCGCGCGTACACGTATACCGCACCGGCAGCCGAGTGCTGCTTGCGCAGTTTGATGGCCGCGTAGGTGGTAAAGTAGCTCACGGCCTCGCGCAGGTCGGCGTAGCGCGCGATGTCGTGGCCAAACGAGCGCGAGGTGGCAATGTGCGCCTTGGGCTTGTGCACCGGGGTGAGGGCCAGGGCCGTAATGCCGCGTAGCTCGCGCACCACACGCACCTCGGTCACGCTGCAGAGCTTGAACACCAGCGCATCGGGCTGCTGGGCCAGCTCGGCCGCAAAGCGCACGCCCCGCAGGTGGAACTTGCGCGCCGTACGCGGGCCTATGCCCCACACATTCTCGATGGGGTAGCTGGCCAGCGCCGTGGCCGCCGCGCCCGGTGCCAGCAGCGCCTCTACGTACGTCTTGCGCTTCTTGGCCAGTTGGTTGGCCACCTTGGCCAGCACTTTGGTGGGGGCCAGGCCCACCGAGACGGGGATGCCCACCTCGGCCCAGACACGTTCACGTATCTGGCGGCCCAGGGCCAGCACATCGAAGAAGCGGCCCATGCCACTGAGGTCGAGAAACGCCTCGTCGATCGAGTACACCTCGGTCTGCGGGGCCAACTCAATGAGCAGCCGCATGATGCGGGCCGATACATCTACGTAGAAATCGAAGTTGGCCGAGCGGATGACCACCCCGTGGCGCTCGACCAGGTCGCGCACCTTGAACAGGGGTACCCCCATGCCAATGCCCAGGGCCTTCACCTCGTCGGTACGGGCAATGATGCAGCCATCGTTCGAGGAGAGCACCGCCACGGGGCGGTCGCTCAGCGTGGGGTCTATCAGCCGCTCGCACGAGGCGTAGAAGCTGTTGCAGTCCACCATGGCAATGCAGCGCCGATCGGTCATGCCCAAATATACTCAGCTTGTTTTGCAGCTAAGTATATTGAGTGATTCTAGACTACTCAGGCCCGCCGGTACACCTCGATGCCGTCGGTGTCAATCGTGCGGCGCAGGGCCTCAGCGGCCGGGGGGTAGGCAACGAGGTCGACGTGGTAGACCAGGTCCGACTCGTCGAGCAGGTGCATCAGGCGCAGGTAGGCGGGGCTCAGGGGGGCGATGCCCGCCACGGCGAGGTCAATGTCCGACCCCGGACGGGCCCGGCCCACAGCCCGCGAACCGAACACCCAGGCCCGCTCGACCTCGCTGACCTCGGCCAGCACGGCCAGCAGCGTGGCCAGCGCCGGGGTTGGCAGCTGGAGCTCAGGTGTTGGGGCTGTCGGTGTCATCAGGCACAAGGGCTGCCAAGTGGTCTCGTAGGGCTACGAACTCTTTAACGAACCTAGCTTCCAGCGCCGTATACACCGCCTCGACCACGGCCGGGTCGTAGGTATGGGCGGTCTTGTTGCGCACCTCAATCATCTCCAGCCAAACTGCAACCGCTTCGGGCAAAAGCAGCCCCAGCTGCAGCGCATCGCGCACCACCGACTTCGAGCCCTGGAACACCGTTGTGCCCCCTTGTGCCTCGGTGTAGGCCCGCAGTAGCTTCCAGCCGGTTTCTAGCGTCACTTCAAAAGCTTTAATGGCCGCGGTGCGCGACATCTCGCTGGGTTCTGGCGCGGCCATAAAGCGCTCGAGCGCCCCCAGGGCTCGGGTGAAATTGGCCCACCGGTGGCGCAGCAGTGTCTTGGTCATTGCGGGGCCCCGCTCGTTTTACACCTGTATACCAATCACCAACACGTCGTCGATCTGCTCTCGGTTGCCGCGCCACTGGTCAAACTCATGGGCGATGGCATCGGCCTGGCTGCGCATAGCCCCTCCATTCTGACGGGTAAAGAGCTCGCGGAGCCGCTTGTAGGTGAACTTACGGCCCTGCGGCCCACCAAACTGGTCGGCCATGCCGTCGGAGAATACGTACACCCGGTCGCCGGGCTGTAGTGCCAGGGTGTAACTGCTAAAGCGGTGCTCCAAGAACCGGCTGCCGCCAATGGGGGCTCGGTCGCCCTTGAACTCCTCCAGCTCGCCCCCCCGCACCAGGTACATGGGGTTGTTGGCGCCACTAAACTGAAGGGTAGCGCCCGCGTGGTCGATGGCCACCAGGGCGATGTCCATCCCGTCCTGGGTCGTGCTATTGCCCAGTTGGTGCAGGCTGGTACGGATGCCCTTGTTCAGCAGGTCTAGTATCTCGCCCGGTTGCAGGCGGGGGTTCTCGCGCACGATCTGGTTCAACAGGCTCATGCCGAGCATCGACATAAACGCCCCCGGCACGCCGTGGCCCGTACAGTCGACCGCCGCCAGGAACGTGCGCTCGGGGCCCACGAAAAACCAGTAGAAATCGCCCGAGACGATGTCTTTGGGCTTGTAGTAGATAAAGTGATTGGGCAGCTTTTCGAGCAAGGGCCCTTCTTCGGGTAAGATGGCTTCCTGGATACGCCGGGCGTACTGAATGCTCTCGACGATGTTTCGGTGCTGGTGCTCGAGCTGCTCCTGCTGTGTCCGGATCTCCTCAAAGGCTTGGCTAAGCTCCTCATTCTTTTCGGCCAGCTCGTCATTCTTGGCGTTGAGTAGCGCATTGGCCGTGCGCTTCTGCCGCACCGACCGCACCAACACCACCACAAACCCGCCACCCAGCAGTAGCACCAACCCAGCAGCGCCCAAGAGGTACTGTTGGTTGCGGGCGGTGTCTTCGGCCACGCTGGCCCGTTGCTGAGCAAGTGCTGCCGCTTTTTCGGCCAACGCCTTTTCCTCAAGCGCCGCTTCGGCGGCCAAGGCAGCGGCTTCAATGTCGATCTGGGCAAAGGCCAGGCTGTCGCGTACCCTGAGGTACTGCTCCAGGTACTGCTTTGCCTTTGCGTAGTCGCCACGGCGCAGGCTGGCTTCGTAGTCGGCCTGTGCACCCTTTAGCTCTTCGCTTTGGGCCATTGCCGAGTCGGCAACCTCACCCGCGCTCTTGCCACCAAAGAGCCGCTTCAGTAACCCGGTCGACGCTGTCGTGGTATCGTCCTGGGCCCCGGCAGCTTTGAGGCTATCCTTGCGCTCACGCTCCAATTTTCGCTGCTCGCGGCGCTCTTGGCGGCGCTGGGCCCCTGTCTTGGCCGTATCTACCTGGCCGTACGCATAGGTACATACCAGGCACCCCACCCACAGGAGCCCGACAAGGCGTCGGATGGCGGCAAGGGGTGGCAGACGGTAGCCCATGGGGGCACAAGCTAGGGGTTAGGCCGCGACCAGCGCCCGGTAGTCTTCTGGGCTCATGAGGCTTCCGGGCTCAATGGTGCCCGAAAGCGTAACCTGCACCATCCAACCCTCGCCATAGGGGTCACTGTTGACCAGCTCGGGGGCTTTTTCAAGGGCTGGGTTTACAGACGCAACCGTACCAGCCACCGGCAGGAATAGGTCTGATACCGTTTTCACGGCCTCGACCGTGCCAAATACCGCCCCGGCATCCAGCGACTGGCCCACCGTGGCGATGTCGACAAACACGATGTCGCCCAACTCACTTTGCGCGAAATCGGTGATGCCAATAATGGCCGTATTGCCCTCTACACGTACCCATTCGTGGTCTTTGGTGTAGAGCAGATCAGAAGGGAAATTCATGGCGAAACGAGTTGTTTGAGGCCCGCAAGTTAGCCGCCGCCCAGACTTTGGCTAGGCAAACCGCAGCCCGATAACCAGAATATCGTCGGTTTGTTCAATCGTACCCCGCCAGGCGTCCAGCTCACGGCCCAACGCTTCGCTGTGGGCGACCATTGGCTGCGACTGCATGCTCTGAATCAGCTCACGGAACCGACGGGTAGAGTATTTTTTGTGGTCTTCGCCCCCGAACTGGTCGGTAATGCCATCCGAAAAGAAGTACAGCGAATCGCCGGGCTCGGCCACGAACTCAGCCCCGATGTAAGCCTCGGTATTCTCATCGGGCCGCCCGCCCACACTCTGCTTATCGCCCTTGTATTCAATGAGTTCTTCGCCACGGAAGACCCACAGCGGGCGCCTAGCCCCACAGAAGCGCACCTCGCGCGTAGCGGGGTTGATGTTGAGCAGCGCCAGGTCCATCCCGTCGGCGGTCTCGGCTTTCTCCATGTCCTGCTTGAGCGCCTGGCGCACCCGCTGGTTGAGCCGCGCGACAATCTCGGTGGGTTCGAGCACGTCTTCTACGTTCACCACCTGGTTCAGGAACCCCGTGGCCAATAGGCTCATGAAGGCGCCCGGCACGCCGTGGCCGGTACAGTCGGCCGCGGTGATGATGAGCCGCTCGCCTGCGCGCGAAAACCAATAAAAATCGCCCGAAACGATGTCTTTCGGGCGGAAGAAGATGAACGAATCCTGAAACGAGTTGCGCAGCTCGGTCGCTAGGGGCATCATCGCCTCCTGGATGCGGCGCGCATACCGGATGCTGTCGGTGATGTCTTTGTTCTTCTGCTCAATGATGATGGCCGCGCTCTCCACCTTGTCTTTCTCTTCCTGTAGCTCCTTTGTTCGCTCTTCAAGCCGCCCGTAGAGGTTCGCGTTCTCAATGGAAATGGCCGCCTGCGAGGCGAGCATCTGCAGAATCTCGCGCTGGTTGTAGGTAAACACATCGCGCCGGGCGGGGTTCTCCAGGTAGAGGTAGCCCAGGTTTTTGCCCTTTTTCGAGATGGGCGTAACGATGCGGTAGTCGGGGAAGGTATCGCTCTGCAGCGTGTTGGCCACGTGCTGTAGCACCTCGTTGGTGAGCGTAGGGCTTTCGTTGAGCAGTTTCAGGTGCAGGAAGCGTGCTTCTTCCTGGATGGCCGACGCCACGGCCTCTACGTTCAGCTTGCCGTCTTTCTCGACAATCAGGAAGCCCTTTTCGGCCCCCGTGTTGTCGATTACGTTCTGCATGAACTTGTTCACCAGGCGCTTGAGGTCCATCTCGCCCGAGATCTCCTGCGTGGCCTTGTTCAGCGAACGCAGTAACCGGTTGTGCTCGAGCAGCTGCAGGTACTGGAGGTAGCTGCGGGCAGCCTCCTCCACCGTGAGCATGAGGTCGTTCTCCTCCCACGGCTTGACGACATAGCGGTAGAGCCGCGCGTTGTTGATCGCGTTGCGTACTGCATCGATAGACGCCTGCCCGGTGAGCAGGATTTTCAGCGTCTCGGGGTAATTGCGGTGAACCTCGATGAGGAACTCATCGCCCTTCATGCTGGGCATGAGCTGGTCCGAGATGACCACCGCCAACTCGCGCCCCTCCTCAGTCAGCTCTTCAATCAGACTAAGGGCCTCTTCACCCCCCTCGGCCAGTTCGCAGTCGAACTCTTTTCCTAGCCGACCCGTGATCTGCTCTTCTAGGCTGTCGAGGATGATTTTTTCATCGTCTACACAGAGGATTACGGGTTTTTTCATTCGTTCAGGCCAAGCTGCGTCAGGGCTTTGTTTACGTAAGCTACTAGGTCTTCTTCGCGCCAGGGCTTACGGATGTAGGCGTACAGGTTGGCGTTTTCCATGGCATTCTGCACCGCATCGGGGTCCGCTTGGCCCGTCAGCATGATGGTCACAGTTTCGGGGTATTTGGCGTGCACATCAATCAGAAACGTATCGCCCTTCACCCGCGGCATGAGCCAGTCAGAAATGACGAGTACCATTTCGTACCCATCATTGACCAAGTCTTCGATGACCTCCCAGGCTTCCTCGACGCTTTCAGCGATTTCGTACTCAAAGCGCTCACCAAAGGTGGTACGCAATTGCTCCTGGAGGCTGTCGAGTACAATCTTTTCGTCGTCTACACAGAGTATGGCGCGTTTCATACAGAGGGGATGTGTGCGGTGTGAATCTGGGTTGGCTACAAATCTATCAGGGATGCCGGGAATCGGACGTGCTTCAGGGTTGGGTAATGGTTACTTAACCTACGAGGCCACCGGTTGACTTTGCTCGTTGGCCTGCTGTTCGGCCAATTCTTTGGCGCGCGACGAGAGCGCATCGATGGGTAAGGTAATGTGGAAGGTACTGCCCACGCCCATGGTGGTCTCTACCTCGATGGTACCCAGGTGCTTCTCAACGATTTTGCGGCAGATATCCAACCCCAGACCCGAGCCTTCGCCCTGGCGCTTGGTGGTAAAGAAGGGCTCGAAAATCCGTTTCAGCACATGTTCTGGGATGCCCGGGCCGGTATCGCTCATCGAAACCCGAATCGCGTTGTCGACACGTTTGACGTAGATGTCCATCCGGCCTTTGTTCTCCATGGCCTGAATGGCGTTGTGCAGAATGTTGGTCCACACCTGGTTCAGCTCGTCAGGGTAGCCCAGGATGTCGGGCAGGTGCTCGTCGTAGTGCTTGTCGACCTCTACCCCGTACTTGAGCTGGTTGTGGTAGATGGTGAGCACCGTTTCGATGTTATCGACAATGTTCGTCGGTACCGGGATGTCTTCGGCCTGGCGGTGGCTGTAGCTCTTGAGCGCGAAGACGATTTTCTGGGTCTTGGCCACGGCCAGCTCAATGTTGTCGATGTTCATCCGCAGCTTACCGATGTTCGAGGCCAGGAGCGTAACATCCTCGGCGTTGGAAGCCTGGAAGAGCGGGATAAACCGCTCGTAGTCCCTGAAGATCCCAATCTTGATGATGCCCTGGGCCACCGAAGACGCGTTTTGGACGCCGTGCTCTTCCAGCCGGGTGGCAATGTCTTTTTTGAACTGGCGTTCCTCGCGGGAGGTCAGCGCCCCGTCGTAGCTCAACGAGAGATCGACCATCTCAAAGAAGAGCCGCTGCTGGTCGGGGGTAAGCTTGTTGATGGTATCGGGGAAGGCCCTGAGGGTCGGCTGTAGGCTCTTGTGCAGGTTGCCCGCCGCCGCATTGATGGCCCCGATGGGGGTGTTCACCTCGTGCGCTACCCCAGCCACCAGCTGCCCCAGCGCCGCCATCTTCTCGCTTTGCACCAGTTGGGTCTGGGTGGTGGTCAGTTGGTGCAGGGTCTCCTCGAGCTCGTCTTTCTGGGCCGTGAGCTGCTTTTTCTGGGCGTTTACTTCCTTCGTGCGCTCCAGTACGGCTACTTCCAGTTTCTTCTTGTCCGCTTCCAGTCGCGAGGTGTTGTAGCGCACCACCCCGAACACAAGCAGTAGCGCCAAGAGCCCGTAACCGATGTAGGCGTACAGGGTTTTGTACCAAGGGGGGGTGATCTTGAAAGCAAACACGGCCGGGGCGCTCTCGATGCCCATGGCCGACCGGGCCTTCACCTCGAAGGTGAAGTCGCCCGAGGGCAGGTTGGCCAACGGGATGAGGGTGTTGGCGCTCCAGCTGCTCCACGCGTCGTCAAAGCCCTTCAGGCGGTACGAGTACCGGGTAGCTTTCTCGTTCGCGAAGCCCGCTGCGGCTACGTTGATGTAGAAGGTGTTGTACTCGTAGGTGAGCTCGGGGGTGAAGCGTGGGGTTTGCGCAACCGAGAGTGCGTTGTTATCGTCCTGGAACCAGCCGCTTACGTAGGTAGAGTCCTGCCCGATTTGCACCTGGCGGATTAGGACGGTGAAATCCGGCTCGGCGGCGAGCTTCTGGCTCACATCGGCAAACACCAGGTTGTCGGGGTATACCAGCCAAAGGCCCTTTGCGCCGCGGTACACCAGGTCGGGGCGCGCCTGCACCAGGTTGGCCACCAACTGGGTCTCGGGGGTATACTCGCCACTGCCAGTAGGCTTGAGCTGTAGTACGCCCGAAGGTGCGGGTAGCCACAGGTTGCCCTCTTTGTCCTCGTTGTACAGCAATGAGCGGTCGGCCAGTTGCTCGGGTAGGTCCGTAACCAGCTCGAACCGTGTCAGGTTGGCATTGGGCTGGTAGGCACCTTTCTCGGTCACGAAGTAGACCCTTTTACCCAAGCTCCGGATCTGGACAAACCCACCCGGCAGACCTTGCTCGGTACCGTACTCGTACACCTGGCCCACACCGTCGTTTACCACCACACGCTTAATCCCCGTGGGTGTACTCACCCAAAACTCATTGGGTTTGATTTCGTGAAATGCCGAGGCATTGGGCAGGCGAATTTCTTTGATAAGGCCCTGATCTTCCCACTTGCCACCCGCAAACACCAACTGATTGATGCCCCCAAAGGCGCCTACCAGCACCTGCTTGGGGTTGCTGGGCGATGGGTAGAGGGTAATGACTGACGTGCTGGTATACAGGGTTTTGGCCGTCGTTTCGGTTACGTCGAACACACCCCCGTACACAGGCGTGCCTGCCACCGAGATGGTGCCGGCCAGCACACGGCCTTCGGCGACCAGTAGGTCGGTAGCCTCAGACTTGATGCCCGTCACCGGGACCAGCCGCGTGGGGTTGCGCAGATCGAGGATCGATACGCCCTCCCGTGACGCGAAATAGAGCTTACCGCCCAGTTCTGCCACATCGTTCACCTTGCTCGGGAAGCCCGAAAGCCCGGTCCAGCGCCGCAGGGGCAGCTCGGGCAGCAGGTGTGTCAGGCCCTTGCCGTGGCCCACCCACAGCCCGCCCTGGTGATCGACGAAGCAGAAGCGGATCTGGTCGTCGGTGAAGCCCACACTGGTGCGGTACTGGTCGACTTGTGCCTCGGTCTTTTCGTCCAGCACATACACCCCGGCGTTCCGGGTGCCGACCACCACATCACTAGAACCAGGTAGCTGCGCCAAGCCCGTAATGCCGCCTTCTTTCAGCCGGTCGACGACCTCGCCGCCCCAGGGCTTGAACGTGCCCCCGGCGACCAGGAAGACGCCCTCTGCGTCGGTGCCCACAATGGCACTCTTCCCATCAGGCGAGGGCAAAAAGGCCGTAATGGCCGAACTGGCGAGCGCTTCGGGGGCTGCCGCTACGGCGCGCAGCGCACCGCCGGTTACCGACATTAGGGCCGTGCCCACCCGCAGGTAGAGTTCGTTATTGGCGGTAAACCCCCCGTAGACAGGGGCTTCGTTGGCCACTTGCTGTAGGTTGACTAGGTCGCCCGTGAGGGTGGCCTGGTAAATGTTCCGGCTATCGGCGTAAACCACCTTGTTGCCCGACACCAGCACCGTGGCAATGGTACCTACCCCTTGCTGCTGGTCGCGGTTCAGGTCGTCTTTGTACGACTCGTAGGTGAGCTGGCCCTTGCTGTTCACCCCTAGGGTGCCAAAGTCGCCGACACACCCTACGAACACTTTTTGATCGGGGGTGATGGCCAGTGCCCGAACGCCGCCCGGAGTCGGCAGTAGCTGCCAGGTAACCCCATCGTAAGTGAGCAGGCCGTCGTCGTTGGCGACGTAGACGATGCCTCGGCTGTCTTGCACCATGGCGTACACGTTAGTACTGGCGGCAAAGTCGCGCGAGTTGTAGTCGGTGCTGTAGGGTAGGCCACCCGTCTGGGCAGTTGCCGCAAGGCAGGTGGTACTCAGTGCGACAATGGCCAATACGAAACCCCGGTAGGTCTGTACCATAAGTAGTGGATGTGAGCGAAAGCTAAGGCCCAATATATCGGGCATCCGTAAAAATTGTGTTAAGAAAGTGGGTGTGTTTCAGTGCTTTGTGGATATCTACGATGACTCGCGTAGGGCGCATGCCCTTCACGTACGACTTTTCGACTACGCTTTCACCCCCCACTCTATGCAAGCCCTCACCCAGAGCCTAAAGTACCGCCAGTGGGTTGCTGCCCTGGCCCAGAACGGTACCACCCTGCACCACTTGGAAGAGCGGTTCACCTACCGCAAACCCAACGGGGAGGTGCTCTTTGCCCTCATCGAGGCCCAGGCCACCTCGGCCGAGGGCAACCCGCTGCTGCCGCTGCTGCTGCTCAGGGGCCGTTTTGTCATGGCCGTGGTCGAGCTGGTACTCACCACCAGCGGCGAACGCTTCCTGGTGCTGGTAGCCCAGCACCGCCTGGCCACGGGTGGGCTTTTCTACAGCCACCCCGCCGGCATGGCCGACAGTGAGGCAGACCTCAAAAAGGTCGTTGTCAAGGAAGTGTGGGAAGAAACCGGCCTCAGCATCACCCCCGATCAGGTCGCCCCCTTGGCCCTGGGCCCGTATTACACCTCCGACGGCATTCTTGACGAGGCCGGCGAGTTTTTCCTGGTCTCGCTGCCCATCACGCCCGAGGCGCTCGAGGACCTGCAGGGCCGCCGTACCGGCGCACCCGACGAGCCCGAGTTCATCCACCTCCACATCGTCACCCCCGCCCAGGCCCTGGGCCTCATCCGCAACGTGGCCGGGCACCTGTGCACCTACCTCTACCTCGAGCACCGCCGCGCATGACCCTGCCCTTTCTCCTCGCTGGCACCCCTACCCCCAGCGCTGAGCGCCCCCTCACCGTCGTACACACCTACACCCAGGCACCCCTGGCCGAGGTGCACCTTGCAGGCCCCGACCAGCTCGAGCAGGCGCTGGCGGGCCTGGCACGTGGTCAGGCCGCTACCGCGGCACTGCCCCGGTACGCGCGCATAGAGGTACTGCGCAAGGTATCGGCAAGCCTCGTGGCCCACGCCGACGAGCTAACGCAGCTGATCATTGACGAAGCGGGCAAGCCCCGGCGCTACGCCGAGGCCGAGGTCCGCCGCGCAGCCCAGACCTTTCACCTGGCCGCCGACTACCTGGCCAGCGAGCGCCAGGAGCTCCTGCCGCTCGACCTGGGCCCCGGCCTTGAGGGTAAGCTGGGGCTCGTGGGCCGGGTACCCATCGGGCCGGTGCTGGGCATTGCGCCCTTCAACTTCCCACTCAACCTGGTGGCCCACAAACTGGCCCCCAGCCTCATGGCCGGCTGCGCGTTTCTGCTCAAGCCCGCCAGCGCCACGCCACTGTCGGCCCTGCGGCTGGGCGAACTGATCCTCGAGGCCGGCTACCCGCCCGAGGCGGTCAACCTACTGCCCTTCAGCAGTCGGCATGGCAATGCCGTGGTCGCCGATCCGCGTACGGCACTTTTCAGCTTCACTGGCAGCCCCGAGGTCGGTTGGCCGCTCAAGGCCCTGGCCGGGCGCAAAAAAGTGGTCCTCGAACTCGGGGGCGATGCCGCTGCGCTGGTGGCCGAAGACGCCGACCTCGATGCCGCCGCCGCCAGCTGCGCCGCTGGCGCCTTCGCCTACGCGGGCCAAATCTGCATTTCTATCCAGCGTATCGTAGTCGTTCAGGCCGTGTACGAGGCCTTCTGCCAACGGTTCCTGGCTGCCGTTGATGCCCTGCCAGTGGGCGACCCCAACCTACCCGCTACCGTCTGCGGGCCACTCATCGACCGGGCCAACTACGACCGGGTTGCGACCTGGCTCTCGGAAGCCGAGACGGCAGGAACGCACATCCTTCGGCGCGGCGCGCGCGTCGAAGCCCACAACCTCATCGGGCCCACGGTGCTGGCAGAAATGCCCCGCAGCACGACCATTGCCCAAAACGAGGCGTTTGCCCCACTCGTCGAACTCATCCGGGTACCCGACTTTGGCGCTGGCCTTGCGGCGGTAAACGCAAGCCGCTACGGCCTACAAACCGGTGTCTTTACCCAGCGGCTCGACTACTTGAAGTCGGCGTGGGCCACCCTCGAGGTTGGTGCCGTTCTTGCCAACGAGGCCCCTACCCTGCGCATTGACGCCATGCCCTACGGTGGGGTCAAAGACTCGGGCTTTGGTCGCGAAGGCACCCGCTACGGGTACGAAGACTACACCGAACCGAGGCTACTGCTACTCTAGGCCGCCTTTTTGAGGCGGGCCCGGGCAGCCTTGATACGTTTACCTACGCGGTAGCGGATCTTGAGGATGCCCAACGCCTCCATTGCGCGGAGCGTGAGGTACCCGGGGTCGATCTCCCACCAGCGCTTGGCGAAGTTGGGGCGGCCCGGAAACTTGTGGTGGTTGTTCTGGAACAGTTCGCCCAGGGTCAGGAAGTCGAACGAGAGCGTGTTGCGGCTGTTGTCGGGGCTTTCAAAGTTGCGGTAGCCCAGTTTGTGGCCGGCCCAGTTCACGATGGCCCCGTGGATGGGCCCCATCAGGAAGTGGATGGGCAGCAGCAGGTACCAGTACCACGCATCGGCGAAGAAGACATAGAACGCGATGTACGCCAGGCCCCACCCAATGCGGCTCCAGGGCTGTTCGGCAAAGCTCTCGAGCCAGTGCCAGCGCGGGATGTTGGCCAGGTGCTCTTTCATCACCTGCATTTTGTCGTCCAGGATGTCGAGGTACTTACGCCGCGTGATCATCATCATCGTGAACACGTTGGGGTGGATCACCGGGCTGTGCGGGTCGTCGGGGGTATCGCTGTGGGCGTGGTGCAACCGGTGCAGGATGGCATACGCACGGGGATTCAGAAAGCTACTACCCTGCGCCAGGTAGGTCATGAAAAAGAAGACACGCTCCCAGAACTTGTTCAGAGAATACATGCGGTGCGCAGCGTAGCGGTGCAGAAAGATGGTCTGCGCCAGGAGCGACCCATACCAGTGGGCCAGGAAAAAGATAGGGACTACCAAAACTAGCGGGAGTTTGGAGGTGGAAATGAACCCCATGTTACGCAGAAAGCCCATACCATAGGGTGGGGCTTTCTGCGAACTGTGCGTTAAAAAGCATAAACCGGCCAAAACGCCTAGGCCGGTTCGGTGTTTCAGCGTAATACTACTTGAACGAGATGACCCCGCGGTCGGCGGCGGTCGCCGGGCGCAGGTGGCGGCGCAGAGCGTCGAGGTCGGCCACGTAGAAGAAGCCGGTCTGGCCGCTACTGGTCGTTACGGTGAGCTTTACGCCGTTCTCGTCGTCGCACTGAACCTTAACTATCCGTACTTGGGTCGGCTCGTTGAAGAGCGCTACGTTGTCGAAACCATTGGCATCGGCGGTGTGCACGTACAGGCTTTCGATAGTCAGCATACAGGGTTGCTCGGCCAAGGCGCGGGCTTCAGTGCACACGGCTTCGGTCTGGCCGTAGCTGGCTAAACAACTCAGCACTAGGGCGAGGGTTGATATGAGGGCTTTCATGTTGTTTGAGTGTTTGGCAGGGAAAAGCTCAGTGGGTTACGAAAAATTCAGATTTAACTACTATTTGTTGTACGGTGCAAAGAACGCGACTTTTAGCGCCATTCGTTCATGGGCCACCCCGCTGACCAAAAACTTGATGTGGGCCCAACCTTGCGGTAGCAACCCACACCCCAAGGCCCGCCCGGAACGTGTACCTTGCCCACACCGTTTTCACTGCAACTACCTTTTCTCACCATGGCCTTTACCCTGCCCAACCTGC
>JANRLA010000118.1:0-5074 GCA_033763015.1 Bacteroidia bacterium
GGGCACCTTCGATGCTAATGCCACAGATAAACGTTTGGGCCGTGAGGGGCACCCAGAATTGGGCGTGGTACTTGGAATAGGGCTGCAGGCCGCTGGCAATGAGGCCCCCGAAGCGGGTGGTCTGGGCGTAGGCCTCGTCCAGGTGCACCGGCTGGGGGTCGACTACCGCTGCGTAGGCCTTGATCTCGGGCACCGATAGGCTCAGGGGCCCGAAGCGGTGGCGCCAGCCGGGGCTGTAGGTTGTAAGCTCGAGGGTGGTTTCGGGCAGGGGCATGGCGGGGGCAAAGGTAGCCCGCTAGTGCGTGCCGCTGGCCGTGGGGGCGTGGTTTTGGTTGAGTTGCAGGGCTAGGCTGGTCCAATCTATGCGGCGCTCGAAGGGTGCCTGGCGTACGGCGCACGAGAGCAGGGGGCACACCGGGCAGCTGGCGGGGGTGCAGGGCTCGGGGTGAAGAAAGACCTCGACGCGGGTAGCGAAGTGGCTGTCGAGCCGGGTTTGGATGGCTTCGAGCTCGGCCTGGGCCTGCTCCAGGTTCTGGTACCAGGGCAGGGTCACGTGGGCGTCGATGTGAATGTCGGCCCCGTGGCGCACGGCCCTCAGGTTGTGCAGGTCTACCCATGTATCGCGCCGGTGGGCCTGGAGTACCGTAGCGACCTCCGCCAGCAGCGGCTGGTCGCGTTCGTCGAGTAGGCCCCGTAGGCTCTGGCGGATGAGCCCCGCCCCGTGGTAGAGCAGGAGCCCCGCCAGTAGCAGGGCAATGACGCCATCGAGCCAGTAACGGCCCGTCCAGGCCATCAGGCCCAGGCCCAGCAGTAGCCCCACACTCGAGGCGGCATCCGAAAGCAGGTGCTTGCCGTCGGCCTCCAACGCAACCGAGCGGTGGCGTTTGCCCGCCCGCAGCAGCCGCCAGCCCAGGTAACCATTGCCCGCCCCACCCAGGGCCACCAGCACCGTGGCCAGGCCCAGCTCGGCGGGCGCGTGGGGGTAGCGGATGGCCCGGTAGGCCTCGTAGAGGATACCCAGCCCGGCAAACACGATAAAGCCCCCCTCAAAGCCCGCCGACACAAACTCGATCTTGCCGTGGCCGTAGGGGTGCTCGCGGTCGGGTGGCTGGGCGCTGAGCCACACGGCGTAGAGGGCAAAGCCAGCCGCCACTACGTTGATGCCGCTCTCGGCGGCATCGGTCAAGATTGCCACCGAATGGGTGAGGAAGTAGGCCGCCACCTTCATGGCCGCAATGAGCAGGCCCAGGCCCAGGCTCAGGCGCAGGTAGCGCAGCTTCGGGGCCTGGGGGGTGGGGGGAGCGTGCACGGGCCCCCAAAATACGGACGGGGAGCCCCTCAAGGGGCCCCCCGGTGTACACTGCAGGCCTGTAAGCCGGATTCTGTCCCGGCGCGCTAGGGCGCCGGTTGCCACCATTCCTCTGGGCCGGCAGTTGCCTGCGCGGCTCGGTGCGGCCTACCCCCCGGCACTTGGGCGCACAACCCTACCGCTGGCGTTGGGGCCAGCGTTGCCGGTGTACATGGCCTTGCAACCCCCGGGGTTTACCTCCCCGCCGGTGTCGCCACGGGCGGGCGTGCGCTCTTACCGCACGGTTTCACCCTTACCGGGCCATCCAGCGGGCCCGGCGGTTTCGTTTCTGCGGCACTTTCCGTCGGTGGGTGTACCCACCGCCTGGCTCTTCGCCAGCGGGGCGTGCTGCGTTGTCCAGACTTTCCTCTGGGTGTCTTGCAACCCAGCGGTGGCACGGCCTGCGAGGGTTAAACGGCAACCGAGAGGCTTTCGTGTGGTCGAATTAGGAATTCCGTCTACAGCGCTCGCTGCAGTACTTCACCTGGTCCCAGTCGCGGGCCCACTTCTTGCGCCAGACAAAGGGCCTACCGCAGACCGGGCATACCTTTACGGGCAGGTGCTCTTTTTTCACCCCACGCATACAGGGGCCTAACCCATAGGCTGCTCCGTAGGTTCGGTTAGGGCTAGCTGGCCAGGTAGGCGCGGGCCTCGGCCAGGGCAGCGCTTAGGCCCTCGGGCAGCTTACCGCCGGCGGTGGCAAAGAACGGCTGGCCCCCGCCCCCGCCCTGGATGGCCTTGGCCCAGGTGCGGATGAGCTCGGTGGCGTTGTAGCGGCCCGTCAGGTCGTCGGTCACCCACAGAGCCAGGCTGGGTTTGCCGCCAGCCACGCTACCCAGGAAGATGACCCCGCTGGCGAGGCTCTTTTTCAGCTCGTAGCCCAGGGTTTTGAGCTCTTCGGCGCTGAGGCCCTCGGGCTGCGCGACCAAAAAGCGGTGCCCGTCGGTGTGCATGAGGTACTGGGCCTCCAGCTCGCCGCGCAGGGCCAGCAGGGCCTGGGTGCGCTGGGCCGCCAGGGTGTCTTCGAGCACTTTCTGCTGCGCGAGCAGGTCTTCGAGCGCCTTGACGGGGTCTTTGGGGTGCTTGAGTAGCGCCCGTAGGGCTTCGAGTATGGCCTCGTCCTGGTCGGCCAGGGCCAGGGCTGCGGCGCCGGTCACGGCCTCGATGCGGCGGATACCCGCAGCGCTCGAGCTCTCGCTGGTGATGCGGAAGGCCCGGATTTCGCGCGTGTTGGCCACGTGGGTACCCCCACAGAGCTCGGTCGAAAAGCTGGGGTCGAACTGGATAACCCGCACCTCTTCGCCGTATTTCTCGCCAAAGAGGGCCATAGCACCCAGGGCCTTGGCCTGGGCGAGCGGCACCCCCCGGCGCTCGGTACAGTCGGTGCCCAGCACAATGCGGTCGGTCACCAGCCGCTCGATGGCCTTGAGCTGCTCGGGGCTCACGCGCTCAAAATGGCTGAAGTCGAAGCGCAGGTAGTCGGGTGCCACCAGGCTGCCGCGCTGCTCTACGTGGGTGCCCAACACCTGCCGCAGGGCGGCGTGGAGCAGGTGGGTGGCGCTGTGGTTCTGTCGGATGGCAGCGCGGCGGGGGCCGTCTACCTGGGCCAGCCAGGTGCCGCCAGGGCTATCGGGCAGGGCATCTACCCAGAGCACACTCAGGTCGTTTTCCTTTTGGGTGTCTAGGACCTCAAGTGTGGTGTCGCCTTTGCGCAGCCAGCCGGTATCGCCCACCTGGCCGCCGCTTTCGGCGTAGAAGGGGTTTTGGGCCAGCACCACCTGGTAGCGCTTGCCCTTGGGGGTTTCGAGGGTGCGCAGGCGCAGGAGCGTGGTTTCGGCCTCGAGCTGGTCGTAGCCCACGAAGACTGGGGTGCCCTCGGCGAGCACTTGCCAGTCGCCGGTTTTGACCTCGCTGGCCTGTTTGCTGCGCTGCTTTTGGGCGGCCATTTCGGCCTCGAAGCCTGCCAGGTCTACGGCCCAGCCCTTTTCCTTGGCGATAAGGGCCGTCAGGTCGACGGGGAAGCCGTAGGTATCGTAGAGCTCGAAGGCAAACCGGCCATCGACCCGGCCTTCGGTCGGGCTGTAGGCCTCTAGCAGCTGGGTGCCTCGCACCAGTTTTTGGAGGAACGAGGCCTCCTCCTGCTCGACGACGCGGGCCACGAAATCGCGCTGGGCGGCCAGCTCAGGGAACACGCCCGCGAACTGCTCGGCCAAGAGTGGCACCAGCCGGTGCAAAAACGGCGCGTGGATGCCCAGGTACTGGTACGCGTAGCGGCTGGCCCGGCGCAAGAGCCGCCGCACCACGTAGCCCGCGCCCGTGGGGGCCGGCAGCTGCCCATCGGCAATGACCAGGCTGATGGCCCGGATGTGGTCTACGGCCACGCGCATGGCCACGGCCTCTAGCCCCCCGTTTGCGTAGCGGCACCCGTGGCTGGCCTCCAGGTGGTGGAGTAGGGGCGTAAAGAGGTCGGTATCGTAGGTGCTGCGCTTGCCTTGCAGGGCCATGGCCAGTCGCTCGAGGCCCATGCCGGTGTCTACCGACGGGAAGGCCAGGGGCTCGAGGGCCCCACTGGCCAGGCGGTTGTACTGGATGAAAACTACGTTCCAGATTTCGACGACCTGGGGGTGGTCGGCGTTCACCAGGGCCTTTCCATCGGTCTGGGCCCGGTCGGCAGCGTCGCGCAGGTCGATGTGGATCTCGGTACAGGGGCCGCAGGGGCCGGTGTCGCCCATCTCCCAGAAGTTGTCCTTCTTGCTACCGTTCACGATACGGCTGGGGTCGATGTGCCGGGCCCAGAGTGCGGCGGCCTCGTCGTCGCGCTGCAGGTTTTCGGTGGCATCGCCGCCAAAAACGGTCACGTAGAGCCGGTCGGGGGCCAGGCCCATGCGGGTGGTGATGAACTCCCAGGCCCAGGCAATGGCCTCGTCCTTGAAGTAATCGCCGAACGACCAGTTGCCCAGCATCTCGAAGAACGTGTGGTGGTAGGTGTCGTGGCCCACCTCTTCGAGGTCGTTGTGCTTGCCCGAGACGCGCAGGCACTTCTGGGTATCGGCCACCCGGCGGTCGGGGGCGGGTTTGGCGCCGGTGAGGTAGTCCTTGAACGGGTTCATGCCCGCGTTGATGAACAGCAGGGTGGGGTCGTCGCGGTTGACTAGCGGCGCCGAGGGGTAGATGGCGTGGGCCTTTTCCTTGAAAAAGTCGAGAAACGCGGCGCGAATGCGGGCTGCTTCCATTGCTGTAACCAGGGGCTGGGGGTTGGGCCGTAAAGATAGGCGCGGGGGCGGCAGGCTGCCGTTGCCCCCCGGCAGGCTATCTTTGGGGTGCCATGGCCCAGCACTACCGCTACAACCCCCACCGTCTGCGGTACGAGCCCGTCCGCAAGGGGCCGCTGTACCTGCTGCGTACCTATGGGCTGTACCTTCTCACCACCGCCGTGATGGCCGTTGTGGCGTTGGTGGTGGTGTACGCGGTGTACGATAGCCCCCGCGTGCGGCAGCAAAAGGCACAGAATGCCAAGCTGAGTGCCGCCGTGGCCAGCTACAGTGTGCAGATAGATACCTTGAAGGCCTGGGTAAACGAGTTTGAGCACCGTAACCGCAACCTCTACCGCGAGATCCTGAACGCCGACCCCATCGAGCTACAGCCCGAACCGGCGCTATCCGATTCGCTGAAGAAGATTTTTGAGGGGACCGACAATCTGGAGGCCATCGAAACCCGCCTTTCGGC
>JANRLA010000119.1:0-6160 GCA_033763015.1 Bacteroidia bacterium
CGTGGCTACAGTCAGTTGTTTACCATAGCCCTCACCGGTGAAGCGCTACCCACCCAGTTACCGCTCCCCTACGGCGAACGGGCGAGCTTTTCACCCGACGGCAAACAGCTCGCCTACCTCCAGATCCGCGAGGCCTGGCGCTCCTGGAAGCGCTACCGCGGCGGCATGACCGACCCCATCCGTATCGTAGACCTGGCCACCCTCGCTACCCAAGAAATCCCCGGCGCCGATGTCAACAACAGCTACCCCGTCTGGCTGCCCACCGGCATCTTCTTCCTGTCCGACCGCGAGGGGATTATGAACGTCTACCACTACGACCCCGCCACTAAGGCCGTCAAACGGGTGACGGGCCACACCGACTACGACTGCAAAACCCTTAGCGGCAACGCCGACCAGCTCGTGTACCAGCAAGGGGGCCGCATCCATGTGCTCAATGCGAAAACGCTCCAGAGCAAGCCCCTTGCCGTGCAGGTAGTTAACGACCAGGTGCACCGCCGGCCCCATTGGGTAAACGCCACCGACTTTGTGCAGGACTACGGCCTTTCGCCCACCGGCAAACGGCTCTTGGTGGCCGCGCGCGGCGAAATCCTCACCGCGCCCGTCGAGCACGGCGACGCCCGCAACCTCACCCAAACGCCGGGCGGCTTCGAACGCGACCCCGCCTGGAGCCCCGACGGCAAACACATCGCCTACTTCGCCGTCGAAACCGGCGGTGAGTACCGCCTCGCCATCCGGGCCCACGACGGCACCGGCACCGTCCGCTACCTCAGCCTCGACAAAGAGCCCACCTACTACTACACCCCGGTCTGGAGCCCCGACAGCAAAAAGATCGCCTTCACCACCAAAGGCAAATCCGGCAGCAGCTTCCGCTACATCGACCTGGCCACCGAAAAGATCACCGTCATCGACGACCAGATCCTCGAGCCCCTCGACGTGGGCCAGAGTTTCGGCCTCAACTGGAGCCACGACGGCAAGTGGATTGCCTACGCCAAAGCCACCCAGAACTTCTTTGCCCAAGCCTACCTCTTCGAGGTAGCCACCGGCACCACCCGCCCGATTACCGACCCCCTGGCCTACGTCAACAACCCCGTCTTCAGTACCGACGGTAAGTACGTTTTCCTCACCGCCAGCACCAACAGCGGCCTTGCCCTCAGTGGGCTCGACATGAGCAGCAACCAGCAGCGCGTCACCAGTGCCATCTACGCCGTGGTCCTGAGCCGCAAAACCCCCTCGCCCTTCCGGCCCCGTAGCGACGAAGAGGCCCAGCCCGAAGCCGAAAAAGACACCACCTCGCAGCTCGTCATCGACTGGGAGGGCATCACCCAGCGGATGGTCGTTCTAGAAGGGCCCCAGGCCTACTTCGCCGGTCTGGTTCCCGTAAAAGACGCCCTCATCTACGGCCAGTTCGACCGCGAAGACGGTGGGCCGTTTACCCTCTACCGCTACGACCTCACCAAGCGCAAACGCGCCACCTACGCCGAGGGCGTGGAGGGGTACACCGCCTCGGCCGACGGTACGAAGCTCATGCTGCGCTACCCCGGCAACCGGCTCGTTGTCGCCGATACCGACGGGCCCGTCGACCCCTCAAAAGCCGCGGTAACCAGCCTTGACCCCGCCAAGATTTGGGTAGACCCCCTCCAGGAATGGGCCCAGATGTACGAAGAGGTCTGGCGCGTGTACCGAGACTTCTTCTACGTGCCCAACCTGCACGGGGCCGACTGGAAAGCCATCGGCGAGAAATACCGCCGCTTCCTGCCCCACCTGCCCCACCGCAACGACTTTAACGACCTGCTGGCCGACCTCATCGGCGAAACCGTCATTGGCCACGCCTACGTGGGCGGCGGCGACTTCAAAACCGCACCCAGCACCCCCTGCGGCCTCCTCGGCGCCGACTTTACCCTCGATAACGGGTACTTCCGCATCGCCAAAATCTACTCCGGCGAGTCCTGGAACCCCGACCTCAACGCCCCCCTCGCTCAGCCCGGCTTGGCCGTCAGCGTAGGCGATTACATCCTGGCCGTCGACGGGCAGGCCCTCCGTGCACCTACTTCCATCTTCGCCCTGCTGCAGGGCAAGGCCGGCAAACAGGTGCGCCTGCGCCTCAACAGCCGCCCCACCGACGAGGGCGCCCGCGAGGTCGTGGTAGAGGCCGTTGGCTCCGAATTCGACCTGCGCCACTTCGACTGGGTCGAGGGCCGGCGCCGCTACGTCGAGCAGGCCTCGGGTGGCAAACTGGGGTACGTCTACCTGCCCAACACCGGCTACGAGGGCTACACCTACTTCCGCCGCTACTTCTACAGCCAGCTCGACAAACAGGGCATGGTCATCGACGAGCGCTTCAACGGCGGGGGCCAGGTAGCCGATTACATCACCGACATGCTCCGCCGGCGTACCCTCAACTACTGGGTACCCCGCACCGGCGCGCTCTACAAGTCGCCTTTCTCCGCCACCGATGGGCCCATGGCCATGGTCATCAACGAGAACGCCGGGTCTGGCGGCGACTACCTGCCCTGGTCCTTCCGCGAACTGGGCCTGGGCAAACTGGTAGGCGAGCGCACCTGGGGCGGCCTGGTGGGCATTGCCGGCAGCTACCCGCTCATGGACAATGGCTTCATCACCTGCCCCAGCTTTGGCATCCTGAGCAAAGACGGGCAGTGGATCATCGAAAACACCGGCGTAGCACCCGACATCCAGGTCTGGCAAGACCCCAAACTCGTCGCCCAGGGCAAAGACCCCCAGCTCGACGCCGCCATCCAGGTCGTGCTCGACGCCCTCAAGGCCAACCCCACGCCCAAAGCCCCCGCCAAACCCGAGGGCCCCAACCGCGTGAAGTACTAACCCGCACCCGCGCGCACGACCATGCAAAAGGGGCCCACAGGGCCCCTTTTGCATGCTATTCGGCTACCTGTACCCTTACATGTTGCGGCGATACTGGCCACCCACTTCGTACAGGGCCTGGCTCATCTGGCCCAGCGAGCACACCTTGGCCGCTTCCATGAGCTGCTCAAACACGTTGCCGTTCCGTACCGCGGTCTGCTGTAGGGCCTTCAGGGCGGCCTCGGCGGCAGTGGCTTCGCGCGCGTGCAGCGCATGTATGTTGCCTATCTGGCGCTCTTTCTCCTCGGTCGTGCTCCGGATAACCTCCTGCGGGATGATGGTCGGCGAGCCCTCGCTGCTCAGGTACGTGTTCACCCCAATCACGGGCAGTTCGCCCGTGTGCTTCAGCGTTTCGTAGTACAGGCTCTCTTCCTGGATCTTGCCGCGCTGGTACATCGTCTCCATCGCGCCCAGCACCCCCCCGCGGTCGGTAATGCGCCGGAACTCAGCGTACACCGCCTCTTCCACTAAGTCGGTCAGCTCCTCAATGATAAAGCTGCCCTGCAGCGGGTTTTCGTTGTTCGCCAGCCCCAACTCACGGTTGATGATGAGCTGGATAGCTACCGCGCGCCGTACGCTCTCTTCGGTGGGGGTGGTAATGGCCTCGTCGTAGGCGTTGGTGTGCAGGCTGTTGCAGTTGTCGTAGATGGCGTAGAGCGCCTGCAGCGTCGTGCGGATGTCGTTGAAGGCAATCTCCTGCGCGTGCAGCGAGCGCCCGCTGGTCTGGATGTGGTACTTGAGCATCTGGCTCCGCGCCGAGGCCCCGTACTTGTACTTCATGGCCTTGGCCCAGATGCGCCGCGCCACCCGGCCAATGACCGCGTACTCGGGGTCCATCCCATTGCTGAAGAAGAACGACAGGTTGGGCGCGAAGTCGTCGATGTGCATACCCCGCGCCAGGTAGTACTCCACGAACGTGAAGCCGTTGCTCAGCGTAAAGGCCAACTGGCTGATGGGGTTGGCCCCCGCCTCGGCGATGTGGTAGCCCGAAATGGACACCGAGTAGAAGTTGCGCACCTTCTGCTCAATGAAATACTGCTGGATGTCGCCCATCATCCGCAGGGCAAACTCGGTACTGAAGATGCAGGTGTTCTGGGCCTGGTCTTCTTTCAAAATGTCGGCCTGCACCGTGCCGCGCACCACGTGTAGGGCGTGCGCTTTGCACTGCGCGTACACGTCTGCGGGCAGCACCTGGTCGCCGGTTACGCCCAACAGCAGCAGGCCCAGGCCCGTATTGCCCGGGGGCAGTTCGCCGTGGTAGCGGGGCCGCTCTACGCCCCGGGCACGGTACAGGGCGTCAATCTTGGCGTTCACCTCGTCTACCAGCCCGTTGGCGTGGATGTAGCGCTCGCACTGCTGGTCTATGGCCGCGTTCAGGAAGAACGCCAGCACCATCGGCGCCGGCCCGTTAATCGTCATCGAGACGCTCGTCGCGGGGTCGCACAAATCAAACCCCGAGTACAACTTCTTCGCATCGTCGAGGCTCGCCACCGACACGCCCGAGTTGCCAATCTTCCCGTATATGTCGGGCCGGTGGTCGGGGTTTTGGCCGTACAGCGTCACCGAGTCAAAGGCCGTGCTCAGCCGCGCGGCCGGCATGCCCAGGCTCAGGTAATGGAAGCGCCGGTTGGTTCGCTCGGGGTCGCCCTCCCCGGCAAACATCCGCGTGGGGTCTTCGCCCGTGCGCTTGTAGGGGTACACCCCGGCCGTGTACGGGAACTCGCCCGGCACGTTCTCGCGGTACGTCCACCGCAGCACATCGCCTGCGTCGCGGTAGCGCGGCAGGGCGATTTTGGGTATCTGTAGGTGGCTCAGGCTCTCGGTGTAGTTCGCCACGCGGATGTCTTTACCCCGCACCTGGTACACGAACTCCGGCTGGCGGTAGCGGTCTACTTTTTCGTCCCACTCCTCCAGCACCCGCTGGCTTTCGCCGGCCAGCTCTTTGCGCAGGTACCCCAGCTGGGCCTCCAGGGCCGCACGGGCTTCGGTGCCTTCTCGCAATTCGTTACTAGCCCCCTCCAGCCGGTAGATGCGGCTCGCCAGGCGGCTTTGCTCCTCCACCCAGCGGTAGTAGCGGTCGCTCTCTTCGGCAATCTCGGCCAGGTAGCGCGTGCGGTCAGGTGGTATGATGTAGATCTTTTCCGACAGCCCCATCGGCGCATCGAAGTGCGACTCTAGCGCCGCCACGCCCGTCTTCGCCACAATGCGGTCCATCAGCGCGCGGTACAGCCGGTTGGTCCCCGGGTCGTTGAACTGGCTGGCCATCGTGCCGTAGACCGGCATCTCGTCCGCCGGCTGGTTCCAGAGCTGGTGGTTGCGCTGGTACTGCTTCCGCACGTCGCGCAGGGCATCCAGGGCGCCGCGCTTGTCGAACTTGTTCAGCGCCACCAGGTCGGCAAAGTCGAGCATATCAATCTTCTCCAGCTGCGTCGCCGCCCCGTATTCGGGCGTCATTACGTACAGCGCCACGTCGCAGTAGTCGGTAATCTGCGTGTCGCTCTGCCCGATGCCCGCCGTTTCGACCACCACCAGGTCGAACTGCGCCACCTGCATCAGCTCAATCGCCAGCCCGATGTGCCGGTTGATGCTCAGGTTGGCCTCGCGCGTGGCAAACGAGCGCATAAACACCCGCGGGTGGTGTATCGCGTTCATGCGGATGCGGTCGCCCAGCAGCGCGCCCCCCGTTTTGCGCTTGCTCGGGTCTATGCTCAGCACCGCGATGTGCTTCTCGGGGTAGTCAATCAAAAAGCGCCGCACCAGCTCGTCGGTGAGGCTGCTCTTGCCCGCCCCGCCCGTGCCCGTAATGCCCAGCACGGGCACCCGGGGGCCGGGTTGGGTGGCTTTTAGGTCGTCTATGAGCGCGCGCCCGGCATCGGGCTCGGCTTCCAGGTACGTCAAGAGCCGCGCCAGGTGCAGCGGCACCTTGGCCGCTACGGCTTTGGCTTCGCCGTTCAGGTGGTCTACCGTGCGGTAGTCGGCGCGCTGCAACAGGTCGTTAATCATGCCCTGCAGGCCCAGCGCCCGCCCGTCGTCGGGGCTGTAGATGCGCGCGATGCCGTACCGGTGCAGCTCTTCAATCTCGGTCGGCAGTATCGTGCCGCCCCCGCCGCCAAAAATCTGGATGTGGCCCGCCCCGCGCTCGCGCAGCAGGTCGTACATGTACTTCAGGTACTCTACGTGCCCGCCCTGGTAGCTGGTCATGGCAATGGCCTGGGCGTCTTCCTGGATGGCGGCATCCACCACCTCGGCCACCGAGCGGTTGTGCCCCAGGTGGATGACCTCG
>JANRLA010000120.1:0-6511 GCA_033763015.1 Bacteroidia bacterium
CGACGTACTGGGGGGCGGCATTGTAGTCCGCACCGCGACCGACTACAGCGCGCGCATCCGCCAGGTGCAGCAGCTGGTGGGTGGCGTGCCCAGCCCCTTCGATTGCTACCTCACCCTGCGGGGCATCCGCTCGCTGGTGCCGCGCTACCGGCAGCAGTGCGCCTCGGCCCAGCATATCGCCGAGGTGCTGGCCACCCACCCGGCAGTGGCGCGGGTGAACTACCCCGGGCTAGCAACGCACCCCGACTACGCGCTCTTTCAGCGCCAGCAGTACCTGCCGGGGGCCATCCTGTCGGTGCACCTACACGGCGGCGCCGAGAAGTGCTTCCGCTTCATCGACAACTGCACCCTGTGGGTCTGCGCCACGAGCGTGGGCGGCACCGAAAGCCTGATTGAGCACCGGGCGAGCACCGAGGGCGAGACCAGCCCGACGCCGCCCGACCTGGTCCGGCTCTCGGTAGGGCTGGAAGACCACGCCGCCTTGGTGGCCGACCTCTGCCAAGCCCTCGAGCGCGTATGATGGCGCCCGCCGAGCTCAAGGCACTGCTCGAAGACCTCTACGCGCAGTACAACGTGCCGGCCTTTATTGCCGACGACCCCATTGGCATCCCCCACCGGTACCAGCAGAAAGAAGACATCGAGATCGCGGCCTTTTTGACCGCTACCCTGGCCTGGGGGCAGCGCCCGGTCATCCTGCGCAATGCCGAACGACTGCTGGGCCTGATGGGCGGCGAGCCCTACCGGTTTGTCCGCGAACACGCGCCGGCCGACCTGGCGCCGATGGCCACGTTCGTGCACCGCACCTTCAACGGTACCGATGCCCAGGTGCTCATTGGGGGGCTGCAACGGCTCTACCGCGACCACGGGGGGCTAGAGGGGGCCGTTGCCAGCGGGGTGGCGCCGAACGACCTCGATGTGCGCGGGGGCATTGTCAACCTGCGGCGGCTCCTGCTGGATGAGAGCACCCCGCAGCGCACCTACAAGCACGTACCCAACATTGAGCGCGGGGCCTCGGCCAAGCGGCTAAATATGTTTCTGCGCTGGATGGTGCGCCGCGACGGCCGGGGGGTTGATTTCGGCCTCTGGCGGTCGGTTCACCCCCGGCAGCTGCTCTGCCCGCTCGACTTGCACACGGGCCGGGCGGCGCGGCGGCTGGGCCTACTTACCCGGGCCCAAGACGACCTGCGGGCGGTGCTGGAGCTCACCGAAGCGCTGCGGCGGCTCGACCCCGAAGACCCCATCCGGTTCGATATCGCCCTATTTGCCCTGGGGGCCTCCGGTCAGCTCGAGGGCTGAGCCGTACACACAAACGGCCCCGGGTTTCCCCAGAGCCGCCTGCTACCTACTTACCTACCTACAGGTTCGTCTACTCGTTGTCATCGGGGGGTTGTGGGCCGTGGTCGCCCTCGGCCCCACCCCGGGGGTGCTCCGGCCCAGGGCCCAGGTGGCCACGTCGGGGGCCGTGCTCCTGGCGCCGCTGGTGCAGCATGGCCCCCATGCGGTTTAGTTTTTCGAGCTGGGCGGGGTTCAGGGTCGCCTTCAGGTCGGTGCGGTACGCTTTGCGCAGGGCCTGGTGGGCCGTGCGGTAGGCTTCGGGGTTAGGTTGGGTTTGGGAACGGGTGGCGGCCAGGAGGGCAGCTTCGGCCGACTGCCGCTTGGCAATGGCAGCCGAAACGGCGGTTTGCTGCTCGGCCGACAGCAGCAGTGCGCGGGTGAGGCGCTCGAGCTCTAGCGCGGCTTCCGACTTGGCGTGCAATTGCTGGGCCGCCTGCCGGGCAAGCCGCGCCTCAAAATGCGCCTGTTCGATGGCGGCTTTGGTTTGCAGCTGCTCGGGGGTGAGCAGGGCCTCGAGGGCGGCCTTGTGTTGGCTACGCAGGGCCTGGAGGGCTTGTTGCTTGGCCTCGGGGTCGCGGGGCGCGCCCGGGGTGGGGCGCTGGGCCGCCAGGGCGCGCACAAAACTGAGGTTTACTTCTAGGGCCTTGGCGTACTGGGCGTCGGTCAGGGCCAGGTCGTAGCGCAGGCGCTGGGTCATGCGCTCGGCGCGCGCTTCGGGGGTACGGGGCTGGGGGGCAGCGGGCGGTGTGGCGGCTACCAGCAGCCCAAAGGCCACCAGCGCCACGATGGGGATAGCCAGGTAACGTTTCATGGTGTGTTGAGGGGGTTACGGTTGTGTTTGTTTGTGGGGGTAGGATGCCCGCTGGCCGGCCAGGGTTTAATGGCCGAAGCAGGAAAGGCACACCCCGGCTTTGCACTAAGATTTTTCGTGCAGGGCTTTTGCAAACGTGGAAGAATGAGCTACCTTTGCACTCCTGTTTTCGGAGCTAGGTAAAATACACGTATGCCAACCATTCAACAGCTTGTCCGCAAGGGGCGTGTGGCGGTTAAGTACAAGAGCAAGTCGCCCTCACTCGACAGCTGCCCACAGCGGCGCGGGGTGTGCACGCGTGTGTATACCCAGACCCCGAAGAAGCCCAACTCGGCGCTTCGCAAAGTTGCCCGTGTGCGCCTGAGCCACGGCAAAGAAGTAAACGCCTACATCCCCGGCGAAGGCCACAACCTGCAGGAGCACAGCATCGTGCTCGTGCGTGGCGGCCGGGTGAAAGACCTGCCCGGGGTGCGCTACCACATCGTACGTGGTGCACTCGATACGGCCGGTGTAAGCGACCGCAAACAGGGCCGCAGTAAATACGGTGCCAAACGCCCCAAACCGGGCCAGGCAGCCGCTGCGCAGAAAGGCAAGGGCGCTCCAGCTAAAAAGAAATAACGATTAACGCACGCGGATAACGAGGAACGACGGCCATGCGGAACAAACGTGCCCCCAAGCGCATAATACTGCCAGACCCCAAGTACGGAAGTGAGCTTCTGTCACGCTTCGTGAACAAACTCACGCTGCAGGGCAAAAAGAGCATCGGGTACACCATTGTGTACGATGCCCTGGAGATTGTAAAAACCAAAACCGGCGAAAACGAGCTTGAGCTCTTTGAACAGGCGCTCAACAATGTGATGCCTCTGGTAGAAGTACGCAGCCGCCGGGTAGGTGGTGCCACCTTCCAGATCCCGACCGAGGTACGGCCCACACGCCGCCTGTCGATGGGTATGAAGTGGCTCATTGAGTACTCGCGCAAGCGGGGCGAGCGCACCATGCGCGACTGCCTGGCCGCTGAGATCATCGCCGCCGCTAAAGGCGAAGGCGCTGCCGTGAAGAAGAAAGAAGATGTGCACCGGATGGCCGAGGCCAACAAAGCGTTCTCTCACTTCCGCGCGTGAACGCTACGGCGCCGCGTAGAAAATTACTGCCTCTCCTTTCCTTCCCATGAAAAAGCCCGACCTCAAGCACACGCGTAACATTGGCATTGCCGCGCACATCGATGCCGGCAAAACCACCACCACCGAGCGCATCCTGTACTACACCGGGATTGTGCACAAAATCGGGGAGGTGCACGAGGGCGCCGCTACCATGGACTGGATGGAGCAGGAGCAAGAGCGGGGTATCACCATTACCTCGGCCGCTACTACTACCTTCTGGAAGTACAACGACGAGGATTACCGCGTCAACATCATCGATACCCCCGGCCACGTAGACTTCACGGTAGAAGTGGAGCGCTCGCTGCGGGTACTCGACGGCGTGGTGGCGCTTTTCAGCGCCGTAGACGGCGTTGAGCCCCAGAGCGAAACCGTGTGGCGCCAAGCCAACAAATACAAGGTGCCCCGCCTGGCGTTCGTGAACAAAATGGACCGCATCGGCGCCGACTTCTTCAACGTACAGAAGCAGGTGGTCGAAATGCTGGGCTCGAAAGCTGTGCCCCTGCAGGTGCCCATCGGCGCCGAAGACAAGTTCCTGGGCGTCGTAGACCTCATTGAGAACAAAGGCATCGTCTGGAACGCAGACGACATGGGCATGACCTACACCGAGGTGCCCATCCCCGCCGAGCTTCAGGAAGATGTGCAGCACTGGCGCCAGTTCCTCATCGAAAGCGTAGCGGAGTACGACGAGAACCTGCTCGAAAAATTCTTCGAAGACCCCAACTCGATCACCCCCGGCGAAATCCGGAAGGCGCTCCGCGCAGCCACCATCGACCTGAGCATCACCCCGATGCTGTGCGGTTCGGCCTTTAAAAACAAAGGTGTACAGGCCGTACTCGATGCCGTGTGCGAGTTCCTGCCCAGCCCGCTGGACATCGAAGCCGTAACCGGCTTCAACCCCGATACGGGCGAAGAAGAGCAGCGCAGGCCCGATGTATCGGAGCCCTTTGCGGCCCTGGCCTTCAAAATCATGACCGACCCCTTCGTGGGCCGTCTGGCCTTCATGCGGGTTTACTCGGGTAAGCTTAGCGGCGGCAGCTACGTGCTCAACACCCGCAGCGGCAACAAAGAGCGCATCAGCCGCCTGCTGCAGATGCACGCCAACAAGCAAAACCAGATTGATGTGGTCGAAACCGGCGACATCGCGGCTGCAGTTGGTTTCAAAGACATTAAAACTGGCGATACGCTCTGCGACGAGAAAAAACCCATCTTGCTCGAGAGCATGACCTTCCCCGAGCCGGTTATCGAAAAGGCGATTGAGCCCAAGACCCAGGGCGACGCCGACAAGATGGGCATTGCGCTCTCGAAACTGGCCGAAGAAGATCCCACCTTCCGGGTCAAAACCGACGAAGAGAGCGGCCAGACCATCATCGCAGGGATGGGCGAGCTTCACCTGGAAATTATCGTAGACCGCATGCGGCGCGAGTTCAAGGTCGAGGTCAACGAAGGCCAGCCTCAGGTAGCCTACCGCGAGACCATTCTGGGCAAGATCCAGCACCGCGAGCTCTACAAAAAGCAGACCGGTGGTCGGGGTAAGTTCGCCGACATCCACGTGGAGTTCTCGCCCAGCGAGCCGGGCAAAGGCTTCGAGTTCGTGAACGAAATCAAGGGTGGTGTTATCCCCCGTGAATTCATCCCCTCGGTGGAAAAGGGCATTAAGAACGCCCTGAACGAGGGTATCATCGCCGGCTTCCCGGCACAAGACATCAAGGCGCGCCTGTACGACGGCTCGTACCACGACGTTGATTCCGACGCTCTGTCGTTCGAACTGGCAGGTCGGTATTCGTTCCGTGAGGCTTGCCGCAAAGCGCAGCCGGTCATTCTGGAGCCCATCATGAAGGTGGAAGTCATTACACCTGAAGAGTACATGGGTTCGATTGTGGGCGACCTTAACAAGCGCCGCGGCCAGATTCTGGGCATGACCAGCCGGGCCAACGCCCAGGTGGTGCAGGCACGGGTGCCGCTCTCCGAAATGTTTGGGTACGTTACCCAACTGCGTACACTGAGCTCGGGCCGGGCAACCTCGACCATGGAGTTCAGCCACTACGAGCAGGTGCCGCGCAACGTACAGGAAGAAGTGGTAGCCAAAAGCAAGGGTGTAGCCCTGGAGAAGGCCTAATCAAGACCGAGCGAAGGATTACGAGGGGACAGAACCGATGAACCAAAAGATTCGCATCAAACTCAAGTCGTACGACCACAACCTGGTCGACCGTTCGGCTGAAAAGATCGTCCGTACCGTAAAAGGTACCGGCGCTATTGTGAGCGGGCCCATTCCGCTGCCCACCGAGAAGAACATCATCACCGTAATCCGGAGCCCCCACGTGAACAAAACCTCACGTGAGCAGTTTCAGGTGGCCAGCCACAAACGGCTGATCGACATCCTCTCGAGCAGCACCAAGACCGTGGATGCGCTCATGAAGTTGGAACTACCCACCGGCGTAGACGTAGAGATCAAAGTTTAAGGAGCGAGGGAACAGACGCCATGCCAAGTATTCTGGGTAAAAAAGTAGGGATGACCAACGTGTTCGATGCGAACCGGAAGTCGATTGCCTGTACGCTGGTCGAAGCGGGTCCCTGCTACGTGACACAGCTCAAGACCGAAGCCACCGATGGCTACGAAGCGGTACAGATTGGGTTCGACCCCAAGAAAGAAAAGAACACTACGAAGGCCGAACTGGGGCACTTCAAAAAAGCTGCCGTAGAGCCCCTACGCAAGCTGATTGAAACCGACCTCGACCCCAGCGAATACGAACTGGGCGCTCCGGTAACGGTCGAAATCTTCTCCGTCGGCGACTTCGTCGATGTCGTGGGCACGAGCAAGGGCAAGGGCTTCCAGGGTGTTGTAAAACGCCACGGGTTCCGGGGTGTGGGTGGCCGTACGCACGGCCAGCACAACCGCCAACGTGCACCAGGCTCGATGGGCGCCTCGTCGTTCCCCTCGCGCACTTTTAAGGGTCAGCGCATGGCGGGTCAGATGGGCAATGCCCGTGTAAAGGTGCAGAACCTGCAGGTGCTGCAAATCATCGCAGAAAAGAACCTCCTGGTCATTTCTGGCGCACTGCCAGGTGCTCGGGGGTCGTACGTAATTATTGAAAAGTAACGGCCACAGGTGCAGAAGGATACGCGCAATGGAACTGACCGTAATTAGCCAAGAAGGCAAAACCACCGGCAAGGTGGAGCTCAAGGACGATGTGTTCAACATCGAGCC
>JANRLA010000121.1:0-40977 GCA_033763015.1 Bacteroidia bacterium
GATGCTGGTGGCCATCAAGTGTTGCGTTGTAACGGCCCCCGAGCTCATTTTCCCATATCAATCTGAAGTGACCTGGTTGATACATTTCGCGCACCAGGTAGTATACAACCAATGGCAAAAGCGACGCTGAAATGATGAGTAAAAACCGAGTGCAAAACCTTGCGCTTCCACGTAAGCGCAGGTAGTAGATTCCACTGCCAACTAGGAACGGTAAAACGAAAAAGCCAGCTACCCCTTTGGTAAGTGAGGCTGCAGCTATTGCACCAGCGCAGATCAGAAGAGAGTTATGTCGGTCAGGATTTTGAAGCCAGAGCCAAAAACTAATCAGTGCGAGTAGTACCCAACAGGAAAGAAGTGCGTCGTAGTCTGCTGTCCTAGCGACATGATAACCCATGAACCCTTGGCTCCCGAGTAACACTAGGTTGCCAACCAACGCAGGCAACCAACTGCTTGGAAAAAGCTTGCGCAGGCACCAAGAAATCGCTGCCAAACAAATGAGAACCGCTCCAATAGATGGCAATCGTACCGCACCTTCATGTATGCCAAATACCGCAATACTTAGGCTTTGCAACCACAGTAATAAAGGTGGTTTTAGATTCCAAGTTTCAGGCCTGTAGGTATAAGTTGTAAGAATTGGGTTGCCCGACGAATACATTTCAACTGCATTGGTGGCCACCCGTACTTCGTCCCATAAGTAAATGGGTTCTTTCGAAAAGTTGATGAATGCTGTATAATAGAAGCTAAATCCCGAGATTAATGCAAAAATTATAAATTCCAAGCTAACTATATGCTTACGTCTATTGGCTGCATGCATACTTGGCATAGCTGGTAGGTGTGGTAATTTTTTGCTGTGGGTGGTCTGATGCACCAGTTGGACGTAATTTTAACAAGATTCATCCGAACTCCTTGGCCGATGGTAAGTAAGAGATTTCCTTTAGCTAGCAAGTGGCCGTTTTTATCGATTACCCACTTACCTGTATTTGTTTGGCTTTTCCTGTGCCTATTTGCGATTCACGATACATTTAAAGGCGAGAGGGTTTACAAAGCAGATAAAGTGATCTCTGAAGACATTTACGATTACTATGGGTACGTAACGGCAACATTTATACACGGCGATTTACGACTCAGGTTCCTGGATGAGGGCAAACCAGTATCAGGTACTTGGTGGCAGCATAAGTCAGACATTGGGTATAGGTATTTCCGGTTTACTTGCGGTGTTGCCATCCTCTACTTGCCGTTTTTCCTTGTTGGACATTCTATTTGCCTGCTAACAGACTTCCCTGCAGATGGGTACTCCTTGCCCTATGCGATTTCTCTAGTTTGCGCAGGCTTATTTTACTTTTGTATGGGCTTGTTTTGGTTGAAAACTTTATTGAAAAGACATGTAACGCCATTCATTGCTTCTTTAACCTTAATTGCAGTAGCCTTAGGCACTAATTTATTGTATTATGGAACAACCGAGGCCCCGATGTCGCATGTCTTTGGGTTTGCCCTTTGTACTTTGTGTGTACTCAAGGTTGAGCTTTTTTGGGAGAGCCCGACGCGCCGCCGGGCGTTTCTTGCCGGTTGTGTATTCGGTATCTGTATGCTCATAAGGCCTACCCATGCCTTGCTGGTTGTGATATTGCTTCTTTACGGGTTAACCCACGTTCGGGATGTAGTCAAGCACACTAAAGTGTTGTTGAGGCATTATTCCCAGCTTTTGATCTTTGCGACAGGGGCCTTACTTGTTGTTTCTTTACAATTCATCTATTGGAAATATACTACTGGGCAGTGGCTATTTTTTGCATACAAAGGCGAAGGATTTATCTGGGACAGCCCACCAATGATTGTAAGCGGGTTGATATCGGGACGTAAGGGCTGGCTTGTGTATACACCTATACTGTTACTATCTATCATTGGAATCGTAATGAGTTGGTTTAAAGCGAATCGGTATTCATTTTCGATCCCACTGTTTCTGGTAGGGTCGCTTTATGTAACCTTTTCGTGGTGGTGCTGGTGGTACGGAGGCAGCTTTGGTATGCGGCCACTCGTTGACTTTTACGGGCTACTTGCCATTCCACTGGCACTCCTCGTTAGCAGAATGTTTGACTCCAATTGGGCTGCCAAAGGGGCAGTTTTGTCTTTTGTGTGCGCGAGTGTCTACCTCAACATTCACTTCACTCACCTCTACCGGGTGGGCATTATGCACTGGGATTCTATGACCTACCGTGGGCTTTGGCACCTTCGCCCGGGCAACACATTCGACCCGACGGTGTTCGAAACACTGCTTGACCCACCCGACTACAAGGCCGCGTTGAAGGGCGAGCGCTAACCAAGCCCCAGGTTGAGCCGCAGTTCGGGGAAAAGGCGGTAGTCGCCGTTTTGCTGGGCGCGCTTGCGGGCTTTTTCGACGGCTTCGAGCCGGGGCACCACGGCCGTGAAGTGTTCACGCAACAGCTCGAGCCGCCGCTGCTCGCCAGGAGTGCGCAGGAGTTCGATCTTCTCGCCGTCAGATAGCCCCGCTGTGTGGGCAATGGCAAAGGACAGCGACAGGGCATCGGGGGCGGGGTCGTGCACTGTGCCGCTCAGGGCCTGGTAGCGGCGGTAGAGCCCCAGTACTTCGGTACGGGTGCTAGGCTCGTAGGTTGGGTCTTGCACGATGGCCTCGATCTCGGCGCGGTGGGCCTCTTGGGTTTCGGGCATCGGTACAAATTCGGTCACGGCAAAGGGCAGCTGACCCCGTACCACGACGTCGTACCGGCCGTCGGGGTAGGCCTTGGCAATGCGCTCGAGCCGCATGAGCGTACCCAGGGGCAGGGCCTGTTGGTCGAGTACCGGGATGATGCCGAAGGGCACACCGCTTTCGCGGCAATCCTCAATGAGCTTGCGGTAGCGGGGCTCAAAAATGTGCAGCGACACCCGCTCGCCAGGGAAGGCAATGAGCTGCAGGGGGAAAATGGCGATGGTTTGGCGGGTGGCCATGGCGGAAGAACCCAGCAGTGCGGATTCCGGTTCGCCCGGCGCAGCTTTCGGGCCACATTTGTGCGAAATTGTGGGTATGAGCCCTGCGCTGGTATTTCTAATCGGTAATGCGCTGGCCCCGTTGGGTTGGCTGCTGCTCCTGATCCTGCCCACCTGGCGGGGCACCCATCGGGTGGTGCACGGTGGGGGCATTTTATTGGTACTGCTGGGCATACTCTATACCTACCTCTTGGCCAGCAGCCTCATAGCTACCGGCCAGGTGCCCGATTTTGGCTCGATAGACGGGATTCGGGCCTTGATGGCCGACGACCGAGCCTTGGTGGCGGGCTGGTTGCATTACCTGGCGTTCGATCTGTTTGTCGGCAGTTGGCAGGTGCTCGACGGCCAGCGTCGGGGCATCGGTCGGCTGTGGCTAGCCCCGTGCCTGGTGCTTACGTTTTTGGCCGGGCCAGTGGGCCTGTTGGCGTACCTAGCGCTGCGGAACTTTGTGGGCACGAAGGAGAGTTAACAGTGGTAACTTTGCGCCACTATGTTCACACACTTCTGGGCCCGGAGCCCACTGCTCACCCAGGCGGGCCTGGGGCTGTTGGTTATTGGCCTACTGCTCATCCCGGTCGCATTCCTCGATAGCCGGGTCATTACCGGGCAATCTGCCTGGATTAAGCCGATCAAGTTTGCCTTCAGCGGGGGTATTTTCCTGCTCACGGTAGCGTGGCTGTTGGGCGACTTTACCCTGCCGGTACGTTACCGGCGTTTACTTGAATGGTCTTTTTTGCTAGTCATGTGGGTCGAGGTTGTGCTCATCGCCATTCAGGCATCCCGGGGCATCCCAAGCCATTATAACATAACTACACCCCTCAACGCAGCCATTTTCGGGACTATGGGGGCGGCCATCTTCTTCAACACCTTCTTGGTGGCGCTGGTAGCGGTGGCGTACCTGGTGCCGCTCTGGGGTGGGGGCAGCCTGCCGGTGGCTTACCGCTGGGCCGTGGCCGGGGCGTTGCTGCTGGTCATTTTTAGTGGTTGGGTGGGTACGCAGATGGTGGCCCACCGCGGCCACACGATTGGCGCGCCCGATGACGGCCCCGGCCTGCCCCTCTTGGGCTGGAGCACCACTGGCGGCGACCTGCGCTGGGCCCACTTCCTGGGCCTGCACGGGTTGCAGCTGGTGCTGCTAAGCTGGCACCTGCTACGGGCCCTACCTACGGCACGGGTGGGCGTGACGGTGGGGCTGCTGGTGGTAGTGAGCGGGCTCACGGTGGCCAGCTACGTGCAGGCACTACAGGGCAAGCCGGTGGTAGCTCAGAAGCGCAGCATACACTCGACCCATTCGCGGCTGAATTCGGCGCCGTAGCGCTCGTAGAAGCGGATGGCGGGCTCGTTCCATTCGAGTACTTGCCAGACCATACCCACGGCCCCGTGGCTGCGGGCGGCCTCGATGGTGGCCTCGAAGAGCGCCTTGCCGATGGCGTGGCCGCGGGCCGTTTCGGTGACAATGAGGTCTTCGAGGTACAGCAGGGGGCCCCGCCAGGTGCTGTAGCGGTAGAAAAAGAGCGATATGCCCAGGATGGTCTCTTCGCGCTCGGCAACCAGGAACTGAAACTGGCCGTCGAAAAAATGGGCCAGCCGCTGTTCTTCGGTGACGGCCACTAGGTCGGCGGCCCGTTCGTAGACCGCCAGCTCGTGGATGAGCCGGTGCAGCGCAGGCACATCGGTGGCGGTGCCTTGGCGAATGTGGGGGGTGGGGGTCGGCTGGGTGCTCATCCAGGGGTTTCGTTGTAGGTTCGGGGTAAAGTTCCGAAACCCTTTTTCCCGACCGACACCGAGTGGTACCTGCCCTGCGCGACACCCACTTTTCGTTTCCCTACCCCACCGAGCGCTACCAAGGCAAGGTGCGCGATGTGTACACAGTCGCCGATCGGCTGCTGGTGCTGGTAGCCACCGACCGTATTTCGGCCTTCGACCACATCCTGCCGCAGGCCATCCCCCACAAGGGCCAGGTACTGAGCCAGACTGCCGGGTATTTTTTTGCGACCACCAGCACGGTGTGCCCCAACGCCGTGCTGGGCCACCCCGACCCCAACGTAACGCTGATGGTCAAGACCGAGCCCTTCCCCATCGAGGTGGTGGTGCGGGGCCACCTGGCGGGCCACGCCTGGCGGGTGTACCGCGAGGGGGGGCGCGAGCTCTGCGGCAACCGCCTGCCCGAGGGCCTGCAGGAGGGCGACGCCCTGCCCGAGCCCATCGTTACCCCAACGACGAAGAGCAAAGTGGGCCACGACATTGATATCTCAGAGACCGAGCTGGTGCGGGCGGGCCTTGTCGGGGCCGAGCCCTATGGGCTCGTGCGGGCCGCGGCACTTGAGCTCTTTGCCGCCGGGCAGCGCATGGCCCGCGAGCGGGGCCTGATACTGGCCGACACGAAATACGAGTTTGGCGAGGCCGGCGGGCGGTACTTTGTCATCGACGAAATACATACCCCCGACAGCAGCCGGTACTACTACGCCGAGGGGTTCGAGGCACGGCAAGCCCGACGCGAACCCCAGCCGCAGCTCAGCAAGGAGTTTGTACGCGAGTGGCTCATGGCCCAGGGGTTTCAGGGGCAAGAGGGTGCCACCCCACCCGACATGCCCGACACCTTCGTGAATGAAGTAAGCGCCCGCTACCAGGAGCTCTACCAGCGCGTAACGGGCCACCCCCTGGTGCCGCGCCCCTACGGCCCAACCCTGCTCGAAGAAATGGAGGCCAACATCGTGGCGAGCCTGCGGGCGGCGGGGCTATGAGTGGAACGGATGCGGCAGAGCTGATCCGCTTCGAGCCTATCCCCGGCGAAGCGGGCATTGCCGTACGGCTGGTAGACGAAACCGTTTGGCTCAGCCAGGCCCAGTTGGTGCTGCTCTTTGAGCGGGACAAAAGCACGATCTCAGAGCACCTGCAGAACGTGTTCAATGAGGGTGAGTTAGACCGGGGGGCAACTGTCCGGAATTTCCGGACAGTTCAACTCGAGGGCTCCCGGGAGGTGGAACGGACCGTTGAGCACTACAATCTGGATGTCATCATTTCTGTGGGGTACCGGGTAAAGTCTAGACGTGGCACACAGTTTCGTATCTGGGCCACGCAGGTGCTGAAACAGTATTTGGAAAAAGGATATGCCATTGATAGAAAGCTACTTGAAACCCAGACGAACCGCCTGCAAGAACTATCAAAGGCGCTAACACTTTTGGAGAAGACTTTAGACAAGGAGGCACTCAGCGATAGTGAAGCAAGGCAAACCAGCAGGCTCATCGGTATGTACTCGAAAAGCTTGTTGACGCTTGAGGCATACGACAACCATGCACTAGATCAAGTAACACCTGGCACACCCTCAACGTACCAGATCAGCTACGAAGAAGCACGGGCAGAAATCGATTCGCTTAAGCAGAGCCTTGCCGCGCAGGGTCAGAACATAAATTGGTTTGGAAATGAAAAGGACGATTCATTCCGCTCCTCGCTTGCGACCATCTACCAGAGTTTCGCAGGGCAAGAACTGTATCCCACACTAGAAGCAAAGGCTGCCAACTTGCTGTACCTGGTCGTCAAGAACCATTCGTTCACGGATGGGAACAAGCGAATAGCTGCATACCTGGCTGTGTACTTTCTTTCAAAGAATAACGCACTCACCAACACCGAGGGCAATTTGCGCGTAGAGCCCAATGCGCTGGTCGCAACAACCCTGTTGGTGGCTACCAGTAAACCCGAAGACAAGGACCTAATTGTGCGCCTAGTAGAACACCTGCTCAGCCCAGTCCTACAGTAGGCTTGAGAATAAGAGGATTGCTAGTACTGCGTCTAGGCTGGGTTTGCGTGCTAATTTTGACCCTGTTACTGCATGGCCCAGCTGCTCGCCGAATACCTACTGGTCATTTTTTGGTCTGGGGTCAAATTTCTGGTGGGTGTCGGCCTTAGCCTTACACTACAGCACTCCTTTCTCGAACAACTGCTGCTCACCACCGGTGGGGGCATCTTGGGCACGAGTCTCTTGACCTACTTCGGCAACCGGATCAAAGGGTGGTTGCGGCGCTGGTACGTGCGCCGACGGCAAGCGCGGGGTAAACCCCTGCGAACGAAAACCCCCAAGAAGCCGCCCAGCAAACTGGTGGTATGGGCAACGCAGCGTTTTGGGCTGATGGGCATCGCGTTCCTGACCCCGCCGCTGCTCAGCCCGCCCATTGGGGTGCCGCTGGCACTGGCCCTAACAAGCGACACGCGCAAGATTGCCCTCTACATGGCACTGGCCATGGTGTTTTGGGCACTGGTGTTTGCATTTGCGGGTCCGCCGGTGGTGCAGTGGTTTGAACGGCTGTGGCAGCACCTGTTCCCCATTGAGCTGGCGGGCTAGGGTGTACTTTTACGCCCTGTGGCCGAAACCAACTTTGTAGACTACGTTAAGATTTACTGCACCAGCGGCAACGGTGGGGCGGGGGTCGTGAGCTGGCGGCGCGAGAAGCACGTGCCCCTGGGTGGGCCCGCCGGGGGCGATGGTGGGCGCGGCGGGCACATCATTCTGCGGGGGAACGCCCAGCAGTGGACGCTGCTGGACCTGAAGTACCGCAAGTTTATCAAAGCCGAACACGGCCAGCCGGGCCAGAGCAGCAAGAAACAGGGGCGGGGCGGGGCCGACGAGGTGCTCGAGGTGCCCGTGGGCGTGATTGCCAAAGACGCCGAAACCGACCAGGTGCTGGCCGAGATCACCGAAGACGGGCAGGAGGTTATCCTGCTGCAGGGGGGGCGCGGGGGGCTGGGCAACTGGCACTTCCGTACTTCGACCAACCAAAGCCCCGACTACGCCCAGCCCGGCGAGCCAGGCCAGGAGCGCGCCATTGTGCTCGAGCTCAAGCTGCTGGCCGATGTAGGGCTGGTGGGCCTGCCCAACGCGGGTAAAAGCACCCTGCTATCGGTAGTCAGCGCTGCAAAGCCCGAGATTGCCGACTACCCCTTTACCACGCTGGTACCCAACCTGGGGTTGGTGCGCTACCGCGACGGGGGCTCGTTCGTAATGGCCGACATCCCGGGTATCATCGAGGGGGCCAGCCAAGGCAAGGGACTGGGCACGCGCTTCTTGCGCCACATTGAGCGCAACGCCGTCTTGCTGCTGCTCATACCCATCGTAGAGCCCACGGCCGAAGGCCTGACGACCCCCACCGACATCGAGGCCCAGTACGCCCTCCTGCGCGCCGAACTGGAAGCCTACGACCCCTGGCTGCTGCACAAACCCCACCTGGTGGCCCTGACCAAGGCCGACCTGGCCCAGCCCGACCTGGTGGCCCGCCTGCCCACCGAGGTGGCCGGCACCCCCACCGTGGTCATTTCGGCGGTGGCAAACCAGGGCATCGACCGGCTGTTAGATCGGCTCTGGGCCCTGCTGCAGACCGAGGCCGCCCCGCTAAGCGAAAAGTAAAGAGGCCAAGGGCCCAGTGCAGCACCCCTTTGTGTGTAGGTTTGCGCCCCAGGGGCAGCAACCCCACCCCTGTTTTGCGTGCCATGTGGCAGTGGTTAGCCCACTTTATCCTCCGTAACCGGGTAGCCATTTTGGTAGGCATTGGCCTACTCACCGTGGGGTTGGGCCAGTTTGGCCGCAAGGCCCAGATTTTACAGGAGTTCGTGAAGGTCGTACCCGAAGACGACCCCGATTACGTAGCGTACCAGGCCTTCAAAGCCGAGTTTGGCGAAGACGGCAACGCGGTGATTGTGGGCCTGGAGTCGGACAACTTCTTCACTCCCGCTCGGCTCAATGCCCTGGCCCGACTTTCTGACGAGCTGGTAACCCTGCCGGGCGTAGACCGGGTGCTCAACCTGACGCGCCTGTACGACCTCAGGCGCAACGACTCGCTCCAGCAGTTTGAGCTCTTGCCCGTGCTGCCCGACAGCGTGGCAACCGACAGCCAGGCAATCGCCTTCCGCGACCAGCTCTTGCGCCTGCCCTTCTACCAGGGCATCCTGTTCAACAAAGACCTGACCAGCACGCTCTTTCTGGTCACGATCAACGACAAAGTGCTGGTGAGCAAAGACCGGCACCAGCTCATCAATACCCTGCGCGACCGGGTAAACGCTGTGGCCCAGCCGCTGGGCATCAAAACCTACTTCTCGGGGGTGCCGTACCTGCGCAGTTACATCGCCCAGAAGCTACCGCAGGAGCTGGTGCTATTCCTGGCCCTGGCGGTGCTCTTTACCGCGATTGCGCTGCTGGTGCTGTTCCGCTCGTTTTACGCGGTGGCCATTCCGCTGGTACTCATTGCGGTGAGCACGCTGTGCACCTTCGGGTGGATAGGCCTCTTGGGGTATAAAATCGGGCTCATTACGGCGCTCATCCCGCCCATGATCGTGGTTATCAGTGTGGCCCCGTTCGTGTACATGATCTCGGACTACCACCAGGAGTTTGCCCTGACCCAGAACAACCGCGAGGCGCTGGAGCGGATGCTGAAGCGGCTGGGCCTGGTAACGCTCATGATCAATGGGAACACGGCCTTCGGGTTCCTGACCCTGTACTTCACGAACGTTATCCCGCTCAAAGAGTTTGGCGCTATCGCGTTCCTCTCGGCCCTGACCACGTACCTCATTACGCTGGTGGGTATACCGGCGGCTTATAGCTTGCTGCCCCCGCCCTCGGGCCGCCGGCTGAACCACCTGAAGAGCCGGTTCATTAACCGCATGATCGAATGGGTCATCATCCTGGTGGCACGCCGCCGGGGGCTCATTTTTGCGGTAGCCGCGGCCGTGGCAGCCATTGGGGTGGGCGGTATGCTGCGCCTGAAGCCCGTATCGTACATGGTGGACGACTTGCCTCAGGACGACGCCATCTTCACCGACCTGGCCTTCCTGGAGCAGAACTACAAGGCCGTCATGCCCTTCGAGATCGAGATCGACACGCGGCAGAAAAACGGGGTGCGCAAACTGACCAACCTGCGCCGCATTGCGGCCATCCAGGATACCCTGGCCACCTACCCCGAGCTCTCGCGTACCATCTCGCTGGCCGATGCCGTGAAATGGGCGCGCCAGGGCCTCTACAACGACGAGCCTAGCCAGTACCAACTGCCCAACCAAGACGAGCTGCTGGGCCTGGAGCGCTACCTGCGCCGAACGTTGTTGCCCCAGGGCAAACAGGGCAGCGAGCCCATCTTGAACAACCTGGTAGATAGCACCTACACCCGGGCGCGGATCACGGGCTTTGTCAAAGACATCGGCTCGCAGGAGATGCCCAAGCTCCTCGCGCGCATCGAGGCCGATATCTACGCCATCTACGACACCACCGGCGTGCCCCCCGAGCAGCAGGTGAAGTTCAGCGTAACGGGCACGACCAAAATCTTTCTAAAGGCCAACGACTTCCTGATTACCAACCTGGTGTGGAGCCTGGTGGCCATTTTTCTGCTGGTAGCGCTGCAGATGTTCGTGCTCTTCCGCTCGGCGCGCATCATGCTGCTGGCCATTGTTCCCAATACCATACCGCTGGTGTTTACTGCGGGCATTATGGGCTACCTGGGTATACCGCTCAAGCCCAGCACGGCGCTCATCTACGGCATCGCGTTTACCATTGCGGTCGACGATTCAATTCACTACCTCTCGGCCTACCGCTACAAACGCAAACACGGCCGTACGATCCCCTCGGCGGTAACCCAGACGCTCAGGGCCACGGGCATGAGCATGATTTACACCTCGGTGGTGCTCTTTTCGGGCTTTGTCATTTTTGCGCCCTCGGCCTTTAGCTCTACCCAGGCGCTGGGCATTCTGACCAGCGCAACGCTGTTTATCGCCATGTTCGCCAACCTTGTGGTGCTGCCCGCGCTCTTGGTACAGTTCGACCGCGAGAAGACCAAGATTGGCCCCGCCCCCATCGACGACACGTTGGACGAAGAACTGGAGGCAGCCAAGGAGGCCGAAGAAGCCGAGGAAGCCGCCGAAGGCGCCGCGCCCGAGTTGCCCCCGGCGCGCTAGTCGGGCTTGCGGGCAAAGAGGATAAGCCGTTCGGAGCGCTCCTCGTTGAAGGGGGCCCCCAGGTAGTCGCCCCAGGCGGTTTCGAGGGTGAGTTGCGCCTTTTTCAGCAACCGTTCAAAGTCGCGGTAGGTGAGCAGTTGCACCTGTTCGGTAAAGTGCTGCATCGTCTCGCCGTCGGTAACCCGAATCGATTTGTGGACCTGCCCGTTCTCGATACGGCGTCGGATTTCGAAGCGTACCCCACCGACCTGCTGGACCTCCTGGGGCACCAGCGTATCGGTTACATGCCGGGCGTTGAGGAAATCGATGACCAGTACGCCCCCGGGCCTCAGGGCCTGGGCGGTGCGCTGGAGCACCTGCTGGTTTTCGGCCAGGTCGCGGAAATAGCCCAGGCTCGTGAACAGGTTCAGGGCCAGGTCGAACTCGGCGTTGAAGCCCAGTTGGCGCATATCGGCCACCAAAAACTTGACCGTGCCCGACAGGGCGTGGGCTTCGTCGTGGGCAGTTGCAATGGCCTGCTGGATGCGCCGCTGGCTCAGGTCGATGCCCGTTACGTGGTGGCCCAGCCGCGCGAGCTCGAGGCTGTAGCGGCCACTCCCACAGGCCAGGTCGATGACCCGGCTGGGCACGGGCAGCTGTAGGTTACGCAGCAGGTTGGCCAGGAAGGCCTGGGCCTCTTCGGGGCCGCGGCGCTGGTAGAGTAGCGCGTAGTAGGGCGTGTCGAACCACGTGCGGAACCACTCAGTCACGGTACCCCCCTGCAGGTTTTGGTCCCAGGGGGCACCCGGCGCAAGGTTCACGCCCGTACCCAGGGGCCCGCTGGCTATTCATACGCAGGCAAAGCTACACTGGTGGGGGCTATTGGCTGCTGGGGGGGTGAGCGCTGGCGGCGCTGGGGCCCAGGGGCTTGGCTGGGTGCAGGCGCAGATCAGCACAGCCACCCGGGGGTTGTGCTCTATTGGTCTGTCTTTGATTTCAGTTTCGCGGGTGGTATTTTTGCGCCTGTGCTAAACTTTATTTTTCAAGTAAGATTTATGGCGATTAAAATCGGCTTTTGGCTCGGATTGACTTTCATTTTAGCTGGGCTCCCCAAACAATTGGCCGCCCAACGCTTTTTCGAAGTCGTTCACAACGGTGTACGCAGGTCTTACTTGGTTCGGCCTCCTGTGTATGTAGCACCTACGACGGGTGCCAAACCCACGCCGGGTTTGTGGCTGCTCTTGGCCCCCACCGGGAAGCAGCCGGTGGATGTGCTAAACAACCCAGAACTTACCCAACTGGCAGATTCGGTGGGTGCATACCTGCTGATGCCGCTTCCGCGTAAGGTGAATAATGCCCCACTTGAGTGGGATGACGACACGCTTGCCGTCGATTTTATCTCCACACTGCTCGTCCAGGTGTGGCAATCGTTCCCGGTCGATCGCAATAAATTTCACATTATAGGCTCCTTTGGGGCCACCCAGACCTTGAATGCGTTGGCGTGCGGCGCACCTACCGAAGTGAGTGCATCTGCGATCTGGGTCTTGCACGCTTCAGCGCCCGCGCAACGTGTTCCTTCGCAACCCGACTGTGCAGTGCCTGTGCATCTCATCTCAGACTCATTGCTCGCACGACCCCGAGGAGAGGTTCTGAAGTATATGTTTTCCAGCTTCAAGCCGACCGTGCTAGTGGGCAGGCCAGCCATCCGCTACGCCAAAGAAGACGAAGACGCGAAAGAGGAAGAACTGCGTGAGGCTGCGCTGCGCAGGCACAAGAATGCTTTTAGCATTTCGCTGGGGGTAGGGGGCTTTATTACCGAGAATTCTGTTAAGCAGGTAAGCGATTCGGCCCTGGTGAGCTTTAAGGGCATCAAATCGATGACTATTGTTCGGCTTGGCTACTTTGTAACCGATAGGGCAGAGGTTTTTGCGCGCTTCCGATTCACTATTCCCAACAAGAAGCAGAATGTTAATGTCGATTATTCGGGGAGCACCATAAATGTGACTGGATCGGGGTCGGGTGGGGCCATTCTGACGCAGGGGATTGGCCTAAACTATTTGGTCAAGCGCGGGCGCTTCTCGGTTGGGCTCAATGTCGAGGGCTTTGTCGGCAAGGTACTGGTCAAGGAAGCCGACATCTCGGGCACCGCTGCCAATACCAACATCCAGTTGGAGGAACTCGAGGCTTCTACCGAAGGCACACGGTTGGGCACAGTACTTACCTTCCGGCTTGGGGTAGCCACAAGTTTGGGTTTTGATACCGGCTATAGCATGTCACGGAAGTTCGACCGCTCGGTGGGCCTGATCAATGGGATTCAGGGTTACGACTTTACCTTTCGGTTTAGCTACCTGATGGGTCATTCTAAAGCGTACAATAGCTTCTACCGAAACCGGAAGTATTGATATCTGGGCACCACTATGGCAACTACAAGTCTGCCTTATGTGCACAGAGGGTTCGTTCAGCTGCTCGCAGCACAGGTAGGGTTCGTGGCGTGCGCCGTTGGCGCTACGGCCCAGGGCCTTGACTTGGCGCAGGCGCACAGGTATACCGCTGCCGATGGCCTAGCTTCAGACTACGCCAACTGCCTCTTGGCCGACCGCGAGGGTTACCTCTGGGTGGGGACCGACCGGGGCATCAGCCGCTTCGACGGTAGCCAGTTTGTGAGTTTTACCGCCGACGAGGGCTTGCCAAGTAACCTGGTGTACACCCTGTACCAGGACCGCCGAGGCGAGGTATGGGCGGGCAGCTTTGGGGGTGCGCTCGCTCGGCGGCAAGGGTCGGGTTTTCGGGCTGAGCTGGGCGCGCCGAAATCGGTCACCTCGCTGGCCGAGGATGCAACGGGTGTGCTCTACGTGGCCACGTTTACCGGGGTGTACGCCAGGCTAGCCACCGGCCAGTACCGGCCGGTTGTCGAAAGTGCCTCTGGCGGTCCGTTTGCTGTAGTGGGGGTGGGTCAGTGGGGTGTGGTAGTGGCGGCGCCGTGGGGCCTTTTGCGCTGTTACAGCTTGCCGGATGGCCGCGTACAGCAAGTGCCACTACGGTTACCCGCGGTTGTTACAACGCCGTTGGGCCTCGGGGGGGTGTTGCGCCTGTCGGCTTGGGGTGCCGATGGGTTCTGGCTTAGCCAAAAGGGCTTCACCTACGGGCTACAGTTGGCCGGCAATGGCCTGGTGGTAGCCGCAAACTACCCAGTACAGACCGAGGCTGTCCTCGAAGCACAGGGGGCTTACCACATGGCTACCCGTACCCGGGGCCTGGTGCAGTACCGGGGGGGGGTGGCTACACGTTACGGTATGGGCCAGGGCCTGCCCGTAGACTACCTCACGCACCTGGCCACCGACTACGAAGGCGGGCTTTGGGTAGCCAGCTTCGGTGGCGGTATCCTGCGCCTGCCACGCCCTGGGGTGCAGCAGCTCGCCTTTCCCAATGCAACCGGGGCGGCCAAAGTGAGTGCACTTTACCACGACAACGAGGGCACTACCTGGGTGGGTACCCACACCGGGTATACCCTCTTTGAAGGCGCGAACTACCGGGGCGAAGACCCCTACCCTGCCGATGCCTACTTCACCGCGCGCGCAGTGGCACAGAGCCCGGGTGGGGCCTATTGGTTGGGCACCTTTACCGACCTGCGCTGGGCCGCTACGCCTGCCCACGCCCGCAGGGGCGCCTGGCAAGTCGTGGCACAGCTGCCCGATGGCGTAAGCGCCCTGGTGCCCGATGGCGACAGTGCCGTGTGGGTGGGTACGTATGGCAAGGGTTTGCTCCGCTACAGCCGCCACCCCACAAGAGGCTGGAGCCGTAGTCAGTGGTACGACACAACGCGTGGCCTAAGGAGTGCTATGATCGAAGCCCTGGTGCCCAGCCCCACGGGCCTATGGGTGGTACACGATGTGGGCGGGGCCGCCCACCTACAGGGTGGTCGGCTTACGTACTACGATCGTGCCGCTGGGCTACCCAGTACAACGGTTACCAGCGTCTACCTGGCAGACGATGGCAGCACTTGGCTGGGTACGGCCCGTGGCCTGGTACGGCTGATTGGCGGCCGCCTGGTACGACCGGCACCTACCGACCCACTCTACCAGGCGCCCATACGGGCCATTTTCCCGGCGGCTACCGGTGCGCTGTGGGTGCTTGCCGACCGGTACCGCTACCAGCTCACTGCCAGTGGTACTGGGCCGTTTACTGCCCAGCGAGTAGGTACCTGGCAAACCCAGCGGGGCGGCCAGGGCACCCTGCGCCGGGTACTGGTGGTGCCCCAAAGCCAGCGACTCTACCTGGGCACGGACCAAGGGGTTTGGGTGCACGATCTGCGCACCTGGGGCCAGCCCACAGAGCCACCCCGGGTTCAACTTGAGGCGCTGGTGGTGGATGACGACACGGTGGCCGTGGGCGAACTGCCCCCCAACCTGCCGGCAACAGCACGACGACTGGTTTTCGCCGTGGGCGGCCAATCGTTCCTGGGGACATTGCCACTACGGTACAGCTACCAGCTTGTGGGCCTCGATTCGGCCTACAGTGAGCCAACCGAAGCCCGTACGGTTGTGTACACAAACCTGCCCCACGGCACGTATACCTTTCGGGCTCGGGCGCTGAACGCCGATGGGGTTTGGTCGGCGGCGCCTGTGGTGGTGCGCTTCCGGCTGCCCCCTCCGCTGCACCGCCAGACCTGGTTCCAAGCCCTGGTTGCCCTGGTGGTGCTGGGAGGCGTTGGGGGCTATGTGCGGTACCGGGTGCGGCGCAAACTGCTGCGGCGCATACGGGCGCTGGAACTTCAGCAGCAGGTCGATTTTGAGCGCCAGCGCATCGCACGCGATTTGCACGACAATGTGGGGGCCCAACTCTCGGGCATCCTCTCGGGGCTTTCGGTATCGGAGCGACTGCTCGAGACCCAAGCCGCCCAGCGCGCCCGCCTACCGCAGTTGTTGGTCGACCTACAGGCCGATACCCGGGCGACCCTGGGCCTTCTGCGCGATACGGTTTGGGCCCTGAGCCACACCGCACTCTCGCTCGAAAGCCTGATGACGCAGGTAGATAGCTACGCCCGGCGCCAGCTGGCCTACCACGAAGGGGTCCGGTACGAGGGCCAACTCGATGCCGACCCCGCCCTCACCCTGGCACCCGGTCGAGCCCTGAACGTGTTCCGCTGCGTGCAGGAGGCCCTTTCAAACAGCCTAAAGCACGGCGCACCAACGCGCATAGGGTGCCGCCTGCACCAACCCGACCCCCAAACGCTGCACCTGCGGGTGTGGGACGATGGCCGCGGCATGGCCACCGCTGGGCTGCCCGAAGGCTCGCCCAGCGGGCACTACGGGTTGGATAACCTACAGAAACGGGCACGCGAACTGGGGGGCACGCTGCGGCTACACACCGCACCCGGGGCGGGCTTTGCGGTAGAGCTCAGCTTCCCGCTCACGGGCCCCAGTCAAACTACCCCATAGTGGGTATAGCGAATCTGCGGCGACGGCCTGAACTTGAACCTACACCTCTAGCCCCGCTCTGCATGGCCGCACTCCGTTTGGCACTCGTCGAAGACAACCCCACGCTCCGCACACGGTTGGTCGAGCACCTGGGGTTCTTTGAGCAGCAGGTGCAGGTGGTCTTGGCCAGCCCCAGTGGCGAGGCCTTTCTGCACGAACTTAAACGGCTGCCACCCACCAGCTTGCCGCAGGTGGTGCTCATGGACATTGAGCTACCGGGCCAAAATGGCATCGAAACCACCGCTGACGTGGCAGCGACCTACCCGGAGATCGATATCCTGATGCACACCGTGTTCGAAGACACCGATCGGCTCTTTGCCGCCATCCAGGCGGGGGCCTCGGGCTACCTCCTGAAAGACGAGCCGGTCGATAAAATCGTGGCAGCGGCTGTGGAACTGGCCGCCGGTGGTGCGCCCATGAGTGCGGCTATGGCCCGCAAGCTGCTGGGGGCCGTGCGCGAAGGCGAGGTGGCGACCCCAGCCACGGCCGAGACTTTCGACCTCTCGCGGCGCGAAATCGACATCCTACAGCAGCTGGTCGAGGGCCTTCATTACAAGGCCATCGGCGACAAACTGTTTATCAGCCCGCAGACGGTGCGCTCGCACATCAAGAACATCTACAAGAAAATGCACGTCCACTCCCGGGCCGAGGCCGTGCGGGTAGCCCTGAAGAACAAACTCACGAACGGCTAGTTGCCGTAGGCTTCGGTGAGGGTGCCGTCTTGCACCGACCACCACCCCCAGGTGCCACCGCTGGCCGTTTGCCAGTCGGTAAGCCAGAAGCCCCCGCCGGGGGTTTGGCCCAGCCGGTACACGCGCAGGGCCTGCCCGCCCCGGTGCCAGGTGATGGGCTGCCCAGCGCCAAAGGTTTCGGGCCCAGTGGCAGCGGTGGCCTCTAGAAAGTAGGCCTTGCCTGCGCCCACTACCCATGCCTGGCCATAGGGCGGTAGGCATACGGCGGTGGCCTCGTCTACCCCTATACCCCGGGCCGTGTCGGTGCTGGCTAGCATACGGCCCAAAAACACCAGGTGCCGGCCGTGCCGATCGCGCTGGGTGTAGTGCTGGTCGGTGGCCACGTTTTCGAGGCCCGGCACCTGCAAGAACTGGTTCTGCAGCGTTACGTTGGGGTGGTAGGCGTTGGCCAGGGCCTCGGCGCTGGTCACCGAGCCGTTTTGGGCGGTAAAGACAAACTGCCCCAGCACTGCGCAGCCCGCACTGGTACCCCCAATGGCAATGCGCTTGTGAGCGATAAGGCTGCGCAGGGTGGCTTCGAGGGCGGTGCCGCCCCAGAGGCGGATGTAGTCCCACTGGTCGCCTCCGGCCAGGAAAACGGCCTCGGCCTTGCGCAGGGCGCGGTTCAGGGCGCTGTCTTGGGCCAGCTCGCGGGTGTTGACGCGGAAGGTTTCGACGGAATTGACCGGCGCGAGGCCCAAGAGGTAGTCGTTGTAGCCCGTGCTGCCCGTGGCCCTGAGGACCACCACATCGCCGCCCCGGGCCTGGCCCAGCCACCAGGCGAGGGCACTGTCTACATCGGGGCCGCCGCCCATGAGCAGCACGGCCCCTGCCAGCGGCTCGGTTACCGCATCGTCGGGGCTACCCACACGGCCCAGGCTGCCGGGCGGGCGTGTCTCAGACGCGGGCACGGGTGAATCGGCGGTCTGCGAGCAGGCCGTGCCCCAGAGCGCCAACGCCACCACCTGAACCAAAAGGCACCTACCCATTAAGGTTTCTCTAGCCGAAACGTGTGCTCAAAGTTCACCCACACTTTCACCGGTTTGCCGTCGAGCTTGGCGGGCCGGTAGCGGATTTTCTTTACCTGCTCAACGACCGCGGCCGTGAGGCGCTTGTCGGGGCTGCTGCGCACTTTGTGCTGGCCGTACCAGCCATCGGCGTCGATGAGCACCTTGAGGCTGACGGTGCCCTGCTTGCCGGCGGCCTTGGCATCGGGCGGGTACACAATGGCGGCGTGGACGGCCTTGAGGTTGAGCGGCTCGGCGTCGGTGTCCACCTTCACGAACTCGCTGTCGTCGGGTGGGGGGTTGTAGTCTTGGGTGGCCTGGGTGCGGTCGGGCTCGGTGAGGGGCTCGTCTTCAAATTCGGCCAGGTAGTCGTCGAACAGGCCATCGCCATCGGTATCGGCGTCGAAGGGCCCGCGGTCCACGGTGGCCTTGCCCTCGCCTTCGCCGATGGGCTTGCCGGTGGCGGGGTCAATGCGGTCGGCGGTGATGGTTACGCTGCGCTCGTAGCGGGTGGTATCGGTCGCTTCGTCGCTCCCGGTACCGTCAGCACCACAGCCTGCCAACAGGGCTACCAGCCCCAGCCCAAGGTAGTTTCGGTGCGCCATGCGGGTAAGTTAGGGCTAGAGGCCCAGTTGCGCCAAGGCTTCTTGGGCGGTGGCTACGGGCAGGCGGCAGGTTTTGCCCCGGCAGACGAACACTTGAGGGGTGGCGGCGGCGTATTTGCCCACCACCAGCGGCAACCGGTGATCGGGCGTGGGTGCACCCGACAGCAGGCCGGGGCCCCAGTAGCGGCGGGTTAGCTCCTGGGCCAGTGCGGGGGCTTCGGGGCCTGCGACGACGATTTCGGGCTCCTCGCAGGTGTGGCGCAGAGCCAGTTCGCACCAATGGGCAAAGCTGGCGGGGTAGCGTTCCAGCTGGGGCCAGATGGCCAGGAGCATGGCCTCGGCGCGCGCTACCCAGTCGGCCCTATCCAGGTACAGGCCCAGGGTGCGCAGGGCGTGGGCCAGGCTGGCGTTGCTGCTGGGCAAGACCGAGTCGTGGTACTCTTTGCGCCGGGCGATGAGGGGGGCATCGTCGCCGGGGGTAAAGTGCAGTAAGGGGCTCTCTGGGTCGGCAAAGGCTGTTAGTACGTAGCCCAGGCGCTCGGCGGCGCGCGCCAGGTACCGTTCGTCGAAGGTGCACTGGTAGAGCCCGATCAGCGCGTGCAGATTGGCGGCGTAGTCTTCGAGGTAGGCGTTGAAGAAGGCGCGGTAGGTGCCCTCGGGTGCGCGTTTGGCGGTGCGGCGCAAGGCGGGGCCCTGGGCCAGGTGCGCTTCGACGAAGGCGTCGTTGGCTTGGGCCAGGGCCAGTAGCTCGGGGTCGCGCAGGGCGAGGTAGGCCTCGGCGAGCCCGGCGGTCATGAGCCCGTTCCAGCCCGTGAGCAGCTTGTCGTCGAGCCCTGGCCGGATGCGCTGGGCGCGGGCCTCGAAGAGGATGGCCTGGGCCTGGGCCAGCTCGGCGTGGTAGTGTTCGGGGGCTATGCCCAGCTGCTGGGCCAGCGCCTCGGGGCTTTCGGTGGTGAACAGGATGTTGGTGTGCTCCCAGTTGCCTTCCTCGCGTACGTGGTAGGTGGCCTTGACCAGCCCGGCGCGGGGGCCGAGCAGGCGCTCGATTTCCGCGGCCGACCAGGTGTAGAATTTGCCTTCGACGCCCTCGCTGTCGGCGTCTAGCGCGCTGTAGAAGCCGCCCTCGGGGCTGCGCAGCTCGCGTGCCACGAAGGCCACGGTCTGGCGGATGACCTCGGCGTAGCGGGGCTGGGGCCGCTGGCGGTAGGCCAGGGCGTAGAGGCCCACGAGCTGCCCGTTGTCGTAGAGCATTTTCTCGAAGTGGGGCACGCGCCACTGGGGGTCGGTGGCGTAGCGGGCAAAACCGCCGCCCAGGTGGTCGTAGATGCCGCCGGCGGCCATGGCCGCCAGCGTGTGGTGCAGGGCCCCCAGGGCTAGCACGCTTTGCCGGTGGGCGCCGTAGGCCAGTACGAAGCGCCAGGTGCTGGGTACGGGGAATTTGGGCGCCTGGCCCACGCCGCCGTTGTGGGCATCGAAACGCTGGCCCAGGTGCACGAAGAGCTTGTCTACCTCGGCGGGGCTCAGGGCCGGGGCGGCGGCAGGGGCAATGTGGTCGAGCTCGCGTATGGCCTGGGTGAGGTCGGCGGCGTAGCCCTCGGCTTTCTCGGGGTCTTGCTGCCAGAAGGCGGCCACGCCTTGCAGTACCTCGAGCCAGCGCTGGCGCGGGAAGTAGGTACCCCCGAACAGCGGCCGACCGTCGGGCAGGCAAATGCAGTTGAGCGGCCAGCCACCGTGGCCCTGCATGAGCTGTACGGCGTCCATGTAAATCTGGTCTACGTCGGGGCGCTCTTCACGGTCTACCTTGATGCTCACGTAGTGGGCGTTCATGAGCGCGGCCACCTCGGGGTCTTCAAAGCTCTCGCGCTCCATGACGTGGCACCAATGGCAGGCCGAGTAGCCGATGGAGACAATGAGCAGCTTGCCTTCCTGGCGCGCCTGGGCAAGGGCGGCATCGCCCCAGGGCTGCCACGCCACGGGGTTGTGGGCGTGCTGCAGCAGGTAGGGGCTGGTCGCGGCAGCGAGGGCGTTGGGGGGATGGGCCACGCTGCAAGGTCGTGAACGATTGGATGCGGCGGGTGCAGGCCGCTGGCTGTTAACTTGCTCGTGCAACCGCAACCCCCCCTTCAACTACTACCCACCATGCGCACTCCCTTCTACCTAGCCCTGCTGTTGGGCGCTACCCTGGCCTTTACCGCCTGTACATCCGGCAGCGGTGGCGGCGAAACCACTGACAGCACCGACGTCGCCGAGGGCGAAGCGCCCGCAAGCCCCGAAGACGGCGGCCACAGCCAGGCCGTGTGCATCTGGGACGGCATCGGCATTTTCGCCAACCACGAGCCCAAGCTCGAGAAGTGGCAGGCCGGCCTCGCGATGGGCGAAACGGTCGAAGTGCTCGATCAAATCGAAAAGCAAGAGAAGGGCAAGGCCGTTACCTACCTCAAGGTGCGCCAGGCCGACACCAACAAAGAAGGCTGGGTGGCCAGCTACTACGTGGTGCCCGGCGGCAAGGCCATGGCCGTTGTAGAAGAGCTAGAGCTGTACAACCGGCCTGCCCTGGTGGCCAAAACCAACACCAAGCTGGAACCCTTTGATGTCGTCGCCGTAACGGGCGAAAAAGAAGACTGGGTGCGCGTAACGGGCAAACGCCGCGAGGGCACCTGGATTGACCAGGACAAATGGATCAAAAACCGGGGCCTGAGCGCCGACGAAGCCGATCTGGCCATGGCAACACTCGTCACCCGCGCCCTGAACGAGAAAGACACCGCCAAGCGCCTGAGCAAACTCAAAGAGCTGTACAACAATGCCGACCTGAAAAACGGCAAGCTGTACCCCCTGCTCGACGCCCTGGTGACGGAGGTGGAAGAAGGCACCATCCAGCCGCTCGATACCACCGCCATTGGCGGGTAGTGGGCCCCGATAGCCCGTACCTTCGGGGGTATGGAAGTTCTGGGGTTAGCTTTGGCCGTGGGCACGCTGGTGGCCCTGGTGGTGGGGTTGGTATGGCTCGGGGGCCGCTTGCAGGCGCTTACGCAGGCCCAAGCTGCCCGCGCCGAGGCGCTGGATAAACTGGACGCGACCCTGCGCGCCGAGCTCCAGACCAACCGCAGCGAGCAGGCGGCCGCGCTCGACCGCGTGGCGGCCACCCTCAAAACCGATTTGCAAGGCCAACTGCTGGCCTTTGGGCAGCAGTTGGGGCAGCTGCAAAACGCCCTGAGCACGGCCAGCAAAGAAGCCCGCGAGGCCCAGGCCCTACAACTCAAAGACCTTGTCGAGGGCCAGCGGCACCAGTTTGGGCGCATGACCGATGAACTCACGCGCGTGGGCCAAACCATCGCCGAGCAGCTCAAAGACATCCGCCAGAGCTCGGAGCAGAAGCTGGAGCAGATGCGCCAGACGGTAGACGAAAAGCTACACGCCACGCTGGAGCAGCGCCTGGGCGAAAGCTTCAAGCTGGTGTCTGACCGGCTGGAGCAAGTCCACAAAGGCCTGGGCGAGATGCAAAGCCTGGCCAGTGGGGTGAGCGACCTGAAAAACGTACTGGCCAACGTAAAAACCCGCGGCACCTTCGGCGAAACGCAGCTCGAGGCCCTGCTCGAACAGCTCTTAACGCCCGACCAGTACGCCCTGCAACAGGCCGTGGTGCCGACGGCCGCCGAGAAGGTGGATGCCGCCATCCGGCTGCCGGGGGCGGGCAGTGGGGCCACGCTGTGGCTGCCAGTAGACGCTAAGTTCCCGCTCGTCGAGTACGAGGCGCTGGTCAACGCCCTGGCGGCGGGCGACGTGGCGCTGGCCGACTACCACCGCGCGCAGCTGCTCAAGGCCATCCGCACCCAGGCCAAAGACATCCAGCGGAAGTACGTGCAGCCGCCGCACACCACCGACTTTGCCCTGCTGTTTCTGCCCATCGAGGGGCTGTTTGCCGAGGTGCTGCGCGAGCCGGGCCTGTTCCAGGAGCTGCAAGCAGTGCACAAGGTGGTGCTCACGGGCCCTACGACGCTCTCGGCGCTCTTGAGCAGCCTGCGCATGGGCTTCCGCACGCTGGCCATCGAGAAGCGCAGCGCCGAGGTGTGGAAGGTGCTCGGGGCGGTTAAAGCCGAGTTTGGCAAGTTTGGCGACCTGCTTACGAGCGCCAAGAAGAAGCTCGAAGGGGCCACCAAAGACCTTGAGCAGCTGGAGGGCACCCGCTCGCGGGCCATCCAGCGCCAACTGCGCGAGGTAGAGGCCCTGCCCGAAGCCACCGCACTGCCCCCCGGGGTGCTGCCCACCGAGGGACTGTTTGACGAGGGGTGAGAGGGTGGCAGGTGCCAGGATGAACTCGGTTGGGGTGGCTACCACCGCACGTTGTCAGTCGAACGACCCTAGGAGTCTTCTGCAATTTTCTTTGCTGGCCTGGGAGAAAAAAGGCCCGTTAACGAAAGCCAAAGCCGAAGTGGGTGCAGGGACGACTAGCTTGACGAATACTACCTTCGTGTATGCGCAAGCTGTGTGCACTGCTGCTCGTGGCCTTGGTGGGCCTGCACCTGCCGGGGTGGGGGGCGGTGGTGCACGCGTGCCAGATGTTCGGTCGGGTCGAGGTATCGGTGCCCAGCGCCGAGGGTGCCCACACCGGCTGCTGCCCCGGTACACACACCGATACCAGCCACGCCGACGCTACCCTGAGCGCGCCCAGCTGCTGCACCACCCAGACACTAAGCGGCAGCGGCGAGCCCCTAGATCGCCCCGAGCCCGTGGCCTTTGTGGCCCTGGCGCTGCCGCTAGCAGGCCCCGACGTGGCCTACGTGTGCGAGCTGCCACAGCACGTGCCTGCGGCGCAGTGCCGCGTGTGTGCCCCACGGCCCCCGGCGCGAGTGCTGTACCAGACGTTTCGGTTGTAAGGAAGGGGTTTATAACCCAATTCTCCGGCGCTGCCAGCACCGGAGGCATGCTTCCGTACACTTTAGCGTTTTACACCCATGATTTTCCGGGCCTTTGCCCTCTTACTCTACATCGGTTTGGGTCTTGCCAGTGCGCTGGCCCAAACCGAGCTCGCCGGTCGGCTAACGGTTGCCGGCAGCCAACCGCCCGTGCCCATTGCCTACGCCCGTGTGGCGCAGGTAGGTACGGCCACGGGGGTCTTGACCGATAGCGCGGGCTACTTCCGCCTACAGCTCGACCCCGTGCGGCCGATGGCGCTGGTCTTCAGCGCCGAAGGTTTTTTGACCGATACGCTACGGTTTAACCACGCGTTACCGGGCGACCACACGGGGCATGCGCTCGACTTTCAACTCTACCCCGCGAGCATGACACGCGAGTTGCGCATCGAGTACCGGCGGCGGGCCGCTGCGGCGCTCACCACAACGGCCCAGCAGACCGAACTCATTACCAGCCGCGAGCTCACGAAAGCCGCCTGCTGCAACCTGGGCGAGAGCTTTGAGACGAACCCGAGTGTGGACGTGAACTTCACCGACGCGGTCTCGGGCGCCAAGTCGATCAGCCTCTTGGGCCTCAACGGCGTGTACAGCCCCATCCTGATCGAGGGGATGCCGCTGTACCAGGGCCTGGGGCGCACGTACGGGCTAAACTACATCCCCGGCCCCTGGGTGGGCAGCATCCAGGTGAGCAAGGGTACGGGACCCGTGGTGCTGGGCTACGAGAGCCTCACGGGCCAGATCAACATCGCCCTGAAGGCCCCCACCGACGAGCGCACGCTGCTCAACGTGTACGCCAACGACTACGGGCGGCTGGAGGCCAACCTGAACCACCACGCCCGCCTAAGCCCCCGGTGGCAGGCCACGCTCCTAGCCCATGGCAGTACCGTGCCGGGGGCCGTAGACCGCAACGGCGATGGGTTTGTCGACGTGCCGCTCAGCGACCTAGCCACGGTATTTACCAAGCTGAAATACCAGGGCGAGGGCGGCTGGCAGGGCCAGCTTGCGGTGCAAGCCTTGCGCGAAGTGCGGCGCGGCGGCCAGGCGCTGGCCTACACCAGCGACGACCCCGCCGTGGTGGCGGCCACCTACCGCCTGCGCACCGAAACCACCCGCGTGAGCTACTTCAGCAAAACGGGCTACGTGTGGCAGGGGCGGCCCTACCAGAGTGTTGGCCTGCAAACCGGCGGCACGTACCACGACCAAACGGGCACCTACGGCTTTAAAACCTGGCAGGGGCGGCAGTGGCGCTGGAACGCGAACCTGATCTTCGAGTCTGTCATCGGCGATACGCGGCACACCTACCGCCTGGGCCTGGCTTACCAATACGACCGCTACCAGGAGGCCTACAACGGGCTGGACGTCGGCCGCACCGAAAGCGTGCCCGGCGCCTACGGCGAGTACACCTACCAGCCCACCGAGCGCTTTTCGGCGGTGGTGGGCCTGCGAGCCGACCTACACAACGCCTTTGGGGCCTTTGCCACCCCCCGCCTGAACCTGCGCTACCAGCCCTGGGCCACCACTACCCTGCGCCTGGCCGCCGGGCGCGGCTACCGCACGGCCAATGTATTCGCCGAAAACAGCCCCACCCTGACTAGCAACCGCGCCGTGGTGCTGAGCGAGGCCCTGCGCCCCGAGGTGGGCTGGAACCTGGGCGGCAGCCTGGTGCAGCAGTTTACACTCGGGCTGCGCGAGGGCAGCCTGGTGCTGGACTACTACTACACGGCCTTCGAGAACCAGGTAATTGTGGACTACGACCAAGACCCACAGGCCATCGTGATCGGCAACCTGGCGGGCCGTAGCCGGGCCCACAGCCTGCAGGCCGAACTGCAGTGGCAACCCCTCAAGCTGCTCGAGGCGAAGGTGGCGTACAAGCTCTACGACGTACGGGCGCCTTTTGGGGGCAAAACTGAGCAAGTGATGCTCACCCCGCGGCACCGTGGGCTGGTAAACCTGGCATACGAGCTGCGCCGCTGGCGGCTGGACGGCACCTGGAAGCTCATCGGTGCCCAGCGGCTGCACCCCTTCGCCGAGCATCACCCCGGCTTTGTACTGCGCGAGAATGCCCCTGGCTACACGCTCGTAGACGGCCAGGTGACGTGGCTGCCCGCCGAGCGGTGGGAGCTGTACCTCGGCGTAGAGAACCTCTTCAACTACCGCCAGCCCAACCCGATTGTGGATGCCGAGGCCCCGCTGGGCCCGTTTTTTGATACCAGCTACGTCTGGGGGCCCATCCTGGGTCGGGTGGTGTACCTGGGCCTGCGTTTTACTGTACCCTCAAAACCTCAAACTAACCCCTAACCTCGTGCGTACCCTCCTTATTTTCAGCCTACTAGTTGTGGGGCTGGCAGTTAGTAGCCAAGCCCAGACGGCCCAAGTGACCCTGGCCACCAGCGCCCAGTGCGGCATGTGCAAAAGCCGTCTGGAACGCGACATGCTCTTTACCCCCGGGGTAAAAAAGGTGGTACTCGACCTAGAGACCAAAGGCCTGACCGTGTGGTACAACGCGGGCAAGGTTGACCTCGAGGGCTTGCGAAAAGCCGTGAACCGGATTGGCTACGACGCCGATGCGAGCCCCGCCGACCCCGCCGCCTACGAAAAGCTGCCCGCCTGCTGCAAAAAGGGCGGTATGGACCACGAATAGCCGTACCCCCTGCAACAGGGGGTTGCCTGCTCACCTCGCCAGGGGCTTCTGTACGGGTATAGGAGCCCCCTTGTTCTTAAATGAACTAAACGGCTGTAGTTTGTGCCACTCCTCCGGAACGGAGCTCCCTTAGCAAGTATTTATGTGGGGTGCGCACAAAAGTTCTGGCCTTTTTGACGGCATTCTATGTTTCGCCAAGTAGTTTGCTAGGGCAGCAAAATCTCTTTAATATACCTAGTGGGGCTATTACGCCTTCTGGTGAGTTTTTTTACCAGCATCAGGTCAATTTTTACGGCCCGAGTAGCTTGGCCAGTAAGCAACATGTTGTGTACGGCCTGGGCAAAGGCTGGGATGCTGGGGTAAATCTGGTAGGGCTCAAGTTTGCTGATAAAGGGCCTGATGCCCGCTTCGAATTGCAGACTAACGCTATTGATCAATACCGGCAGCTAAAGCCCGCGCTGCTGGCAACGGGCCAGAAGCAGTGGCGCGTAGACGGTCATTGGGCCGTGAATGTGGGTGCCCAGGCGGGTATCAATGTTTCTGACCGGCTCTCGTACAAGCAACTGCTGGCATTTGGGTACGGGTTGGTGGTGTATACCCACCACCACAACCGCATTTCCCTGGGGCCTTACGTGGGCAACCGCAACTACCTGGGCCTGGGCAACGAAGTGGGCCTACTGCTGGGTGCCGAGGTGCCGCTAGTGCCGCGGCTGCACCTGATGACCGACTGGATTGTGGGTACCAACGACGAGAGCGTTGCCACGCTGGGGGTGATGTTTATGGTTACCCCGCACGTGCAGTTTTGTGCGGGTGGGTTTGCCGGGAGTTTCGGGAGCGAGAACAAAGGTGGCATCGTCGTCGAAGTGAACGTGTTAACCTGGCCAGACTGGCCCGCGGGGCGGCAGCGTAGTCCCCATTAAGTCGGCTACACCCGCGCTTGGCGGCGGCCCTGCCGCTACCTTTACACACATGGCGACGCTATCGGAACAGTACTTTGAGCTGAGCAAGCAGTTTATCCCCGGTGGGGTCAACTCACCGGTGCGGGCCTTTGGGCAGGTGGGCGGCACGCCCATTTTCATGGCCCGGGCCGAGGGGGCGCTGCTCTACGACGTAGACGGCAACCGGTACATCGACTACATCGGCTCGTGGGGGCCCATGATACTGGGCCATGCCTACGACCCGGTGCTCGATGCCATCCGGGCCGCGCTGCCGCACAGCACCTCGTTTGGGGCGCCGACGGTACGAGAGTACCAACTGGCCGAGCTGGTGTGCTCCATGGTACCGGGGGTAGAGCGGGTACGGATGGTGAACAGCGGCACCGAGGCCTGCATGAGCGCCATTCGTGTAGCGAGGGGCGCGACGGGCCGTACGAAGGTGATCAAGTTTGCGGGCAACTACCACGGGCACGGCGACAGCTTTCTCATCAAGGCCGGTAGTGGGGCCACCACGCTGGGCATCCCTACCAGCCCCGGCATTCCGCCCGCAGTGGCCGCCGATACGCTCATTGCGCGCTACAACGACCTGGCGGATGTCGAACGGCTGTTTGCGGCCCACGGGCCCGACATCGCCGCCCTGATTGTAGAGCCCGTAGCTGGCAACATGGGCTGTATACCGCCCTTGCCCGGGTTTTTAGAGGGCCTGCGTGGGCTGTGTACCCGCCACGGGGCGGTGCTCATTTTTGACGAGGTGATGACCGGCTTTCGGCTGGCGCCCGGCGGCGCGGCCGAGCTCTACGGCATCACACCCGACCTGGTGACGCTGGGCAAAATCCTGGGGGCGGGCCTGCCGGTGGGGGCCTACGGTGGCCGGGCCGACCTGATGGCGCACGTGGCGCCCGAGGGGCCGGTGTACCAGGCCGGCACCCTGAGTGGCAACCCCTTGGCCATGGCCGCGGGCCTGGCGCTGCTCAAAACCCTGAAAGAAAGCCACGAGATCTACACCAGCCTGGCACGCAAAACCGAGCACCTGCACACCCAGCTGGCGGCGGTGCTCCAGCCCACGGGGTGGCCCTACCGCATCAACCGGGTGGGGTCGATGATCTCGGTTCACTTTACCGATACCGAAGTGTTGGACTACGACACGGCCCAGCAGCAAGATGTGCCGCGCTTCAACCGGCTGTTTCACCACTGCCTGTCGAAAGGCGTGTACCTGCCGCCCAGCGCCTACGAGAGCTGGTTCGTAAGCGATGCCCACACCGAAACGCACCTGGAGCTAACGGTAGAGGCCTTCCGGAGCTTTGTCGATACCGAGTTGGCCTACGCGTAGCTAGCTTTCGGGCGATGAAACGACTGTGCACCCTGCTACTGCTGCTCTCGCCCGCCGTAGGGTTGAGCGGCCAAGTGTTTACCCCCGACGAGCTTGCCCAAGCCAACACAGCCGCCCAGGCAGGCTACCTGAGCGAAAGTGAGCGGGAGGTCGTCAGGTACCTGAACCTGGCGCGGCTCAACGGACCGGCCTTCTGGGCGGCCTACCTGGCCCCCCGCGCCGCCGATTACACCCGGGGTACCTACTACCAGACGCTGAAAACCACCCTGCGGGCCACCCGTGGCCTGGCGGTGCTACAGCCCGATTCGCTGCTGAGCCATGCAGCGGCCTACCATGCCGCCGACATGGGCGCCAGCGGGGGCATTGGCCACACCAGCAGCAACGGCTGGGCCTTCGACGAGCGGCTGCGCGCGCTGGGGGTAGGTACCCAGACCGCCTTGGCCGAAAACTGCCACTACGGCTACGACGACCCCCTGGCCATTGTGGTGGACCTGCTGGTGGATGAGGGGGTAGAGAGCCTGGGCCACCGTGAGAACATACTGGGTGCTGAGTACCGGTTTGTCGGGGTGGCTATTCGGCCCCACCGTGACTACCGGGTGAACTGTGTGATGGACTTTGCCGGGGCGCAGTAGGCGGTTGCTGGCGCAGGATGCGTAGCACGGTCCGCTCGGTGAGGAAAAACTCTGCGGCTAGGCGGCGGGTAACGTCGTCGAGCCGGAGCCTACGGTGCTCGTAGAGCTCCAGGAACCGCCGGTAGAGCGCGTCGTTGCGCTTGAGCCGAGCTCGGGTACGTGCCGAGGGGATAGGGGTAGCTTTCACGGAAGGATAACAGAACGGTAAACTGGTTGCGTAAGCTGCAGGCGAGTGTGCGGCGAACTTTCAAAGGCACACCCTTAGCCTTCTAACCCCTCTAACGATGCGAGCTCTTTACCTGCGGCATGTATTCACGGTATGCCTGGCCCTAGGGGCGTGGCTACCGACTTGGGCCCAGCCTGGGGTAAACCCCCTGAGCACAGGGCTGGAGGGCGCGGCCCTACGGGCCAACCTAAAAGCCAACTGGTACGATGGGCGCACGAGCGTACTGAGCTACAGCAGCGCCCGCCAGCGGATGTACTCGAGTATAGATGTGCGCGGGGGCAAGATTACCTGCGTATATACCGGCTACCAGCGGTCTTCAAGCAGCAGCAGCAACGCCGACCCCATCAACTGCGAGCACACGGTGCCGCAGAGCTTTTTTAACAGTGCCTCGCCGATGGTGAGCGATATCCACCACCTGTTCCCCACCTACAGCAGTGCCAACAGTGCCCGGAGCAACTACGCTTTCGATGAGTTTACCGACGGCCAAACGCGCACCTACTACTACGTGGTAAACAACACGTACACAGCCAGTACTACACTGCCCTCGGGCTTTGATGCAGCCACGGCCAGTAAAATCAGCACCAGCACCCGGTGGGAGCCCCGCGAAGATCACAAAGGCGACTTGGCCCGCTGCATTTTCTACTTCTACACGATGTACCCTACCCAGGCGGGTACGCTAGACCGCGTAGCCGACCCCGACGTGCTCTACCAGTGGCACCTGCAGGACCCGGTGAGCGATGTAGAGCGCGACCGTAACGACGGTATTGAAGACGCCCAGGGTAACCGCAACCCCTACGTAGACTTCCCCGACGCTGTGCTGCAGGCCTGGAACGATGCCATCATTATCAACCCGACCACGCCGACCATCGCTACGAGCGTACCCAAGCTGACCTTTACGCCCGGCGAGGCGCTAAATGTGAGCTACACCATTACCGGCAATTTTGCGGGCACCAACACCTTTACCGCCCAGCTCTCGCAGCCCGATGGGTCGTTTGCGACCTCGACCACCATTGGTACCCGCGTGGCGGGTACCGGCGGCACCATCGCCTGTACGATACCGGCCGGTGCGGCCAGTGGCACGGGCTACAAGATTCGGGTCATCGCCAACAACCCATTTATTGTTGGCACCGAAAACGACGGGGCTATCAGCATTGGGACGGCTCAGCCTGCGGCCATTACCATTGGCACGGTGCCAGGCAGCATCTTTGAACAAGGGGCCAGTTTTGTGGTGCCCTTTACGGTAACGGGCACCTTCAACGCAGGCAATACCTTCTATGCCGAGCTTTCGAGTGCCAGTGGCAGCTTCGCCTCGGGCGGCACGCAAGTGGGGAGCCGGACGGGCACGGGCGGGGGCGACATTGTGGTCACCCTGCCGACGACGACCACGCCCAGCAATTCGTATCGCCTCCGCATCACGAGCTCGAACCCGGGGATAGCTGAAACTACCGGCAGTAGCGTACAGGTGGATCGGTTTACGGTTACGGCCTTTACGCCCCCGACCCTTACCGTTACGGGGGTGGATGTGGCCGCGCCCTACCAACCCGGCGATGCCATTGAGGTAGCCTTTGACCTGACGGGCAACTACGCGGCGGGGAACGTATTCATGGCCCAGCTTTCGGATGCTGCGGGCAGTTTTGCCAGCCCGGCCGTGCTGGGCACACTCAGCGGCACGGTGGGCGCTACGGTGGTGGGCACGGTGCCTGCCGCAACGCCTGCGGGAACGGGCTACCAGGTGCGGGTAGTGAGCAGTAGCCCTGCGGTAACGAGCGCGGGCTTCCCAGCCGCAGCGCCGTTTGTGGCCATTGAGGTGGCCCCCGCGCCGGTGATTACCCTGGAGCCCTTTGGCGGCACCTACAACGCGGGCGATGGCGGCAGCCTTACCTACACGGTTGGTGGTACGGGTTCTTTCGCAGCCGGTAACCAATTCACGGTGCAGCTATCGGATGCCAACGGCAGTTTTGCTGGTGCCCAGACCATTTCTACGCCCGTAACGAGCACTACCGGGGGCACCCTCAGCTTCACTATCCCTGCCACGGCCCTGGGGGGCACGAACTACCGCATCCGTGTGGCGGGCAGTAGCCCCGCAATGGTGAGCCAGGACAACGGCGCGCCACTCACGGTCATCGCCAACACCTCGGCCCAGCTGCCGGTGGTCATCAACAAGTACCTGAACAACGGTTCGAGCGATGTGGTAGAGCTGCTGGTCATCCAGAACAACCTGGACCTGAGGGGCTATATCCTGAAAGATTTCTCCTCAAGCATGGTCAATGACAACGGCGGAAAGCACGCGTTTTCGACCGATGCCCTGTGGAGCAGCCTGCCGGCGGGGGCGCTGGTGATCGTTCGGGCAGGCTCTACCGCCGCGGCTGATGTGACCTTGAACCCGGCTACGAGCGACTGGACAGTAGATGTGGGGCTGGACAACACGGCGTACTTCACTGATCTGGGGGGCACCTTCGACATCGCGGGCACTGAGATTGTGATGCTCAAGTCGCCGGGCTCGGGCGCCACGGGCACAACGGGCAACGTACACAGCATTGCCGCAGGCACCCCTTCGGGCGGGGTGAACTACCTGCAGGCCATCGAGGGCGGCTCGGTATTGCGCAGCACGACGGGGGGTACCACTACGGTATACGCCACTTCGCCGACATCGCTCATCAGCGAGTTTGTGGGCAGTGCTAGTGCGACGGGCACGGCCACCTTTGGTTCGGGGAACAACGCGACCAACCAGACGCTGATTGACAACCTACGCGCCAGCCAAACGGCCCCTTTCATCACGACCCTGAGCCCCGGTTTTGGCCTGGTGGGCGAGGTAGTGACCCTCAGCGGCGGCAACTTCAGCGCTACGCTGGGCAACAACACGGTGCGCTTCGGCAGCACCGTGGCTACGGTCCAAACGGCCAGCCCCACTGAGCTTACCGTACTGGTGCCCGATGTGCCGCCGGCCACCTACAGCGTAACGGTGGATGTGACGGGCAGCCCGCTCACGGCCCAGGCACCGATAGGCTTTGCCGTAACGGTAGCTACCCCCAACGATGCGCCGGGCCTGCCCCTAGGCCTTGCCGTGCACAGCTACCCCAACCCTGTGCGCGAGGTGCTGCAGCTGGAGGTGGATATGGCCCGCCCTGCGGCTGTCGCGGTCGAGGTGCTGAGTACCCAGGGTGCGGTGGTGGCACGGTTTGCCTACTCGGCTACGCTCGCGTTGCGCGAGGCATTGAACCTGCGGGCACTGCCCAGCGGGGTGTACCTGGTGCGCCTGCAGGCAGGCGGCGAAGGCACCCACTGGCGGGTGGTGAAGCAGTAGCGTTTACTTGAGTTTGCGCAGCGCTGCGGGCAATGGCCGTGTGGCCGGTGCGGTGGTGCGGGGTTTGCCGACGATCTGGGTGCGGCGGTCGGCGGCATCGCGTAGCCAACCAAAGCCTTGCAGGGCTGTGGCGAGCGCTGGGGTTTTGCGCGGGCTCCGGCGTAGCTGACGTTTGGGCCGGGTAGGTGCCAGCCCACGGCCACTGGCCAGGAGCACGGCCTGCCCCGTAGCGACGACGACGGCCAAGAGGTGCCAGGGCTCGGCGGGGGCTTCGCGGCGTAGCTGGGCCCGGAGCTCAAGGGCCAGGGCAACGGCCAGGGGCCGGGGCAAAAAGCGGCGCTGGTGTTGGCTGCCGAGCGAGAGCTCGAGGCGGACGAGGGGGCCTTCGGGCGTGGGGCCCTCGAGGCGCTCGCGCAGGCGGGTTTCGGCGGTGGTGACCAGCACCCTGAGGCGGGGGGTATCGTTAGCGGGCTGCATGGGTAGTGGGGGTGGCGGGGGCAGGCTGGGGGGTGGCGATGAGGGGGGTAGCGGTGCAGAGCGCGCTGCAGTCGGCTTTTAGGCGCAGGTAGGTGGCTTTGTAGCCAGGGTTGGTTTTGAACATGTTGTCGTGCACGGTGTAGGTGTGGCTGATGGTGCTGCGGTCGCGGCAGAGCAGGCGCCCGATCTCGAGCTGCGTGGCCTGGTGAAGTTCTTTCAGCACGGCTGCAAGCTGGGCGCGGGCAAAGACGAGCTTTTGGAATTTGTAGGGCGAGCGCAGCAGTGCGGGCTCGACGCCGTGGTGCTGGCAGGCTAGGGCCAGGCAGCGTTGCAGGAGCTGGTGGCGCTCGAGGGTGGCGTGGCGGGTGGTTTCGGCCTGGCGCAAGAGGTTCGCCAGACGGTCGTTGGCTTGCTCGACCTCACGCCAGAGGTGCTGGACGAGGGTAGGCGGCAGGCGGTCGAGCTGGTCGGCCAGGAGGGCGGTGGGTTCGATGAAGACGGGCATATAGCTGTTGAGAATAATTTGGGGGGATATGAGCTGTGTTGAGGATTCAAATATAGTCAAAAGGCATTTATTGGAAGCAATACCCGGTGGAAACAACTCAGTTATTCCCCTCACATCATACAGCGGCCTAGGCTTCGGGGTGTGTGAATATAGCCAAGGACTATTTATTGGATTTCGTTGTGTGCTGGGTGGGGTTCGGTTTTTTGCCGACTTTCGCCACTGGTTTATCCATCGCCCGTGGCCCGTCCGGTAATTCTGTGTGTAGACGACGAGAAGTCGATACTGTTGGGTCTGAAGCAAGAGCTTGAGCACCAGCTAGGCGAGCGGTTTGAGGTCGAGATTGCCGAGAACGCCGAAGAGGCGCTCGAGGTCGGCGAGCAGCTCCTGGCCGAAGGCATCCGGGTGCCGGTGCTGTTGACCGACCAACTGATGCCGGGCATGAAGGGCGATGAGCTTATCGTACGGTTTCGGCAGCTTTCGCCCGAAACGCGCTCCATTTTGCTCACCGGCCAGGCCGGTGCCGAGGCGGTGGGCAAGGCCCTGAACCAAGGCCACTTGTACCGGTTTTTGAGCAAACCCTGGGAGCCTACCGACCTGCGCATGACCGTGCGCGAAGCGGCCGAGTCGTACCTCCGGGCCATGGAGCTGCGCCAGCGGGAGGCCGAGCTGCGGCGCCTGACCGATAACCTGCGGGCCCTAAGCCGCCTGGCACTGACCCACGAATTGGGCCAGGCGTTCTTAACCCAACTGACCGAAGACACCGGCGCCGATGTGGGCGTACTGTTCCAAGCCGATGCGTTTGGCGACCTGGCCCCCAGCCTGGTACTGCGGCGCGAGGGGGCCTTCTTGCGCGCCCACGACGAAGCCTACGACTACCCCATCGACGTCGTGAACCAAGCCTGGCTCACGGGCGAACCCGCCTACGAACCCCACTTCGAGCTGGGCCGCAGCTGCTACGCCAGTGTAGTGGCCAAAGGTGGCGTGCAGTACGCGGGCATTTACCTGGAGTGGCCCGAGGAAAAGGCCCTGACCGATGGCCGGGCCCAGTACCTGAGGCTGATGGTATCGGGCACGGCTTCGTTTTTTGAAAGCGGGCGGCTGTACCAGAACCTGGAGGAAACCGTCACCCGGCGTACGCGCGAGATTGAGGAGCAGAACCACGAGATCGAGGCCAGCATCCGCTACGCGAAGCGCATCCAGAAGGCGTTTCTGCCCGGCGAGGACGACCTGAGCGCCCAGTTTCACAAGTCGTTTTTGTACTTCGAGCCCAAGGAGCACGTCAGCGGCGACTTCTTCTGGCTGCACACCCAGGGGGCTATCAGCTACCTGGCCGTGGGCGATGCCACGGGCCTGGGCCCTCCGGCGGCGTTCCTTACCCTGCAGGTGTGCAGCATTTTGAACCTGCTGGTGGGCGAGAAGGAGATGAGCGACCCAGCCGACATCCTCAGGGCGCTGCACGTGGCGCTGCAGCAAAGCCTAAAGGCCCCGGAGGGCGAGGTCACCGAAGGCGACGACGCTACGATAGACCTGTCGGCCATTGGTACCGAGCTGGCCCTGTGCCGTATAGACCCCAACCGGCGTAAGCTGAGCTTTGCCGGGGCGCAGCGGGCCATCCTCCACGCGCGCGGGCCCGAGCTGAAGCGCTACAATGGCCAAAAGCTGGTGCTGGGCCACCAAGTACCGGCCACCGACCCGGCCAAGATCAAAACCCAGACCGTGCCCATTGACGCCGGCGACCGCATCTTCTTGTACACCGACGGGTTCTGGAACCAGCCCCGGTCGGGCGAGAAGCTTGGCTTTGGCGAGGGCCGCTTTCAGGACCTGGTGGCAGAGCTGAGCAACCAGCCCATGAGCCAGCTCAAGGCCCGTACCCAAGAAGCGTTTGCCGACTGGCTGGGCGGGGCCCCCCAGGCCGACGACCTGTTGCTACTCGGGCTGGGCTTTTGAGCGTAGTTCTGTCAGTACGGCCGTAAACCGGGCCCTGGCCTCGGGGGTGGGCAGGCCCTCGGCGAGGAAGCGCACGGTGCCTTCGCGGTCGAGTATCAGGGTGTAGGCCTCGGTTTTCTGGCGGGTACCCAGGGCCGCAAAGTAGGGCTGCTGGTCGCCGTGGTAGCACACCACGTTGCCGTGCTTTTTGGGGTCTATGCCGCTGCGCATGCCGCTGGCGGCCCAGTTGCGCACCAGGGCATTGTACTGCGGCATGAGGGGGATTTCGTAGTAGACGACCCCGGGCAGGGCGGCGAGCTCGTCGGCCATGGGCTGTACCCAGGCATCGATGGTGGCCTGGGCTTCTTGCACGAAGGCGATAGAGAGTACCGCCACTTGGCCACGGGTGGCCTCGGGGAAGGTCAGGCTGTCGCTCGCCAGCGAGAGGCCCCGCAGTGTGGGGAACGGTTTACCCACCAGCGTGTAGCCCTCGGCGGGCGTAGTGGTAGGGGTGGGCTGGGCACAGCCGACGAGCAGGTTGAGCAGCAAGCTGGCGGTGAGCAAAGCGGTGTACGGCCTCATGTACAGCACAACCCCCCAAGGGGCAACTCCCTCACCCTTGCGGGTGGATTTTTTACTGCCCGGGCAGGGCGTACACCACGGTGGGTTCGCCTGGGGGGCGGGCCTGGCGCAGGTAGAGTTTTTGACCCGGGACGAGGCCGGGCCGCACGGGGTCGAGCCGGTTGCGTTGGGCCAGGTCGGTGGCCGGTAGCCGGTACAGAGCGGCAATGCCGTCGAGCGTTTCGCCGGGCAGGACAATGTGCACCGGCACCTGTTTCGGGGGCACGAGCAGAATGCGTGTACCAGCCGGGTGCAGGCCGCCATCGAGGGTAGGGTTGAACTTCTGGAGCTCTTTACGCGCGTAGCCACTCGCACGGGCAAACTCGGCGAGGGTGGTCTGCTGGGGCAGGAACGCGTAAAACACGCCGTGGGTGGGCTCGGTGAGGAGGCTGGGGGCGGCCGTGGGGGGCTGCTGGGGGGTAGGCTCGGCAGGCCGGGTGGCGGTGGTGTCGGGGGCCGTCGGTTCGTCGGTGGCTGCCAGCGATGGCGCGGGCTGCGACCAGGGTTTGGGGGGGGTAAAGAGGCTTAGGTGTGGGTCTGGCCGGTGAGCCACAGGGGTGCCCCAGCGGGGCATGAAATGGGTCATGGGCCGGGCCTTGGGCAGGCGCATGGTCGTGGCCCAGAGGTTGTAGGGCGCCCACAGGCTGCGGGTGACCTTCGTGGCCTCGAGGACCCGCCAGAGGCTCTGTTCGCCGGCCACCGACTGCGGCTCGAGCCACACGGTGGGCGTAGTGGCCGCGATGGCATTGGCAAAGGCCAGTACGTGGGCCAGTACTTTGAGGGCGTACCAATGGTCGTTTTCGGTGATGACCATGCGCTGGGCGCCGCGGTAGCGCTCTTCGATGTAGGGCAAGGCTCCGGTGGGCCCGGTCATGTAGGCCACGACGGCGTAAAACCAGTTGCCGGTGCGGTCGTAGTTCTGGCGCAGGTAGCGGGCGGCGGCCAGGCTGGCTCGGGTAAGGTGCTTGCGCTCATCGAGCGTATCGTCTACCACGAGCCCCATGGCTTTGGCGGTGGGCTCTTTGAACTGCCAGAAGCCCACGGCGTTGCTCGAGGAGACGGCATCGCCCTGTAGGCCCGACTCCTGGATGCAGATGTAAATCAGGTCTTCGGGGGTGCCCATGTGCCGGAAGGCATCGGCCACGTGGGGCAGAAAGGTGGCCCCTTTCTGGACGAGCGACTGGTAGTAAGTGGGGTTGCGCGTCAGCTGGTCTACGTAGCCCTGCACTTTGTCGCGGGCGGCCTCGGTGAGCCGAAGCTCCATCCCGCAAAACGTGAGGGTGTAGGGTACGGTAATGGTTATGGGTGCGCCGGAGTGGCCCATGGCCCTGAGGCCCCCGAGCAGGCAACACAGAAGCAGGGCATGGCGCATAGGGGGTGTCAACGTTTGCGCAGGAGCGTAAGCCCGTCGCGCAGGGGTAAGACTACGGTATCGACCCGCGGGTCGGTACTTACAAAGGTATTGAAGGCGTGGAGGGCGCGGGCGGCGGGGTCGGTGGGCGACTTGTCAACCACCTTTCCGCTCCACAACACATTGTCGGTGAGTACCAGGCCGCCGGGGCGTACCTGGGGCAGGATGGCCTGGTAGTAGTCGAGGTACGACTCTTTACGGGCATCGATAAAGACCAGGTCCCACACGTGGGGTAGGCTGGGCAGCGTTTTAAGCGCATCGCCCACCACTTGGTGGATGGCGTGGCCGTAGGGCGAGGCATCCCAATAGCGCCGGGCCAGGGCACTGAATTCGGGGTTGGCCTCTAGGGTAACGAGCGTGCCGCCAGGGGCCAGCCCTTCGGCCAGGCACAGGGCTGAGTAGCCCGTAAAAGTGCCGACCTCGAGAACGAAGCGGGGCTGCACCAGCCGACTGAGCAGGGCCAGCAACCGCCCCTGGTGGGCGCCGCTGAGCATCTGGGGGTAGAGTGTTTTGAGGCGCGTCTCGCGGGCCAGGGCTGCCAAGAGGGGCGGCTCGGGGTCGGAGTGTGCGGCGGCGTAGGCTTCGATTCGGGTTTCGGGCAGCATACAGGGCTGCTATACTACCACTGTGGGGCCGAAGCGGTATACCTGCATGAAAACCGTGACCCTTGAGCTCAGCGACGAGCTGTACACTTTCATTGAGCGGCTGGCCGAGGAAGGCAGGGTTATTGCCCGCCTTTAACAGCCTGGCCCTCGGGGCGTAGCTTGCCTGCGAACTGCTTCTTGAACTTCTCGACTTTCGGGCGGATGACGAACGCGCAGTAACCCTGGTTGGGGTTGTCTAAGAAGTAGTTCTGGTGGTAGTCTTCGGCGGGGTAAAAAGTACCGAAGGCCGTTACCTCGGTCACGATGGGTGCGGGAAAGACCTTGCTGGCGTTGAGCTGGGCGATGTAGGCCTCGGAGGTGGCTTTCTGCTCGGGGGTGTGGTAGTAAATGCCCGATCGGTACTGGGTGCCTACGTCGTTACCCTGGCGGTTGAGCGTGGTGGGGTCGTGGGTATTGAAGAAGACCTCGAGCAGCTCGGCGAACGAAATGACGTTGGGGTCGTAGCTGATCTGCAGGCACTCGGCGTGGCCGGTGGTGCCGTCGCACACGGCACGGTAGGTCGGGTTGGCCACGTGGCCACCGGTATACCCCGAGACCACTTTGTGCACGCCCTGTAGCTGCTGAAACACGGCCTCGGTGCACCAGAAACAGCCGTTGGCCAGGGTGGCGAGGTGCAGGGTGGTATCGGGTGGGGTTGACATAGGCGGGGTAGCTACGGCCAGGGCTGGCACGGTAGGGGTAGGGGCGGCGCTGCAGGCGGCAACAATCGCCGCGGCACACAGGGCAAACACTTGGGTACGCATTGCCGGTTCAACGCAGCGCGGGGGGCGCCGGGTTCAGGCGGCGTAGTGAAGGGCGTGTGAACGGGTTAAGATATTGACAATGATTGCGCGAGTGTAGTTGGGTTTACAATGCGGGTTGCTTCGAAGCGTTCGAGCACCAGCAGGTCTTTGTCGCCAGTTAGTAGGAAGTCTGCATGAACCTCGCGGCAAAGTTGAAGCACGTGGTTGTCGTTAGGGTCACGGCAGACAGTTACGGGTGGGCCCTGCAGCTCTGCCGTTTGGGCAAGCACAGAGATATGGGTAGAGGATTCGGCGATAAACTCCGCTGGCAGCTTGAGTTTACCTGACAAAACACTTTGAAATTCGTGTAAGATGGCATTGGAAATGAAAATGGAGGCATCTAGTGCAAGTAGGCGTTCAAATAGTGCATCCAATTTGCCTTTGAAAGCCAAGAATGACACCCAGATATTGGTGTCTACCACGACTATCACGAGATGGTGCGGTAGATGTCTTCTTCTGAGGTAATTCCTGCCTTGCGGGCATAGACCTGTAGCTGGCCACGGTTGTCTTTGATAGCTTCAAGAGCCGCTAGTTTTTCGAAGTGCCCCTTGAGGTAAACCTCTAGGGTAGTATTCTGGGCCTGGGCTTTGCTGCGTAGCCAGTTTACCGTCTCCTCGGTGAGGGTTAGGGTGAGTTCCATGCCGGAATAACGGAGGCCTAGGGGTACTTAAGTACGGAAGGACGCGGGAACCCTACCCAAGCCTACGTGTTAGGCCTGTCTACCTTTGCTTGCATGGAACAACCGGAGGGGTACCGCAACCTAGAGGGCGAACTGCTGCAGCTGCTCGCCGAGCGGGCCGCCCAGCGGGTGCAGAAAACCCTGCGCCCCGGCGAAGACTACCTGCCCGTTACCGGCAAAGTGCTGGGCGCCGACGACCTCCTGGCCGGGGTAGACGCTGTGCTCGACGGCTGGCTAACGGCCGGGCGCTACGCCGTGGCCTTTGAACGGGAGTTCGCCGCGTGGTTCGGCAGCCGCTACAGCGCGCTGGTCAACAGCGGCTCGTCGGCCAACCTGGTGGCGTTTAGTACCCTGACCTCGCCCAAGCTGTTCGACGAGGCGCTGCGGCCGGGCGACGAGGTGATTACGGTGGCGGCGGGCTTCCCCACGACGGTGAACCCACTCATCCAGTACGGTTGCGTACCTGTGTTCGTAGACATCGACCTAGCCACGCACAACATCGCTACCGAGCACCTAGAGGCCGCCCTGAGCCCCAAGACACGTGCCGTGATGCTGGCCCACACCCTGGGTAACCCCTTCGACGTGGCCACCGTGAAGGCCTTTTGCGAGCGCCACCGGCTGTGGCTCGTTGAAGACACCTGCGACGCGCTGGGCGCCACGTACCAGGGCCAGAAGTGCGGCACCTTTGGCCACCTGGCCTCGGTGAGCTTTTACCCGGCCCACCACATCACCATGGGCGAGGGCGGCGCGGTGCTGGTGAACGACCGGCGGCTGAAGAAGATCGTGGAGAGCTTCCGCGACTGGGGGCGCGACTGCTGGTGCGAGCCGGGGGTGGACAACACCTGTGGCAAACGCTTCGGCCACCAGCTGGGCGAACTGCCGCTGGGCTACGACCACAAGTACATCTACAGCCACATCGGCTACAACCTCAAGGCCACCGATACCCAGGCGGCCATCGGCCTGAGCCAGCTGCGCAAAGCCGATGCCTTTGTGGCCCAGCGCCGGGCCAACCACGCCGGGCTGCTCGAGCGGTTGCGGCCGCTGGAGCCGTTCTTCCACCTGCCCCAGGCCACGCCCGGCAGCGAGCCCAGCTGGTTTGGGTTCCTACTCACCGTGCGCGCAGGCAGCGGCCTAGACCGCACCGACCTGACGCGCTACCTGGAGGGCAACAAGATTGGTACCCGGCTGCTCTTTGGGGGCAA
>JANRLA010000122.1:0-38720 GCA_033763015.1 Bacteroidia bacterium
TTAACCTGTACCCTGTGGGCTTCTCGGGCGCGGAGGCTTTGTTAAAAAACGCCTTGGGGTAACTGTACCTCCTCCCGCGGCCCAAGGTGGCCGCACGGCTGTACCTTCAGTTACTCAAAGAGTACCCAAGTAGCCTTTACCAGGCCGAAGCCCGCAAACGTGCCCGCAAACTGGGGACCTCGGGGGGGTTGTAAGCCTACCGGCTAGCCCCCGCAGGTGTCGCGGTAAATCTGGGTGTACGCGTTGAACTTCGCTTCCTCGTTGAGCACCCCGTAGGTGTTGAGCAGCAGTTGAATAATGGCGCAGGCCTGAGGGTTGGCAGCGTAGGCTTTTTCGCCGTACTCACTTGCCTCTTTCATGAAGGCGAGGGTTTTGTCGTTCAGGGCCCTGAGTTCGTCTTCCCAGGCGGTGGTATTGAGCTTTTTGGCCTCAAGGTCGATGTACTGCTTCTGGGTATCGGCCGCGCGGTTTACGCGGATGACGGCCATGTAATAGTTGGCGAACAGGTCGGCGGGGTCTAGGCTTAGAGCTTTGGTGTAGTAGGTCTCGGCCTTCGCGGGGTCGGTCTCTACAAACATTTGGGCGTAGGCCGTGAGCGAACGGATGTCGCCGGGGTTTTTCGTGATGCGCTCTTCGAAGAACTTCTCGCCCTCGGCGCGGTACTGGGGCAGCACCATCACGTTTGCCAGTTCGTTGAACAGCCCCTCGTCGTCGGGGTATTTATTCAGGCCTTTTTTCAAGATGCGCAGGCCCAGGTCTAGGCGCACCGCCTCGAAGGCTTTCGTGAGAAGAGTATCGATACCCGCATTCGCCGATTTCTGGTCGGCATACGAGGTTGCGGTACCCGATAGGCCCTGCACGCCGTGCGCAGCCAATTTTGCCCGCAGCGGCTCTGCAAAGATTACCGAGCTACCCGTAGCGATGGCATAAATACCCTCGGGGGTAGACTCGAAGCTGCGGTACAGGATGCCCAGGTTTTGGTAGTACTGGCGCAGGCCTTTTTCGCCCTGTTGGCGAATGGCAGCGGTGTCTTTGTGGAACATCTCAATGCCAAGCTCCCAGTCTTCGAGCGCTTTGAGGGTATCGGCGAGCGAGAGGTGGTGGTGCCCGATGGTAAGCTGAATGAAGTAGTTACCCCCGTCTTTGTAGGTCTGGGCCGTTTCGAGGTAGCGGAGGGCGCCAGGCAAGTCTTCCCGCTGCACAAAGGCATCCGATTCTGCGTACAGGGCAAACCAGAGGGTAGATCGTACCTCAGCGAGCTCATTGACGAACTCTTTGTCGGCCCCCAAGCCCACTGCCTTCTGGTAGGCCTCGTGCGCCAGCCAGGGCAGTTCATTTTGTTTGCCTTTGAAGTCGGGGTATTGGTTCAATGCCGCCAACTGTTCATTGGTCAGCTGGTTGTACACCTGGGTGTAGGCCTGTGCCAGGTTCACGTAGCCCTTGGCGATGACGTTAGGCTTGGCGTCTTCGGGGGTATTCAGCCCCACCGATAAATCGTTAATGGCGACGTCATACTTGCCAGTACTGTAGGCAAAAATGCCGGAATTGATTTTTTTCTTCTGGGCTGCACTGGCCAGGGGCAGAACGACGACCAGGGCAATGCAGAGGTGCGAAACAAAACGGCGCATGGGCAGAATACCGATGAGTAACAGGTTGAGCACGAAAGTAGTGGATTTGATTCGCCGACAATGGGCCGACCGGTCGCTAACTCTGGCAATAGCCGTACCAGTTTTGGGCACCCGGCGGTTAGGGGCTTAGTTGTAAGGCTTTTACCTGCAACCGGAGGCGTACTTTGGTTGTCTGGCCAACCAAAACCTAACCTACAGTGAACCTACTGGAAATCGACCGGGTAGTGAAACGCTACCAAACCAAGCTGGCCGTAGACGACATCAGCCTGGTGGTGCCCCAAGGGGTGGTGCTGGGGCTGCTGGGCCCCAACGGCGCGGGCAAGACCACCCTCATCCGGATGCTCACGCGCATCACGTTCCCCGACAGCGGGCACATCCGCTTTCTGGGCGAACCTCTGGCCGAAAAACACCAGGCCCAGACCGGCTACATGCCCGAAGAGCGTGGGCTGTATAAAAAGATGAAGGTGCGCGAGCACCTGGTGTACCTGCTCACCCTCAAAGACTTCAGCCCCGCAAAAGCCGGGCAGATGGCCGACCACTGGCTGGGCCGCATGGGCCTGGCCGATTGGGCACACCGGAAGGTAGACGAACTGAGCAAAGGCATGCAGCAAAAGGTGCAGTTCATCCAGACCGTGGCCCACAACCCGCCGCTGCTCATACTGGATGAGCCCTTTTCGGGCCTAGACCCCCTCAACGCCCAGCTCATCGAAAACACCATCCGCGAGCTGGCCGCCCAGGGGACTACCATCCTGTTTTCAACCCACCGCATGGAGCAGGTGGAGCAGTTCTGCGAGCACATTGCCCTGGTGCACAACGGCAAACTGGTGCTCAATGGCCCTATCGCCGACATCCGCCGCCGCTACCGCAAGAGCCTCTACCGCATCCACACCGCCGAGCCCCTGGGTACCCTTACCCTGCCGGTAGGCACCCACGAAGAGAGCCGCAGCCGCAACGAAGCCACCTTCCGGCTGCCCGACGGCACCGGCCCACAGGCACTCGTCGAGGCCCTGAACCGCCAGGTTACCCTCGAGCGCTTTGAGCTCGTGCTGCCCTCGCTGCGCGACATTTTCATCGAAACGGTGGGTGCCGAAAACCTGACCGCCGAACAAGCCCAACCCGCCCTCGTTTAAACCCTCTACCGCACCGTTTACCATGCGCAAGATTTTCATCGTAGCCGCCCGCGAGTACCGCGTGCGGGTTCGCAACAAGTGGTTCGTGGTCGGCACGCTGCTCACGCCCCTCATTTTCTCGCTCTTTTTTGTCATTCCCATCCTCAGTGGGCGCATTGCGGGCAAAGAGACCTACCGCGTGTGGGTGATAGACCCCAGTGGCCAGGTGGCCCCCAAGCTGCAGAACACCCCTGAGCTTACCTTCCAGGCCAGTACCCAGCCGCTAGAGGCCCTCAAAGACAGCGTCGGCAGCCAATCGGGCATTGCCATACTGGTACTGCCGGCCGATTTGAGCAAAAAACAGCTGACGGCCACCTTCTACGCCACCAAAAACCCGAGCCTCATTCTGGAGCGGAGCCTAACCCGCGAGCTCGACAAAATTCTGACCGGCCTCAAAATCGTGCAGGCCGGCATTGCCCCCGATGCCATGGCCAAAACCGAGCTCGAGTTCGAGCTGCGTACCGCCAAGCTTAGCGCCGAAGGCACGCATGAGACCAATACCCTACTGGCCACCGGCGTGGGCTACGCCATGGCTTTCCTGGTCTATTTCATGATGGCCATTTACGGCCAGCAGGTAATGCAGGGTGTGCTCGAGGAGAAGACCAACCGCATTGTCGAGGTCATTGTGTCGGCCGTGCGGCCCATCCAGCTGATGGTGGGCAAGATTTTGGGCATTGGTGCGGTGGGCATTACCCAGTCGCTGATCTGGGTGGTGCTCATTACAGGGCTGCTCTTTGCGTTTGTGGGCTTCTTTGGCCCTGAGCTGGCCCAGGGGCAAACCCAACAGCTAGACCCTGCCCAGATGGCCCAGGCCGAACGGATGGCCTACCAGATTGAACAGGCGATGGCGCAGTTCAACGTAAGCCTCATCTTCTACTTCCTGTTCTTCTTTTTGGGCGGCTACCTCATTTTTGGTTCGCTCTTCGGGGCAGTCGGGGCGGCGGTGGACCAGCCCCAGGATGCCTCTTCGCTTTCCGGCATCATCGTGCTACCGCTGGTGCTGCCCATGCTGTTCCTTACCCCCGTGCTGGCCAACCCCAATAGCGGCATTGCCGTGTGGCTGAGCCTCATCCCCTACTCCAGCCCCACCATCATGATGGTGCGCCTTGCGGCAACCGACGTCCCCGCGTGGCAGATACTGCTTTCGATGCTGCTTTTGGTGGGTGGGGTCTACGTCAATGGGTGGATTGCCGCCAAGGTGTACAGGGTGGGCATTCTGCTCTACGGCAAAAAGCCCACCCTGGCCGAGGTCGGGCGGTGGGTGGTGCGCAGGGCCTAGCCCCCGGCTGGTCTCCCGCAGCTGCGGTAGTTTACGGGCCCGGCGCACTGCCTGGCCCGTTTTTGGGTAAGTTGACCACTGATGCGCAGGGTGTACATCGGGGTACTGTGGCTGAGTTGGGTGCTGCCAGCTGCGGCACAAGACCGCCCACCTGTGTGGGTAGAAGACCTGCCCATCCGCACGACGTATTTCCTGGCCGGGCGCCCGGTGGGCTACAAGGAGATGCCACGCTACCAACGCAGCATTTTCTCGCACGGGGTGGCACTAGCCTGCGACTACGCCGACTACCACCTGCTCAACCCCCTGGCGTGGGACAGCAGCGCCCAGGGCCGCGAGGTGCACGAAATAGACCTCGTCTACAGCCACTACCCCGCCGATACCAACCAGTGGCGCACGCCCTTTGGGTACCTCATGACCCAGCGCATCCGACGCATCCAGGCGCTCGACCCCCGCTTTAGCGCCCCCACCATCCGCTGGAACCTGGTGGCCCAGACCGACTGCCGGACCGAGGCCCAAGCCAAGGCCCTCTTTCACGGCTTTGTCGTTAAGTACCGGGTCCAACTGACCGACCTTGAGCGGCCCGACCCCCTCCAACTGCAGGAGCTCTATTTCCAGATCACCAAACAGCTCATGGGGGGCCCCGACCTGGTGGGCGGTGTGCTCCACACCTTTTTGGCCCGGCGCCCAGAGGCCGACAGCCTCGAGGTCGTGCTCGACTGTACCTCCTCGATGTACACCCACACCGCCGAACTCTTCAACTGGCTGCGGCACACCCCGCGGCCCGGGGCCCTGCGCCGGGTGCTGCTCTTTAACGACGGCGACGACTTTTTGCACCCCAACCGCTTCGAGCGCCAGAAGCCCATCGGCCAGACCGGCGGGTTTTACCCCATCGACCGCCCCGACGACTTCGAGGCCGTCGTCAAGACCCTCGAGCTGTGCCTCTTCAACGGCGATGGCACCGAGGGCACCGAAAACGACCTCGAGGCCCTGCTGTTTGCCCAAGGGCGCCTAGCCCCCGGCGCTCCGCAGCGGCTACTGCTCATTGCCGACAACTCGCCCATCCGCGACATCGAGCTGCTGGATCGCCTGACGGTACCGGTCGATGTCTTTATCGTAGACCCCGACCGGCAGCTGGGCGTGCACTCTGACTACCTGTCCATCGCCTGGTACACCGGCGGCACCGTGTACACGCCCAAGGGCGACATTGCCTTCGCCGAACCGCACAAGCCCATCCCCAGCGTCGGGCTGCAGTTTCTGGGGCAAACCTACCGGCAGGAGAGCCGCCGCGAGCGCCTGCGCAACCCCAAAGAGCCCGAGGCCCCCCAAACCATGAACCCCTACCGCTAAGGGTGGGTGTGGAGAACCCCCCGGCCCCCGAGCCCACCACACCGCCGTAGTTTGCGGCGGTATGCTACGCGCCCTAGGGGTTACCCTTTTGCCACTGGTCGGGCTCTTGGCACTGGGGTGCCGCGACGCGCCGCCCGCGGGCATACCGGCAAGTACCGAGGTTGCCCCAGATAGTACCGATACCCTGCGCATCCTGCTCGCCGGCGATGCCATGCAGCACAAAGAGCAATTTGCCTCGGCCCGCCAGCCCGACGGCAGCTACCGCTACGACGACTGCTTCCGGTACGTGCAGCCCTACATCGCGGCCGCCCACCTGGCCATCGTCAACCTCGAAACCACGTTGCCAGGCCCACCCTACGCGGGCTACCCCAACTTCCGCAGCCCCGACGCGTACCTGGCGGCGCTCCAGGCCGCGGGCTTCGACCTCGTTACCCTGGCCAACAACCACAGCGTAGATGCGGGCAACGCCGGGGTGCTGCGCACGATCCGGGTCGCCGACAGCCTGGGCCTGCCGCACCTGGGCACCTACCGCAGCCCCGACGACCGCGCCCGCCGTACGCCCCTGCTCATCGAGCGCCGCGGCATCACCCTGGCGCTGCTCAACTACACCTACGGCACCAACTACCAGTTTACCACCCCGCCGGTATCGGTCAACTACATTGATACCCTACAGCTGAAGGCCGACCTGGCCGCTGCCCGCCGCAGCGGCGCCGACGCCACGGTGGTGCTCTTCCACTGGGGGCTGGAATACAAGCTGGAGCCCCTGCCCGACGAAGAAGCGCTGGCCGACCTGTGCTTCCGCGAGGGGGCCACTCTGGTGCTGGGGGGCCACCCCCACGTGGTGCGCCGCGCCGACCGGCTTACGTACGACGGCCGCTCGGTGGCCGTGGCCTATTCTACCGGCAACTTCATCAGCGCCCAGCGCCACCCCAACACCGACGGCGGCATGCTGCTGGGCCTCACGCTGGTCAAAGACCGGCGCAGCGGCACAGTAACCGTCGCCGACGCGGGCTACCACCTGGTGTGGGTGAACCGGCGGCCCCGCCCCGGCCGCGACCCGGTGTACGAGCTACTGCCCGTCGCCGACGTAGAAAGCGGGCGGCTACAGCCGCAGTGGGAGGCTAACGGCCGCGCCAAGCTCGACCGGTTTGCCGCTGCGGCCCGCGCCGTGCTGGCCCAGAGCACCGGCGTGCCCGAACTGCCCGCCGGGCGCTGGCTGGGCCGACCGGTGTACACCCTGCCGGCACCCGTTACCGGTGCCGACGTCTTGCCGTCTCGGTTCCCGACTGGCGATGCCATTGGGCGGCTGGCGAACCCACTGGTGAGACCAGTACCCGCAGTGCCGCCAACGGCACAACCCTCTCGGCGGAAGCGCCCGTAAAACAGAAACGGCCACCCAGATTGGGTGGCCGTTGTCGGTTGGCAAGCGGTTGGGCTTACATATCCATGCCCATGCCGCCCATGCCGGGGTTGCCGCCCATGGGGGCTTTGTCTTCTTGCGGCTCGTCGGTGATCACCACTTCGGTGGTCAGGAGCAAGCCGGCAATCGAAGCGGCGTTCTCGAGGGCCGTACGGGTCACCTTGGTCGGGTCTACGACACCGGCCGCGATGAGATTTTCGTACACCTCGGTGCGGGCGTTGTAGCCGTAGTCGTCTTTGCCTTCGAGCACTTTCTGCAAGATCACGGCGCCTTCTACACCCGCGTTGGCCACGATGGTGCGCAGGGGCTCTTCGAGGGCGCGGCGGATGATGGCCACACCGATGCCCACGTCGCCCTTCAGCAGGTCGTCGTTGATGCCGCCCTTACCGGGTTGCAGGCTCTTGATGGTGCGCACCAGGGCCACACCACCGCCGGGCACGATGCCTTCTTCAACGGCAGCACGGGTAGCGTGCAGGGCATCTTCTACGCGGGCCTTTTTCTCTTTCATCTCCACTTCGGTGGGGGCACCGATGTAGAGGACGGCCACGCCGCCCGAGAGTTTGGCTTTGCGCTCTTGCAGCTTCTCTTTGTCGTAGTCTGAGGTGGTCACCTCGACCTGGGCATCGATCTGCTTGATGCGGGCGGTGATGTCGGCTTTTTTACCGGCGCCGTCTACCACGGTGGTGTTGTCTTTGTCGATGACCACACGCTTGGCTTTGCCCAGGTAGTCGAGCGTAGCGTTTTCGAGTTTGTAGCCGCGCTCTTCGCTGATGACGGTACCACCGGTGAGGATGGCGATGTCTTCGAGCATGGCCTTGCGACGGTCGCCAAAGCCGGGGGCTTTTACGGCAGCCACTTTCAGCGAACCGCGCAGTTTGTTCACCACGAGCGTAGCTAGCGCTTCGCCGTCAACGTCTTCGGCGATGATGAGCAGCGGGCGGTTGGTGCGCACGACGGCCTCGAGCAGTGGCAGCAGGTCTTTCATGCTGCTCACTTTTTTGTCGTGGATGAGGATGTAGGGTTCGTCCAGCTCGACAGTCATTTTGTCGGCGTTGGTCACGAAGTAAGGGCTGATGTAGCCGCGGTCGAACTGCATCCCCTCAACGGTATCGAGGTGGGTGTCAATGCCCTTGGCTTCTTCAACGGTGATGACGCCGTCTTTGCCCACTTTGTCCATTGCGTCGGCAATGAGCTTGCCGATGGTCTCGTCGCCGTTGGCCGAGAGGGTACCTACCTGGGCGATTTCTTTGCCCTGCTTGATGGTTTTGCTCATTTTCTTGAGCTCGGCCACCACAATTCTCACAGCTTCTTCGATACCGCGTTTGAGCTCCATGGGGTTGGCACCGGCCACTACGTTCTTCACGCCTTCGCGGAAGATGGCCTGGGCCAGTACGGTAGCGGTGGTGGTACCGTCGCCGGCGATGTCGTTGGTTTTGCTCGCGACTTCTTTCACCATCTGGGCGCCCATGTTCTCGAGCGGGTCGGAGAGCTCGATTTCTTTGGCCACCGTAACACCGTCTTTCGTGATGTTGGGGGCGCCGAACTTCTTGTCAATGACCACGTTACGGCCACGGGGCCCGAGGGTTACCTTGACGGCGTTGGCCAGTTTGTCTACACCAGCCTTGAGCTTGTCGCGGCCGTCGGAGTCGAATTTGATGAGTTTACCTGCCATGACGTATGGAGAGGTTAGAGGGTCTAAATAGGAAGGAGAGAACTACAGGGTTGCGGGGTTTGCTAGAGGATGGCGTAGAGGTCGCTCTCGCGCATGATGAGGTAGTCATCGCCATCGATCTGGATTTCGGTGCCGGCGTATTTGCCGTAGAGCACCACATCGTCCACTTTCACGGTGGTGGGCTCGTCTTTTTTACCTGGGCCCACGGCTACCACTTTGCCCCGCACCGGTTTTTCTTTGGCAGTGTCGGGGATGATGATCCCACCGGCGGTTTTTTCTTCGGCGGGCTCGGCTTTAACGACCACACGGTCGGCGAGCGGCTTGATTTTCAGGCCTTTTGCCATAGATGCGTTAAATGAGGGTTAGGGTAAAACAGAAGTGTTCTGCTGGCGCGGGGGCTCAGAAAGCATGCCACCCCCCAGGTACCTGACAGCCTTGCAGCTTTTGGGGCGAAAACCGACAGAGGCCCTGACAGGCTGGCAAGCTACCCAGCCCCTACAACTGGGCCGCTACCGCCGCTTTGAGTTCGGCATAGGGCACGACCCCCGCGTGGCGCCACACCACCGACCCGCCCCTGAACAGCAGCAGCGCCGGTATGCCCTGGACGCTGTAGGCAGAGGCCGCCGCGGGGTTGCGGTCTACGTTCACTTTTATGATGCGCAGCTGACCGCTGAGCTCGCGCTGCAGCTGCTCGAGCATGGGGGCGAGGGTCCGGCAGGGGCCGCACCACTCGGCCCAGAAATCGACCAGGACGGGCACGTCGCTCTGGCGTAGGAGCTCTGCAAACGAGGGCTTTGGGTTTGATGTATCCATATGTCTAGATATACCAGAAACGCGCCAAGTGGCCTAAGCGTGACGGCATGGCAGAAACCCATACTACACCACCGGATTGGCCTCTTTCTGCATCGTCTTGAAGACCATCCGGTCGGCCAGTGCAGGCAGCAGCTTGTTAAGCCATACCGCCAGCTTGCCCTGCCGGGTGAGGATGAGTGTGCGCCTGCGGCGCACGACGGCGCGGTAGATGTGGTCGGCCACGGCTTCGGCGCTCATCATTTGGGCTTCGTTGCGGAAGCTCTCGCCGCCAAGCTCGCCCCCCGGTGTGCCGTCGGCGGCCAGGGCCTGCCGTCGGATGTTGCTGGTGGTAAAGCCCGGGCAGGCTGTGAGCACGTGCAGGCCCGAGCGCAGGTACTCGGTGCGCAGGGCCTCTAAAAAGCCGTTCAAGGCAAACTTGCTGCTGCTGTAGCCCACACGGCCCGGCAGGCCCCGGTACCCGGCAATAGACGACACCCCTACCACGCTGCCCCGCCGGGCCACCAGGCTGGGCAAGGCGTACTTCACGCAGGCCAGCACGCCCCAGAAGTTCACTTCGTGCACCCGGCGGATGGCGCTGAGCTCGCTGTGCTCGAACCGGGCCCGCATACTGATGCCGGCGTTGGCAATGAGCACATCGATGCCGCCGAACTCGGCTACAGCGGCGGCCATGAGCCGCTCGCAATCGGCCTCTTGGGCCACGTCGCAGGCCACAACCCGGGTGGGTACGGGCAGCGTGCGTGCCAGGGCTTCAAGCTTGTCTACGCTGCGGGCGGCGAGCACCAGGCGACTACCCCCAGCCGCAAACCGGTGGGCCAGGGCCTCGCCAATGCCGCTTGAGGCGCCAGTAATGACCACGACTTTGTCTTTCATGGGGTGCAAAGGTGCACAGGGCTGTAGCTTGCCACCATGTACAGCGCCAACGAAATCGAGCAGATTGGTGTAGCTGGGGCGGGGGTCATGGGCCTGGGCATTGCCCAGGTGGCCGCCCAGGCGGGGTATAGTACCGTGGTGTACGACCCCCACGAGGCCGCCATTGCCAAAGCCCAAGCCGAGCTCCAGCGCCAACTGGAACGGCTGGTCGAGAAAGGAAAACTACCCGATGCCGAGCGCTGGGCCATACTGGGCCGCATGGGCTACACCACTGAGCTTGCCATGCTCAATGGCGACCTCATCATTGAAGCCGCGCCCGAGCGCCTGGAGCTCAAGCACACACTCTTAAACGCCGTACAGGCTGCCAACGAAGACGGCGCCATTTTGGCGACCAACACGTCCACTATCCCCATCAGCCAGATTGCCGCTGGCCTGGCCCGGCCCGAGGCCCTGGTGGGCATGCACTTCTTCAACCCCGCGCCGCTCATGCCCCTGGTCGAGGTCATTGCCGGGGCGGCCACCCACCCCACGGCCCTGGCTACGGTGCTGGCCGTTGCGCAGCAGATGGGCAAGACCCCGGTACAGGTAGCCGATACGCCGGGGTTCATCGTCAACCGGGTGGCCCGGCCGTACTACCTGGAGAGCCTGCGCATTGCCGAAGAAGGTGGCATCGATTTCGCGACCATCGACGACCTGCTGCGCGGGGCGGGCTTCCGGATGGGGCCCTTCGAGCTCATGGACCTCATTGGTATCGACACCAACCACGCCGTGAGCCAGACGCTGTACGCCCAGTTCTTTCACGAGCCCCGTTTCAGGCCCAGCCGCCTCCAGCAGCAGTGGGTAGATGCCGGTCGCCTGGGCCGAAAGACCGGCCAGGGCGTATACCCCTACCCCAACCCCTAGCGCAATCGGCGGCAGCGCCTATCTTTGCGCCTCATTTTTTCTCTAGCTCAAGGCGTCTATGGCCGGTGTGTTTAATACCCTACGCGAACGGTTTGCGTGGGTACTGCTCGTGTTCATTCTGGGGGGTATCCTGCTGTTCGTCTTCTCCGACGTAATCACAAAGCTCACGACCGTCTTCGGTGGCAGCCGCACCACGGTGGGCTTTATCTACGGCCAGGAGATCGACTACCGGACCTTTAGCCAGGAGTACAACCAGGCCCTCGACGCGGCCCAACAGCAAGGCCAGCCCAACAACGAAGCGCTCCGCCGCCAAGTGTGGGAGCAAACCTGGCAACGCGTACTGAGCGAGCAAATCACGGCCCGCGAGTTCAAGAACCTGGGCATCGACATCACGAACGACCACCTCGACCGGCTCATTTTCACCGACACGCCCCCGGCGTACGTACGGCAGATTTTTGCCAACCCCCAAACGGGCGCCTACGACCCCTCGATCCTGCAAGCCTACCGCGCACAGGCCCAAAACGACCCCAACCTGCAGGCTTCGCTCGATGAGGCGGCCCAGTACATTTTTGAGAACCGTCGGCAGGAGCTCTACCAGAAAGGCCTAACGGTACTCAACCTCATCTCCAAGCCCCGCGCCCGCCAGCAACTGAGCTTCGACCGCGATCGCCGCTCGGTGCAGTACCTGGCCGTGAGCTACGCCACAATCGCCGATTCGTCGGTTGCCGTAACGCCTCAAGACCTCGAGCGCTACTACCGCGCCAACAAAGCCAAGTACCAGCAGGAAAAGCCCGAGGCCCTGCTCAACTACGTGCTGTTTGAGAAAAAGGCTACCCGCACCGATACCCTGAAGGCCCGCGAAAGCCTGACGAAGCTTGCGCAAGAATTTGCCGCGACGACTGACGACTCGCTGTACGCCGCCTCGAAGACCTCGCTCACCGAGCCTGCGCGGTTTGTGCCCCTGGCCTCGCTCGACGATTCGACCCGGGCCCGCGTGGCCGGCAAACCGGCAGGTGCGCTGGTGGGCCCCTACCTGGAGGGCAGCTTCTGGAAGCTGCAGAAGGTATCGGCCTTCCGCGACGATAGCCTCAACAGCGTCAAAATCCGCCACATCTACCTGCCTTTCGGCGCTACGGCAGCCGACACCCTGCGCGCCAAAGCCAAGGCCGATAGCCTGGCCAAAGCTGCTACCACCGACAACTTTACGGGCCTGGTCTCGCAGTTCAGCGAAGACAACCAGACGCGCTTCTCGGGTGGCGAGCTGGGGTGGGTGCGCCGCGGCCAGTTCGGTGCCGACTTCGACAAGACCGCCAGCGAAACGCCACTGGGCCGTTTTACGGCCGTCGAGAGCCGGTTCGGTTACCACGTCATTGAGGTACAAGCCAAAGAGAAAAAACTGGTGCGCCTGGCTACCATCAGCGCCGAGATCTACCCCAGCCAAGAGTCGATTGACGCCCTGCGGCAAAAAGCCGCCGAGCTTGACACCAAGTTCACCGAACTGGGCGACTTTAACGAAGCCGTGCGGGCCCTGGGCTACGACCTGCGGGTTAGCCCGGCCATCCGCCCCGACAACCTACAGGTGACCGGCCTGAACGAATCGACGGCCCTGGCCGCCTGGGCCCTCTCCGAAACCCAGGGTGCCCGCACCGCTGTGCGCGACCTGGAGAATGCCATCATCGTGGGTTACGTGGCCATTAAGCTAGAGGCCGGCACCAAACCCCTAAACCAAGTGGAGACCGAGGTGCGCCTGGGTGCCCTAAACGCGAAAAAGGCCCGCCAGATCCTTCAAAAACTGGGTACGGTAACCGAACTGGAGGGCGGCAAAACCGCCTACGGCGAAGGTGCCTTCGTGAGCCGGGCCACCGACATCATCTACAGCAACGGGTTCATCGCCGGCATTGGCAACGACCCCAAGGTCATTGGTGCTGTGTTTGGCCTGCCCACCCGGCAACTGTCGCAGCCCATCGAGGGCCAGAATGGGGTGTACGTGGTACTGCCCACCGAAGCGTTCCCTGCCGAGGTGCCCGATGCGCAGGTGGCCTCCACCCAATCGCGGCTCCAGAACCAGCTACAGGCTCAATTGCAAGGCAGACTGCGGCTGGCGCTCGAAAAGCACGCGCGGGTCGAAGACTACCGGTACCGCTTCGCCTACTAGCGGCCGTGCCACGGCCGGGGTGCAGTACCTTGCCACCGTTGTGCAAGACGTTGTTCCCCTTCTAGGCGATGGTGCGGCGTAGTGGGCCCTTGGCCCAGGTGGTTTTGCTGCTGTGGGTCGTTTGGCTGCGCCAGAGCACGTTTGCACCTGCGTTTGTGCCCGAGGGCGATGCCAACTGGCTACTACTGGGGCAGCGCACGCTCCTGGGCTTTGTCCCCTACACCGAAACCCTGACGCACGCGGGCCCGCTGCAGGTTGCCATGGCCACCCTCTGGGTTGGGCTTTGGGGCAGTGCCAGCTTGTGGGCACTGAAAGTGGCGGCAACCGTGGCCACGTTTGGCATAGGGCTAGTGGTCAATGTGTGGTACGCCGAGGGCAAACTGGGGCGCAGCACCGTGCTGCCGGGCTTGCTGGCAACCGCTGGGCTGAGCCTACCGACAGGCTTTCTTGAGCTGCGGGCGTTGGCGCTGGAAGTACCCCTGGCACTGGTGGTGGTAGCACAACTGGCACTGCTGACCGAAAGCCGATCGGCGCGCTGGCCCTTGTTCTTCCGGTTGGGCCTTCTGTTGGGGGCGCTACTGCTGTGGCACCTCAGGCTGGTGCCAATGGTGCTGCTGGCCCTGTTCGTACTGTACCGGCTGACCGACTTCCGCTTGCCGCGTACCCTTACCCTGTTGGGCGGGTTTCTGCCCTGGTTGGTGCTCGTCTTTTGTGCAGGGTGGGCCAGCCGTGGGTTTGGCGCCTGGCTCCACTACACCCTCTACGAGCCGTTGACCTTTGTACTGCAGACCCCCTGGCGCTGGAGCGGGATTGGGACCTGGGCCGGGCTCGTGACCGGGCTGTGGGTGGGGCTAGTCGTGGCAGGGTGGTTCTTCTTCCGGCTGCGGTACTTCCGGCTCCCGATTCGGGCCCGCTCGACCGAAGGCTTGCTGCTGGTGTGGGCGCTGTTTTCGCTGCTCTACCTGGCCGCGACCCCACCTTCGAGCCGAAGCGCGGCTACAGGCGTCTTTTTCCTGCTCGCGGGCGGATATGGCCCCTTCCTGCTTAACGAAGCCTTGGGCAACCGCCTGCGCCGAGTGCTACGGGCGGCCACAGTAGCCCTGTTGGTGCTGGTACCGGCAATCGGCCTACTCAACCCAGGGCCGCAGGCCCCGGCTGTGGCACCTGTAGTGCCGGCGGGTGCCTGGGTTTGGGCCGAGGGGGTACCCGCACAGGTGCTGTGGCTGCAGCGGTGGCAACCGGCCAACCCTGACCTACGCCCGGCCGGTGTGGCTAGACCGACCCCTGCAGATCAGCTCCGGTTTCGGGCATTGGCCGCTTATCCACCTGCGTGGTTAGTGTTGCCGCCCCCCACGGGCCTAGGGCTCACAACCGAGTTCCCGTTCCTGCGGCAGCAGTACCAACCGGCAGTGGCCCAGAGCCCTACGTGGCACGTGTGGGTGCGGCGCCCGATGTAACGAAACCGTTGGGTTCGGCCTCCGACCCTTGGGGTGTAACGCTAGGTTTGCGCTAACTTCGCAAGCTTTTCTGCACCCGATGTTGCCTGCACGTGCCCCCTCTGCTCCTCGCCGCCACTCTGGCGCGAGCTGTAGCAGTTTGCTCCACGCGCCAGGGGTGTGGCAGCCCTTGCCTACTCGACCATGATCCTATCTGACCTAGCAATTCTGGAAGAGCTGGCGAAGGGGACCATTGTCATTGACCCGTTCCGCGAAGAAGCCTTGGGCAGCAACAGCTACGACGTACACCTGAGCCAATACCTGGCCGTGTACCGCGACGCTGAGCTCGACGCCCGCCGGCACAACCAAATTGAGGAGGTCATTATCCCAGACGAAGGGCTGGTACTGGTGCCTGGCAAAGTGTACCTGGGCGTGACGCAGGAGTACACCGAAACCCACCGCCACGTACCGTTTCTAGAAGGCAAAAGCAGCACAGGTCGGCTTGGCATCGACATCCATGCCACGGCCGGCAAGGGTGATGTGGGGTTTTGCAATACCTGGACGCTCGAGATCTCGGTCGCCCAGCCCGTTCGGGTATACGCCGGTATGCCCATCGGGCAATTAATTTTCTTCGAGGTCACGGGCGAGGTGCAGCGTACCTACGCCAGCAAGCCCAACGCGAAGTATACGCAACGGACCGACCGGCCGGTCGAAAGCATGATGTGGAAGAACCGTTTCTAGCCCATGAAATTCTCGAAACCGCAACCTGCCGCAACCTTAGCCCAACTCGTGGGTGGCAAGGTATTGGGCGACCCCAACCACGCCGTTACGGGCATCAATGAAATTCACCGGGTAGAAGCCGGCGACCTGACCTTTGTCGATGTCGAGAAGTATTTCAAAAAGGCCCTGGGCAGCAAAGCCGATACCATCCTGATCAACCAGGAGGTAGCGCCTCCTGCGGGCAAGGTGCTCATCTATGTGGCCGACCCCTTCTCGGCCTTCAATCAGCTCACTGAACACTTTAGGCCCCGCACCCCACTGAGCCTGAGCGGCCCAACCCCGAGCGATGTGCCGGGCCTGAAACTCGGCCGCAACGTAGTTCTGGGCGAAAACGTGGTCATCGGCCCCAACGTAGAGATCGGCCACAACGTGGTCATCGGCTCGAACGTACAGATCGGGGCGGGCACACTCATCTACCCCAACGTAACGGTCTACGACAACACCCAGATTGGCGAGGGCTGCACGCTGCAGGCCGGGGTTGTACTCGGGGGCGAGGCCTTCTACTACAAGCGCCGCGCCTGGGGCCGCGAGAAGATGCTCTCGAAGGGCAATGTTATTCTTGAAAACTACGTCGAGGTCGGGGCCAACAGCACCATCGACCGCGGCGTGACTTCGCCGACCTCTATCGGCGAGCACACCAAAATCGACAACCTGGTGCAGATTGGGCACGATACGGTGATCGGCAAGCGCTGCATTCTGGCAGCCCTGGTAGGGGTAGCCGGGGCCTGTACCATTGAAGACGACTGCGTGATCTGGGGCCAAGTGGGCATACCCTCGGGTGTAACCATTGGCAAGGGCGCGGTACTCATGGCCAAGTCTGGGGTTATTTCTTCGCTCGAAGGCGGAAAAGTGTACGCGGGTATGCCTGCCACTGAGTGGATGCACAAACTGCGGGTCTACGCCAGTATCGACCGTTTGCCAGAGCTTATCCAGAAGCTCGAAGCCAGCGGAAAGGCCTGAAACTCACCGCGCTACCCACCCGGATACTTGGGTTGATAATCTGCCGGTAACGGTTTGGTAATGAAGGGATTGGTACTTCGCCCCAAGTGCACTCCCTTATGCAAAACCTTTTTACCAAACTCGCCCTCGTACTACTCCTGGGCGCTCTGGGCAGCGGCGTAACCACTGTGGTTAACGCCCAAACCGGTACCATTCGCGGCCAGGTTATGGACGGCGAATTCAACGAACCGCTGATCGGGGCTACGGTCGTGCTCGAAGGCACCACCATCGGCGCCAATACCGACATCGACGGCCAGTTCGCTTTCAACAACGTGCCGGTCGGCACTTACACTGTCAAGATCAGCTACGTCAGCTACGAGACCCTGAGCATCACCGATGTCGTGGTCGAAGCGGGCAAGGTAACCGTGGTTGAGCCAGTGCTTAAGCCCGCCGAGTCGTCGGTAGGCGAGGTGGTCATTACCGCCAAAGCCCTGGCGGTGTCAGAGGCCTCGCTACTGAACCTACAGATTAAAGCCGCCCAAACGCTGGATGGCTTGGGCTCACGGCAAATCAGCCGTATTGGTGACTCCGATGCCGGGGGCGCCATTCGGCGTGTGGTCGGGGTCACGGTCGAAGGCGGCAAGTATGTGTACGTACGGGGCTTGGGCGACCGCTACGGTAAGACGCTGGTGAACGGCGCCGAGATCCCGGGCCTAGACCCCACACGCAACTCGGTACAGATCGACCTGTTCCCCACCAACGTACTCGATAACCTGGTCATCTACAAGGCGTTTACACCCGACCTGCCAGGCAGCTTTACCGGTGGTCTGGTCGACATCACGACCCGCGACTTCCCCGACCAGTTCACGCTGCAGGTATCGGTTTCGGCCAGCTACAACACCCAGAGCACCTTCAACGACGAGTGGCTCAATTACGAAGGCAGCAACAAAGACTGGCTAGGCCTAGGCTTCAAAGACCGCGACATCCCCCAGTTTGTACGCGATAACCCTTCGCTAACCTCGCCCGACGCCATCAACCAAGCGCTTGGGTTACCTTCTGGCGAAATTGCAACCAGCCAGCTGCGTAGCAACATCAATCGTGTGACCGAGGAATTTGGCCCAACCTGGGTGCCCACCCCAGAAAGTGCTCCGCTAGATCATAACTTCTCGTTCAGCCTCGGGAACCAGAAAACATTGTTCGGGAAACCCTTAGGTTTTATTTTCGGCGTAAGCTATCGCCGCCAATACAATCATTTTGAGGGAACAAGTGGCATATTTAATAGAACACCCCAAGGTGTTTTTACCTTTCTAGATGTAGACGACACCAAAAGCTCAAATGACGTTCTTTGGAGTGCACTCGGGAATGTTTCTATCAAACTAAACGACTTCAATAAGCTATCATTGAACCTCATCAGAACGCAATCTGGCGAGAGCACTGCCCGATTTTTAACGGGCTTGAAGCCTGAGAATCAGACTGAAGAATTCCAAGACATACGTATTCTTGATTACAACCAACGTTCAAATACCATTTTTCAACTCAGGGGATCTCACAGTTTCGGCGAAAAGAGCTTTGATATTGAGTGGCTTGGCGCATTGGCATTCACCGAAAACTTCCAACCCGATTTTAGGACTTGGGCCTTTAGATACACTTTCGACGAGACCACCGGCGAACAACTACCTGCATCGATTGATAATACAACCACGGGTATACCTATCCGATTTTTCCGCGAGCTTGACGAGACTAATATTGATGTAAAAGTTCACTTTACGAAATATTTTAATTCGTGGACCGGAACCTCGGGTAAATTTAAGTTTGGTGGCGCTTACTTAAATAAACTAGGTCGGAAATTTTCTGAGCGCCAGTATGACTATAATATAGCCATCTCAACGAACGACCCCAGAAACATTGGGGCCCTTCAAGACACTCCTGCAGCCTTCTTTGCCGACCCTAATAACGATTTCAGGCCTGAAGACGGCACTCGTTATGGCTTTGCCTACACGTTCTTCCCAAACTTTGTAAACGACTACACCGCAGAGGAGCTTATATATGCTGCGTATGCAATGTTCGACTTCGAAGTTGCCCCCAAACTTCGTTTGGTGACCGGCGTACGCTATGAGACAACTCAAATTTCGGTAATCCCTGATGAGGCATTTTTTGCCGCATCAACAGATCCGTTCGATGGCGACATTCAACAGGAAGACTTTCTGCCTGCTGCGAACTTAATTTATTCTCTAAACGAGAAGTCTAACTTGCGCTTAAACTATGGTCGCACACTTGCTCGTCCAGTTTTTCGCGAGATAGCTCCCTTTAACCAATTTGACTTTTTTGGTGGCGCGAGAACAGTTGGCAACAACGCCCTCGATCGCTCACTTATAGACAATCTAGATTTTAGGTATGAGTATTTCCCGACTACTACAGAGGTAATTGCGGTTTCTGCCTACTACAAATCAATTCAAAAGCCAATTGAGAAAGCACAATTATTTACCGGTAGCAATCCTATAGTTACATGGCAAAACGTAGACAATGCTGTCGTGTACGGTGCCGAGGTTGATTTCAGAAAAAATTTGGGCTTTATCTCACCTGCCCTAAACCGCCTCTCCTTTGGATTTAACGGGTCGCTAACGTTTTCTGAGGTCGATGTGCCGCAATCTGAGATCGATCGTTACCGTCAAACTTTCCCTAATGATGATATCCCTACAACACGTGACCTGTACGCACAGTCAGATTACGTCGTAAATGCCAACCTCACGTACTTAAACGAGACAACCGGCAGTAGCTACACCGTAGCCTTCAACCGCTTTGGTGAACGACTAATACTTGTCGCCAACCCTGGCACGCCAAACTACTTCGAGCAGCCCCGTAACTCCTTAGATATTAACATTCAGCAAAAACTGGGTGGCGAAGATGGTCGCTACACGGTACGAATTGCAGCACAGAACGTGCTCAACCCAGCTGTTCGCTGGACGTCTACCATCGACGGCGTTGAATACGATTGGTTGAATTACAAAGAAGGCGCCCGCTTCACCCTGGGCCTTACCTACGCCTTCACCAAGTAACGGGTAGTCCCCCCAGAAAGACGAAAGGGCCACCCACTGGGGTGGCCCTTTCGTCTTTCTATACAGGGAAGCGTTACTGCATGCCGCCGTCTATGACCAGCGTCTGACCCGTGATGTAGCTGGCCATCGGCGAGGCCAGAAACACGGCCAGGTCGGCCACTTCTTGTGCCGTACCCGGTCGGCCCAGCGAAATGCCCTGCAGCCAGCGCGCGAGTTCGGCCTCGGGCAGGTTTTCGGTCATCTCAGTGGCAATAAAGCCTGGGGCAATGGCATTCGCGCGGATGCCGCGCGAGCCCAGCTCCTTGGCCACCGACTGGGTAAAGCCAATGATACCTGCTTTGGTGGCCGCGTAGTTGCTCTGGCCCGCGTTGCCGTTTACGCCCACCACCGAGCTGAGGTTGATGAAGCAGCCCCCGCGCTGCTTGAGCATGTGCTTGGCGGCGGCTTTGGTGTAGTTGAAGACCGACTTAAGGTTGGCATCCATAATCTCGTCCCACTGGGCCTCGGTCATGCGCAGCAGCAGGTTGTCGCGGGTGATCCCGGCGTTGTTCACGATGCAGTCGAGCCGCCCGTGCGTGGCAACGAGTTGGTCGACGATCTGCTGGGCAAGCCCAAAGTCGGCGGCATCGGCCTGGATGGCCTTCACCTCGCCGCCGCAGAGTGCAACGGTTTCTTCGGCTTTGGCATGGTTACCAGCGTAGGTAAAGGTCACCGTAGCCCCGTGGGCATGAAAGGCCTGCACAAACGCACGGCCAATGCCGCGGCTGCCACCGGTGATAAGTACAATTTGGTTTGCCAGTAGCCGTGTAGCCATCTTGTAGCCGCGGTTAAGGGGTGAACGAGGGGCAAGTATACGACCTTTCGGCACCCCCCAGCCTGCCAACCCCACCCTACGATGGCCTACCGGACCGATTACCTGCCCGGCGTGCGCCCCACCATCCCCCAGGATGGCCTGGCGGGGCTGCGCGAAAACTGGCGGGCCGACCTCCTGGCGGGGCTCATCGCCTTTCTGGTATCCCTACCCCTGAGCATCGGCATTGCACTGGCTTCGGGGGCACCGGCGGTGTCGGGCCTGCTCACGGCGGTGGTGGGGGGCCTGTTAGTGGCGCTCATCAACGGTTCGTACCTCACGGTCAACGCCCCGGCGCCGGGCCTGATCATCATCATGTACCAGGCCGCGGTGGCCCTGGGTGGGGGCGATGTGGTGGCGGGCTACCCCCACGTACTGGCCGTGACGGTGGTGGCGGGGGTGCTACTCATCCTCATTAGTCGGCTGGCGCTCAACCAGTTGGTGGCATTGGTACCCGAGAGCGTGGTGCACGGGCTGATGGCAGCCGTGGGGCTGATTGTGCTCTCGAAGGAAGTCCACACCGCGCTCGGCACCAAAGCCTCGGGCGGCACAGCCATTGAGCTTTTTTTGGCGCTGCCCACCAGCCTACAGCACGCCCACCCCGCCGCCGCCTTGGTGGCTGGGGCCTGCCTGGCGCTGCTTGCCTTACCCAATTTGCTGCCCAAACGGTTGCGTAAGACTGTGCCCATGCCCATTGTTGCAGCAGGGGTGGGTGTGCTGCTGGGCTCAGCCCTGGGGCTGCCAGCAGAGCTACGGGTGCAGATGCCCGAGCAGTGGACCAGCGGCATTGTCTTCGCCGACTTTACCCAGGCGCTTACCGGGCCGTTTTGGGCGGCGGTCGTCACCCTGACCCTGGTGCAGGGACTCGAATCCATCCTCAGCGCCGCCGCCGTCGAGCGGCTCGACCCCTACCGCCGCCGCACCAACCAGCAGCGCGACCTGGCCGCCGTGGGGCTGGGCAGCGCCCTGAGTGGTGCCATCGGGGGCCAGCCCATGATTGCTAGCATTGTGCGCGGGGCGGCGGTGGTGCAGGCGGGCGGGCGTACCCGCTGGGCTAACTTTTTCAACGGCGTGTGCATGCTCCTGTGCCTCCTGCTGCTCGCGGGGGCCATCCGGCGGATACCGCTCGCGGCCCTGGCGGCCATCCTGCTGGCAACCGCCTACCAGCTGACCTCGCTCCAGGTCTGGAAAGATGCCGCCGCGCACGGGCGCTGGGCGTTTTACGTGTTCCTTGTCACCGTCGCTGGGTGCCTGGCCACCGACCTACTCGTGGGCGTGGGCCTGGGGCTGGCCACCCACATGGGGCTGCACATCCTGCGGGGGGCACCGCTGCGGGCACTACTCAAGCCCGTGATTGACATTGACTACGAGTCGGACGAGCGCACCGTGTACGTCCACTTCCGGCACCCGGCAGCATTTGCCAACGAAAGGGCCCTGCGGCGGGCGCTGGAGCCCCTGCCCGGCAGTCGGCTGGTCATCGTAGACTGTACCGATGCCCGGCTGAAAGAGGCCAGCGTTGTCGAGCAACTGCGGCGCATTGGCGCCGAGTACGCCCAGACCGGTGGCCGGTTCGAGTTCGTGGGCCTGCCAGGCGATACCTCCGAGCACGTACTGCCCACCGACCCCCTACCCGCCGAAATCGCCGTACACCCCATCCCGGCTACCCCCAGCGGCTTCCACCGCCGCGAGCTCTCGCGCCTCGCCGTGTCGTTGGGCGCCGACTTCCTGCCCCACAAATACGCTGCCCACGCCCGCTTCGTGGGCTACCCCAGTTTCGAGGAAAAACTGGTCAAATACGCCGAGAACACCCTGCAGGGGCCCCTCCCCTGTGCCCCGTCGAGCCTACGCTACGTCATCAAAGACCTCACGGTCGCCGAATACCTGGGCATTGCGGCCCAGGAGTTCCAGCTCACCGTCTGGCTGGCAGACGGCCTGCCGGAGCCCATCCCTCATTTCACCCTCCGCAGCGAAAGCCTGATGACCCGGGTGGCCGATTATGTGGGCTTCGCCGACATCAACTTTGCCGAATACCCCACCTTTTCGAACCGCTACCTGCTGCGCGGCCGCGAGGTGGATGCCATCCGGGCGTTCTTCACCCCAGGCCTGCTCGAGTACCTCGAGCGCCAAACGGTCGACTTCCGGCTCGAAAGCAACGGAAGGGGCCTGCTACTCTACCTCGACGAGCGCCTGCTCAACCCCGACGAAATCCGCGACCTGCACGCCATCGGTTGCGGCTTTTTGCAATTTGTGGTAGCGCCCAGCCCACCGGCGTAGCCCACCATGCACCCAGCTTTGGGGAGTACCTATGCCCTTGTACACGCCCGGCACCAGCCCCAGGCCCTGGCGGTACACGACCTGGCCACCGGCCAGCGCCTGACGTACCTCGACCTGGCCGCTACGGCCCTCACCCTGCAGCAGTACTGGCGCGCCCAGGGCGTCGCGCCCGGCGACCGCATTGCTGTGCTCGCCGACAACCACCCCGCGCTGCTGGTGCTTTTCAGTGCCTGCCAGGCCCTGGGGGCCGTCCTTGTGCCGCTCAATACACGTCTGGCAGCCCAAGAGCTTGGCACCCTGCTGGCCGCTACCCAGCCCCGCTGCCTCTATCACAGCTCGGCCTGGGCTACGCTGGCCCAAAGCCTCGCCGACGGCCCCTCCCTCGAGCCGCTGGAGCCCCTGCTCGGCCTCCCCCGAAGCGAAACCTTGCCCGAGGCGCCCCCACACGGGCCCCAGCAGCCCCTCATGCTGCTCTTTACCAGTGGCAGCACAGGCGCGCCCAAGGGTGTGGTCTACACCCACGGTATGCTGTACTACAACGCGCTCAACACCCACGAGCGCTTCGGCCTAGGCGCAGCCGACGTGGCCCTGCACCTTATGCCCCCCTTCCACACCGGGGGGTGGCACGTGCTGCCCACGCCCACCCTCTTTGCCGGCGGCGCCCTTAGGCTACTGCCCCGCTTCGAGGCCGGGCCTGTGCTGGCGGCCCTGACCGACCCCGCCGTGAGCACGGCCATGCTGGTACCCACCATGTGCCGCATCCTGACCGAAGACCCCGCCTGGCCAGCGGCCGGGCTCGGCCACCTGCGGTTCCTGGTGGTGGGGGGCGAGGCCCTACCGGTACCACTCATCGAGACCTGGCACGCCAAGGGAGTGGCCATCCGCCAGGGCTACGGGCTCACCGAAGCAGGCCCCGGCATCACGAGCCTGCCCGCCGAAGACACCCTGCGCAAACGGGGCTCCATCGGCACGCCCAACCGGCACGTGCAGGTGCGGGTGGTCGCCGAGGATAGCAACCCCTGCCCCCAGGGCACCCCCGGCGAGCTCCAGCTCTGCGGCCCGGTGGTGACCCCGGGCTACTGGCAGAACCCCGAGGCCACGGCAGCGGCCTTTACCCCCGACGGGTGGCTGCGCACGGGCGATGTGGTAACCTGCGACCCGGAGGGCTACTATTACGTCGTTGACCGGATCAAGCACCTGTACATCAGCGGGGGCGAAAACGTATACCCTGCCGAGGTAGAGGCCGCATTGCGCCACTACCCGGGCCTCGCCGACATCGGCATCGTGGGCGTACCCGACCTCCAGTGGGGCGAGGTCGGCGTTGCGTTCCTGGTCTGGCACGGCCCTGGGGCCTTCGATTGGGAGGCCCTGCGCGCCTGGGCCAAAGACCGCCTGGCCAGCTACAAGCTGCCCAAACGCTACCACCTGGTCGAGGACCTACCCTTGGGCGCGAGCGGCAAGATCGACCGGCAGGCCCTGAAGCGGCGTGCGCTAGAGGGCTAGCCCAGGCGCTCTTTGAGTTCGGCCAGTTGTTGTTCGACGGTCTGTAGCCGGTCGTCTATGTGCGCCGTCGCTTCCAGGAAGGCCGTTACCCGTCGGCGCACCCGCCAGAGGTGCGCTACCTCGGCCAGGGTGACTTCGAAGGGCGGGTAGTCGGGGTTATCAGACAGGCAGAGCAGGCCCGAGCTTCGGGGCACAACGCGCTTTACCGCCACGCCCTCGCGGCTGCACACCACGTACACGCCCCCGGGTTTCACCCGGTCGCCGGGCTCCTGGTAGCTGCACAGCAGCACGTCGTCGGGCAGGATGGTGGGGCTCATGCTCTCGCCCTGTACCCGGATGGCCACCAGCGGGCCCAGCCCCTTGAGCTCGGGGTAGTAGATGTAAGGGCGACTGGTGAGGTAGCCGGGGTCGGCGTAGCCGGCCAGGTAGCTGGCATACGCTTTTTGCTCGACCAGGGGGATGGTTTGGTGAGCCGCCCGCTCGGTCTCGAGCGCTTGGCGCCACCCGGCCTCGGGGGGCCGTGGCGCACCGAGCTCGCCCTCGGTCGGCAGCGCGCTTTCGGTCAGCGACTTGAGCATCGGGCCATCGCCCGTCAAGAGCCAATCGGTGCGCAAGGCCGGGTACCGGGCCAGTATCTTGACCAACAGGCTGATGCGGAAATCGGGGTTCTTGCCACCTGGCGAGGTCACCTGCGAGATCTTGGCGCTCGAATCGCCAATCTGCTTCGCAAACTCGTTGTTGCTTATCCCCAGGTGACGGATAAACGCCTGTATCCGTTGGTGCACCTGCCCATCGGTCATCTCTGCGGGTTTTACCATAACCATGCTATACTAAGTCAATTTAGCGCACGCGTGTCCACTAAACAATTCACGCGCCGAGGTGGAATACACCCAGCGCCCGTGCACAACCCGCGGCGCCGTGGGGCACCAGCGCGTAGTTTTGCCACGTCATGGCACTTCCTTCAGACTATGAAATCGTGGTGGGCCTCGAGGTACACGCCCAGTTGGCCACGCACAGCAAAATCTTCTGTGCCGATGCCGTAGCCTTTGCCGGCCGGCCCAATACCCGCGTCTCGCCCGTATCGCTGGGCCACCCCGGCGCCCTGCCCCAACTGAACAAGGCCTGCGTAGAGCTGGCCATCAAAATGGGCCTGGCCACGGGCTGTACCATTGCCGAGCGCTGCCACTTCGCGCGCAAAAACTACTTCTACCCCGACCTGCCCAAGGGCTACCAGATCAGCCAAGACACCACGCCCATCTGCCGCAGCGGCCGGCTTACCGTTCGGTATACCGATAGAACGACCGGCGAGCTTACCACCAAAACTATCGGTATCACGCGCATCCACATCGAGGAAGATGCCGGCAAAAGCCTGCACGACCAAGACCCCTTCGATACGCTGATCGACCTCAACCGCGCCTCGGTCGGTCTCATCGAAATTGTATCGGAACCCGACATGCGCAGCCCCGAGGAGGCCATGGCCTACCTCACCGAGGTGCGCAAGCTGGTGCGCTACCTCGACATCTGCGACGGCAACATGGAAGAGGGCTCGCTGCGCTGCGACGCCAACGTATCGGTACGCAAACGCGGCACCAGCCAGCTGGGCACCCGCGCCGAGGTAAAGAACCTAAACTCCATCAGCAACGTAGGCCGCGCCATTGCCTACGAGGCCCAGCGCCAGGCCGAGCTGCTCGAAGCCGGTGGCACCGTAGCCCGCGAAACCCGGTCGTTCGATGCCGCCACGGGCAAAACCACCGCCATGCGCGACAAGGAATCGGCCGACGATTACCGCTACTTCCCCGAGCCCGACCTGCAGCCCCTGGCCATCACCCCTGCCCAGCTCGAGGCCCTACGGGCCGAGATGCCCGAGCTGCCTGAGGTGATCTACCGCCGGTTTACCGAGACGTACCGGCTACCCGATTTCGATGCCACGCTACTCACCGAGTCGAAAGAAATGGTAGCCTTTTACCGATCGGTTGTCGAGGGCGAAACGGGCAACGTGCTCGACTACAAGACTGCTGCCAACTGGGTGCTGGGCCCGGTGCGTACCTACCTCAACGACCAGGCCGTCGGCATTGAGGCCTTCCCGCTCGCCGGCGCAACGCTGCACCAGATTGCCCGGCTCGTCGAGGGCGGGCAGGTGTCGTTCTCGGTAGCCAAAGAGCGCCTGTTCCCCCTGGCCCTGGCCCACGAACAGGCCCACGGGCCCGGCAGCGCCGACCCCGAAGCCATTGCCCAGGCCGAAAACCTGGTTCTCGATACCGATACCGACGCATTGGCCGCAGAGATCGGTGCGCTACTCGCCGCCAACCCCGACAAGGTGGCCACCTACCTGGGCGGAAAAACCGGCCTGTTGGGCTTTTTCGTGGGCCAGCTCATGAAAAGCACCGGCGGCAAAGCCGACCCAAAAACCATTAATACCCTTGTCGCCGAGGCGCTCGAAGCCCAGCGTGGGTAGTTTCACAGTCTGTTCAGTCACGCACTGGAACGGGTTTTGCCAGTCTTCGCTTGTTTGCACATCTATTCGTTCTGCACATGCTTCGTTTCGCGTACAGTTGTGTTGCCCTGGCCCTGACGTTGGCCGGGACCGTTGCCCAGGCCCAGGGTGGGTTCGAGGCCCGGTTATCCTTTCAGGTAACGGGTAGCGCTACCGCTGCCGCTACATTTAGCGGCCCCATTGGCCTGTACCACTACGATGGGTTGGAGGTGCAGCCCCTGGGCGAAAGCACCCCCACCGCTGGGCGGCACACGCTCACGGCCAACGTGCCCCAGCCTGGGGTATACTTTTTGGGCGTGGACGAGCCGCGCTGGCCGATCGTTATCCTCACCACCGCCGAGCAGGTGTTTGCCCTGGATGCCGATGCCGAACAAACCGTGTTTGCCCCCGGCACCGAGAGCGCCCGCTACGCCTACCTCTGGGCTGCCGCCGATTCGCTCGACAAAACCCTTACCGCCCGCTACGAAGAAGAGGCCAGCGCCCTGACCGACGATGCCCAGTTTGCCGAGCTGCGCGACCAGTTTATGGCCGCCTACGACGGTGCCTTTGCCCGCTGGGCCCAGGTGCCCGGCATTGCAGGGTTGGCAGCCACCCTTAAGTCATTTCCCAATTACCGCCCGGCCATCCACACTGCGTTTGCCAGCGAAGCCGAATACCTGCTGGGCACCTACTTTACCCGCATCGACCTGAAGCACCCACTCCTGGGGGGTGTACCTGAGTTTTACGGCTACGTGCGCGGCTTCGCGGGCCGGGTAGCCTATTACCCCGAGCTAAGCCCCGAAGCCGCCTTCCCTGTCGTCGACGCTGCGCTCGAAGCGCTGGAACCCGGCAGCACCGTGCACCAGGCGTTCCTGATCAACCTGCTCATTGGTGCCGACCAGGTAAAGAGCGGCCTGCTGCCCCACTACACCGAAGTCTTTGCCCAGGCCTACCCCGACCACCCACTCGTGGGCCCCCTACAGGAAACCGCCAAGGCCGTGGCGGCCACCCAAGTCGGGAGACCCGCCCCCGATTTTGAACAACCCACACCCGAGGGCGGCACCCTGAAGCTCTCAGACCTGCGCGGCAAGTATGTGCTCATCGATTTCTGGGCCTCGTGGTGCGGGCCCTGCCGCCAGGAGAACCCCAATGTTGTCGAAGTGTACGCCGACTTCAAGCCCAAGGGCTTCGAAATCCTGGGCGTGAGCCTGGACGAAGATGAGGCGAACTGGAAAGAGGCCATTGCCGCCGACAAGCTCACCTGGCTTCAGGTATCCGACCTCAAAGGCTGGCAGAGCTCCGTTGCCGTGCAGTACGGCGTCAATGCCATCCCCATGACGCTCTTGGTCGATCCGCAAGGCATTATTGTGGCCAAAGGCCTGCGCGGCGATGCCCTGCGCGAAAAACTGCAGCAACTGCTTCCGTAATGGCGTACAAACCACACGTATTGGGCGCGCGCCAGGGGCTAGTGGCCCTCTTGGCGCTCGTAGCACTTGGGTGCAGCCAACAACCGGCGGCGGCCCCCGGCGCAGGCACTGAGGTCGTGCTTCGGGGCGAGCTCGATACGCACCCCATTGGTGCCGACAGTGCCCGGCTATTCTGGCGCGGCGCGGGCAACAACCAATGGCTGGGCGCCGCCAAGCTGGTCAAAAAGGGCACGATAGCCAGTTTTACACTACCGGTTCGGGTGCCGGGGCCGGGGCACTACGTCCTCACCTTTTCGTCATTCGACGAGCTGCCGCTGCTTTTGGGTACCGAGCCTGAGGTACGCATCAAAACCACCGGCATCACACCGACGAAAAACCCGGTGTTTGAGGGCTCGGAGGAAAACACCGCGTTTTGGGCCTACACCCGCCAAGGGGTAGCCCGTGCGCAGCGCTACCAGCTGGCAAAAAGCCGCCTGAAGGGCGATTCGCTCCGCGCCGCGGTGGCCGATATCTGGCAGCGCCAGTTGAAGGATGCCGATTCACTGCGCCGTTCTGGGCTGACCATTCTGCCCATACTGGCCGCCACGAGCGCCATTCCACCTTACGAGCTGGCTACCCAGCCCGCGAAATACCCCATCGAGCAGCACTTTCTCGATTGGCTCGTGGCCCACGACAGCCTACAGAGCCCGGTACTGGGCTACCTACCCCAATGGTACCAGAAAGCCCAGGGCTTTGGGCAGTTTGTGCGCCGCTTGGGCCTGCCACCCGACAGCGTTACTGCCCGGCTCGATGCCATCCTGGCACAGCTGCCCCAAGGCTCGCTCACGCGCGAGGCCTTCCTGAAAGGGGCGACCGAAGCCGTGGCCGACGATGCCCAGCTGCTCGACTTGATCGGCAGGCGGTACCTGGAGGAGGGGGCCACCGACAAATTTGCCCAGGCGCTCGAGGCCCAACTGAAAAGCCAGGAGCACCTGCGCATCGGCGAAACGGCCCCCGAAATCGCGCTCACGACCCCCGAAGGCACGACCGTGGCGCTCTCGTCGCTGCGCGGCAAGTACGTCCTCATCGACTTCTGGGCCGCCTGGTGCGGGCCCTGCCGAAAGGAGAACCCCTACGTCGTGAAGCTCTACAACCGCTTCAAGCCGAAGGGGTTCGAGATCTACGGGGTAAGCCTCGACGAAGACAAAGCCGCCTGGGTGCGCGCCATCCGTACCGACGGTCTGCCCTGGGTGCAGGTAAGCGACCTGAAGGGCTGGCAAAACAGCGCCGCCCAGCGATACAACGTGAAGGCCATCCCCGCCACGGTGCTGCTGGGCCCCGATGGCCAGATTCTGGCCTGGAACCTGCGCGGCGAAGCCTTGACCCGTAAGCTGGAAAGCCTGCTGAAGGATTAGTCTTTTTTCTCCTGCGGTAGCCCACCCACTGCCGGTCGTCGCCCTACTTTTGGCCCCATGACGACCCGGAAAATCCTGCCGGTAGGGAGCCCCGACCGCCCGCTGCACATACTGGTTTGCAACGACGACGGCATCACCGCCCACGGTATCAAAAACCTGGTCGAGGCTGTGCGGCCCTACGGCCAGGTGAGCGTCGTAGCCCCCGATAGCCCCCAAAGCGGCATGGGCCATGCCATCAGCATCGGGCGCCCCCTGCGCCTGACGCGCGAGGACATCTTCACCGACATCGAGGCCTGGTCGTGCAGCGGCACCCCGGCCGACTGCGTCAAGCTGGCCATCGGCGTGCTGGGCCTGCGGCCCGATTTGCTGGTCTCGGGCATCAACCACGGCAGCAATTCGTCCATCAGCATCTTCTATTCCGGCACCATGTCGGCGGCGATGGAAGGCGCCATCGAGGGCATCCCCTCGATCGGGTTTTCGCTCTGCAATTTTCGGATGGACGCCGACTTTACCGCCGCCCGAACCGTCGCATCGGCCATCGTCGGGCAGGCCATCGCGCAGGGCATCCCCTCGCACACCGTCCTCAACGTCAACATCCCCTACCTGCCCTTAAACCAGCTCAAAGGGATGCGCATTACCCGGCAGAGCGACGGGCGCTTCATCGAAGAATTCGACCGGCGGGTAGACCCCTACGGCCGCGACTACTACTGGCTCACGGGCAAGTTCCACACCGACGACCACGGCGAAGACACCGACGAGTGGGCCCTTGCCCACGGCTACGTGAGCATCTGCCCCGCCCAGGTCGACATTACCGCCCACTACGCCATGGGCGACCTGAACCACTGGGACCTCGGGCTGCGCTAGCCGATTTGCCCCGCCACGGCCCTGGGGTCTATCTCCAGGTGGCTTTGCTCCAGCGTGCAGTCGCCCTGCTCGATGAGCAGCAGCTGGGGGCTCTCGTGGTGTACCTGGAAGCGCTCGGCGATGGCATTGCTCACCTCGCGGTAGCGAATCAGGTCCAGGACGTACACATCGGCTTTGTCGGCCAGGTGGTTGGCACCCTGTGTCATGCGGCTCAGGGCCATGGCACTGATGCTGCACCGGGTGGAATGCTTGAAGAGCACCTGAGGGCGGCTAGCCGAAGCGGCGGCAATGCGTTCGAGCTCGTCCAGCGACTCGAGCGGCCGGAAGGGATGTGTAGCTTTCATGCGGCGAAACTGCTGTTGAAACGTGGAGCTTGACCATTTCGTGCGCTTGACAAGCCCAGAGGCAGAGGCGCTCCTGGCCCAGTACGCGGGTGCAGACCCCAACACCGTTGCCTTTGCCCTCCAGGGTGCGCCCCACGGGCTGGGCCCACTGGTGGCCACCCAACTGGCCCTCCGCCGGGCGGCCGCCCCTAAGCTACCAGCCTTTGTTGCCGCAGGGTGCCTGTTGCTGCGCGAGGCCGTAGAGCAGGCCACGCACCCGGCCATCGCCGAGCTGCGGGGCTTCCCGCGCGGACGCTTGGCCGTAGACCTTACCGCAGGGCTGGGCGCCGATACCCTGGCGCTGGCCGCACGTTTTGATAAGGTGATTGCCCTGGAGCCCGACCCCGTCCGCTACCACCTGCTGCGCCACAACCTGGCCCGCCTCGGCGCGGCGAACGTCACCCCGGTGCACACCACCGCCGAAGCCTGGCTCGCCAGCCCCCCCACGCCGCAGCCCGAGTTTGCGTTTGTAGACCCCGCCCGCCGTACGGCCCAGCGCACCAAAACCGTGGCCCTGGCCGACGGTGCGCCCAACCTTGTCGCCCTGCTACCCCGGCTCCACGCGCTGGGAATACCCACCTGGGCCAAGCTCTCGCCCCTTTTCGAACCCCGCGAGGCCCACGGGCTGCCGGGGATTGCAGCCCTGCGTGCCCTAAGCCTGGAAGGCGAAGTGAAAGAACTACTCCTCGAGCTAGACCCGGGCCCTACGGCACCTCACCTGCGCCACCAGGCCCAGGGCATCTGGCAAGGCCAGGCGTGGTCGGTGACCGGAGTGCCCACCGAAGCCCTGCCCACGGGTGCGCCCGGCAGCTACCTGCTACTACCCGACCCGGCGATTGAAAAGCTGCGGCTCACGGCCAGCTTTGCCCAGCAGTACGGCCTGGCGGCGCCCCGTAGGTTTGGCCCCACGGGCTACCTCATGGCCGAGGGCGTACCCGAGGGGCACCTGCCCGCACGCGTACTGGCGCTGGATGCCGTGCTGCCCTACAAACCCAAAACCTTGCCCGACGTGCTCCACGCACGGGGCTATAGCGCTGCCGTGGTACATACCCGAAACGTTGACCTTACCCCCGAGGCCCTACGCCAACGGTTGCGCATAACGGAAGGCACCCCCAGGGGCGGCGAACCCTACCCACGCTACGTGCTGGCTACTGCTGTGCCGCCGAATCGGTGGGTGCTGCTGGCCCGGCGGGTGCGGTAGCGGCTGCAGGGGCGGTTTTGTACCGCTGGGCCGTTTCGAGCCGGGCAATGTCTTTGGCTACGCCCTGGCCCTCTGCGCTGAGCGGAAATTCTTTTTCGATGCGCTGGTACAGCGGCAGGGCCTTTTCGGGCTTACCGGCCAACTCGTAGGCACGGGCGGCATCGAAGAGGTTCAGCGGGGTGGTCTCGGCATTGGCAATAACCTCGCTGGCCTGCAGGTAGCTCAAGGCGGCGGCTTCAAACTGGCCCAGCTCTTCCTGCCCAAAGGCCATGCCACGGTAGGCCATCAGCCCATAGAGGTTGTCGCGCTTGCGGTAGGCTTTCAGGGCGGCTACGCCTTTTTCAAACTCACCGAGCTTGAGGTAGCTCGCGCCCAGGTAGTACCGGCACAGGTTGCCGGTGGGAGTGCTGCCGTAGTCTTCGACCATGCGCTCAAGGCCGGGGTTTTGGCCGTCGCCAGCGATGGCCAGGGCGAACGAGTCGCGGTTGAAGGCATCCACGGCAAATACCCATTGCTCGGCGGCCTCGGCCTGCAGCGATTCTTGCTGGCTGTTGTAGAGGTAAACACCCAACAGGGTTAGCAGTACCCCCAGCACCACGGCGGGTAGCACCCACCGGTAACCGGTGAAGAGTGCCTGTAGGGTTTTGGCATCACCCGCGGGGGCCGTGCTCTGGGCGGCGGCTTCTAGCGTCGGGGTTTCGGGGGCCGTTTCGTCGGTCGTTACTTTTGCCATGGGCCAGTGCCCAAGTTGGGCCTTTCAAAAATCAGGGTGCAAAAAAAGCGAACACCAGACGAATCGGCAACTCTGCCACCGCCCCTGGGCGGTTCGTTGCTCGAAAGCGTACAGGCTACCCCCGCCAGCGCCTACACCTACACCCTCCCGCCTGGGCGCATTGCGCGCCACCCGGTGGCCCCGCGCGACGCCGCCCGGCTGTTGGTCAGCGATGGTGCCCAGCTGCTCGATACCACCTTTGTAGACCTGCCCCAACACCTGCCCCCCGGGGCACTGCTGCTACTCAATACCACGCAGGTAGTGCCCGCCCGGCTGCACGCCACGCGCGCCACCGGGGCCGCCGTCGAGGTGTTTTGCCTTGCGCCCGCCGATGGCGCCACCGATGCCGCCCTGGCCGCACCCGCCCCACAGGTCTGGCAGGTGCTCATTGGCGGCGGCAAGCGCTGGAAAGTAGGCGAAACGCTCACCCTCGGCGGCACGGAACTTACCCTGGCCCTGACGCGCCTACCCACCACCGCCACCGGCCCCCAGGTGCGCCTGAGCTGGCAACCGGCCGAGCTGAGTTTTGCAGAGGTGCTCGGCCAGTTGGGCCACGTGCCGCTACCCCCTTACCTGGAACGGCCTGACACCCCCGCCGACCGCACCGACTACCAGACCACCTACGCCCAACACCCAGGCTCGGTCGCTGCCCCAACCGCAGGCCTGCACCTAACCCCCACGCTGCTGGCGCGGCTGGCCCAGGCGGGCCACGAAACGGCCGAGGTTGTTCTGCACGTCGGGGCGGGCACGTTTCAGCCCCTGGCAGCCGAAACCCTGGGCGGCCATACCATGCACGGCGAGCCCTTTTTTGTGCCCGCCGCCACCCTACGCCAGGTGGCCGACGCCCTGGCCACCGGCAGGCCCGTCGTGCCCGTGGGCACCACCAGCCTGCGCACCCTCGAGAGCCTGTACTGGCTGGGGCTCGAGGGTGGCAGTTCTCTCGAGCAGTGGGCGCCCTACCGCCACCGGCCCGGCCCCCTGCCGCCCCCCGCCGATGTCTTTGCCGAACTGGCCCGTACACACCCCGAGGGCCTGAGGGCTCTTACCCAGCTTGTGCTGGCCCCGGGTTACCCGCAGTGGGTCGCCTCAGGCCTCATCACCAACTTTCACCAGCCCGGCAGTACGCTACTGCTGCTGGTTGCGGCGCTGGTGGGCGAACGCTGGCGCCAGATCTACACCCACGCCCTGGCGCACGGGTATCGGTTCCTGTCGTACGGCGACGGATCGCTGCTGCTGCGCTAGTCTGACGCACTAGAACGAGATACCCGCCGTGGGTTGGGTGGCCTGGCGGGTGCGGATGTGCAACACGACCTCGGCCTGGGCAATACAGGTGCCCTGCCGGTCGAGGGCCTGCACGGTGTAGGGCACCACGTACTTGCCCCGCTCGGCAAGGCTGGCCAACGCGGCCTCGACCTCGGCATCGGTCACGGTAAAGTCCATCCATACGCTGGTGAGCGCCGGCCGCTTGAACTCGACTTTCAGCGAAAGATTGACCACCAGGGCGTGCACCCCCCGGTGGTTGAGTATCTGCCAGTACATCACCCCCAGCCAGGGGTCGAAGGCTGCCGCGAGGGTCCCGCCGAAGATCGAGCCATTGAAGTTGGTGTTGAGCCACGTTTTGGCCAGCTTCACCCGTACGTGCTGGTAGGTGGGCGCAACCCGCAGTGCCCGCACCCCGTTTACCAGCAGCGGCGGGTAGAGGGCCATGAACCACTTAAAGCGCCAGGGTGTAAGCCGGAACCGCGCGAGTACCCCTTGCCGCCGGAAGTAGGCGGGGTCTTGGCTTACCCGCAACTCAGCCATAGCGCAGCTTTACATCGGCGGTGAGGGGGTGGCTCTGGCAGGTAAGGATGTAGCCCGCGGCCAGCTCTTCGTCTGAGAGCCCCTCGCGCTCGTCCATCGCCACCATACCCTCCAGGAGCAGGGCCCGGCACGTGCAGCAAACGCCCTCTTCGCAGGCGTAGGGCGGGTCTAGGCCCCGCTTGAGCGCCGCGTGCAGAATCGACTGGTCGGGGGGCACGGTCACCACGGTTTCGGTACCCTCGAGCAGTACCGTTACGTTTTGGGTGACGATTTCGTACTCCAGGCCCTCGGCTTCCGTCTCAGCTTCCGAGGCATCGGCCACCGGGGCCGAGTAGTACTCGGTGTGCACCACGGTATCGGGCACACCGAGCTCTTTGAGCACGGCCTTGGCCGAGGCCATCATGCCCTCGGGCCCGCAGAGGTAGTACCCAATGGGCAACCGGTGTTGCTGCTGGGCCTGTTGGATCAGCGACTTGAGTAACGGCCCTTCGAGCCGCCCCACATGGGCGGTGGGCCCCTCGGGCTGGCTCAAAACGTGGGTTACCGCCAGGCGCTTGGGGTGACGCGCCGCTAGCTCCTCGAGCTGCTGGCGGAAGATGGTCGTGGCCTCGCTGCGGTTGCCGTACAGCAGTGTGATTCGGCTATCGCCCTCCAGGTGCAAAATGGCCTTGAGCATGCCCATGAGCGGGGTAATGCCACTGCCGCAGCCGATGAGCACGTAGTGTTTGGCGTGCATCGGCTCGGGCGCGACGAAGAACTTGCCCATCGGTGGCAATACCTCTACCCGGTCGCCCGGCTCCAGCGTTCGGCGCAGGTGCTGGCTCACACGGCCGTCGGGCAGGGCCTTGATCGTGACCGAGAGCAGCTCTTCGTGCGGGGCGCTACTGAGCGAGAACGAGCGCCGCAGCAGCTCATCGCCCACCTGCACCTTGAGCGTGAGGTACTGCCCCGCCTTGTAGGCAAAGAGCTCCCGGTCAGGGTTAGTAAAATTGATGGTGTACGCTTCGCGCGTTTCGGTGCTCACGCTGTGCACCGTCAAGGGGTAAAAACGAAGGGACATGCTAGAAGTAGTGCCGGTAGGCGCAACACCCAAGCCAGGGCTATAGGTTGCACTACCGGTGCTGCAAAACTACTCCTGCGCCAGCGAAGCCGACTCGATGAGGGTAACAACCTCGGGTATGCCCGTGCGCGCGGCCAGGGTGAGCGTGCTGGTGCTCAGGTTGGTCGTCTTAGGGATGCGTTTGCCGGTAAGCAGGTCCTCGGTCAGGGTACTGAAGCTGAGCAGTTGGCCCGCGTTGGCGCCAAAGGCCAGCAAGACCCTGATTTTATCGAGCTGCGCCTTGGCAACTGCGTAGTGCAGCAGGGTGCCACTAAAGGTCATCTGCTCGGGTACCCCCTGGTTCAGGTATTTTTCCGACCACTGGATGGGCAGGTCGGGCGGTGTGCCCTCGTTCAGGCACTCGGCTACCTGCTGGGCCGTCCCCTGAGTGACGGCGTCTTTCAACCGCTTGGTCATGGCGCGTAGCCGGTTGAGCAGCAGCGTCATTTCGCGCAGCTCCAGGTCAATGGAGATGCTGGAGGGCTTGAGGGTGCGTTTCTGAGGCGGCCCCAGGGGCTGCCCGTCGGGCCCAAATCGCGTAACGGTTTCGTAGCACTCTGCGTCGGTATCGCACCCCGACTTGTAGAGCAACTGCACGAGCTCGGGGTGGTTGTAGCGCACGGCCAGGTGCAGCGCGGTACAGTCCCAGTGCGTCAGGGTTACGGTGCCCTCGGGGGCCCGCTCGGTTACCTCGTCTTCCAAGGGCGTTTCGAGCAGGTAGCCCGAGCGCAGGAGCTCTGCGACGAGTTTCTCGTCGCCACGTTGTAGCGCGGTGCGCATCCGATTGATTTCCATGGCGTGTACTCCAGTTACGAAGGTAGAGCCGCGAGGGGGCCGCGCGAGCCCTTTTCAGATTCTTTACATGCGGGTGAAGAGCGCATCGGCAAACCAACCCTGGGGGTCTTGGTACAGTTCTTCAAGCTGAAACCCCGCCCCGGCACCCAGGGCCCCGATGCGGGCCAGGGTAAACTTGTGCGAGTACTCCAGGTGCAGTGCTTCCCAGGCCTCAAATCGGAAGGTGCGGCCCAGGGCCCCGACGTGCACCTGCTGCACACAGGTACTGAGCAGGTAGCTCTCCATCGCCTGGCGGTCCGGGTTGTAGGTGGCAAAGTGCCGAAAGCAGGTCGTGTCGAAATCGGCGCCCAGCTCGCGGTTCATGCGGCGGAGCAGGTTCAGGTTGAACTGGGCCGTCACCCCGGCGCTGTCGGCGTAGGCCGGTACCAGCACCGCGGGGTCTTTCACCCGATCGAAGCCCACCAGCAGGGCATCGCCGGGCCCTAGGCGCGCGTACAGCAGGGCAAAAAGACTTTCGGCCTCTTCGGGCAGCAGGTTGCCGATGTTCGAGCCCAGAAACAGTACCAGCCGCCGCCGGTCGGGCCGAAAGGCCACCTCCAGGCCGTGGCCCCAATCGGCGAGTTGGGGGGCTACCGGCACGGTGGGCAGCACCGCGGCCAGATGGGCGCTCAGGTCAGCCAGGGCTTTCTCCGAGATATCGATGGGTAGGTACCGCGCCGCCACGCCTGCACCCAGAAACGCTTCTAGCAGCAGGGCAGTCTTGGTGCCATCGCCAGCGCCCAGCTCAAGTACATCGAGCGTTTCGCCGGCCCACCGCTGGGCCAGTTGCGGCCCCTGCTGGCGCAGAATAGCCTCTTCGGTGCGCGTGAGGTAGTACTCGGGCAACTGGGTGATTTGCTGGAAGAGGTCGCTCCCGGCGCTATCGTAGAAGTACTTGCTGCTCAGGCGCTTGGGCGTTTGGCCCAGGCCTGCCAGCACGTCGGCGGCAAAAGCGGTATCAAGCGGTTGTGGGGTAACCTGCATGGGCGGTAGCGGCGGTTAACGGGCCAACCGTAGGCCGGTGAACTGCCAGCGTTTGTCGGGGTGGAAGAAATTGCGGTAGGTCGGTCGGCTGTGGCCCGGCGGGGTGCTCAGGGCGCTGCCACGGAGCACCCATTGGTTGACCATCCACTTGCCGTTGTACTCGCCCAGGGCATCGGTCTGCCGCCGAAAGCCGGGGTAAGGCAGGTAGGCGCTGCCGGTCCACTGCCAGAGGCACGCGAACCAGTCGCCCGCAGGGCCGGGCGTAGGGTGTAGCTGGGTGGGCTCGGTTACCGTCTCGGCGGTCGCGTCGGTCTTCCGTAGGGTTTGGGCGGCTACTTCCCACTCGGCTTCCGTCGGCAGCCGGTAGCCAGCCCAGGCGGCATAGGCTTCGGCCTCGTAGTAGCTCAGGTGGCCTACGGGCCGGTGGGGGTCGAGCGGCTGCAGGCCGTGCAGGGTAAACTCAAACCAGGCCCCATCGAGCTGCTGCCAGTAGAGCGGGGCCCGCAGCCTCTGGGCCTGCACCCAGGCCCAACCCTCTGAGAGCCAGTGGGTTGGCCGCTGGTAGTTGCCCTCGGCGATGAAGGCCAGGTACTCGCCGCAGGTGACCAGCCGGTCGGCCAGCGCCACGGGGTGGAGGTAGGTTTTGTGGCGGGGGCCCTCGTTGTCGAACGCAAACCCGTCTTCAAGGGCCGCGCCAAGGGTGTACACGCCCTCGGGCAGCGGGTGCCAGCCCAGGGGCCGAGGTGGGGGCAGCGGCCCGGCGCCAGGCGGCAGCGGCTGATACACCGGGGCTAACGGGCTGAGGCTCAGGATGTACTTCAGGTCGGTGAGCAGCAGCTCCTGGTGCTGCTCTTCGTGCGCCAGGCCCAGCACGATGCGCGGGGCGGCCTCGCTGTAGATCGCATCGGGGGCCGTGGTGATGAACTCGGCGAGGGCCTCGGTTACGGCCCCGCGGTAGGCCAGCACCTCGGCGAGGGTGGGCCGTGTCATGAAGCCGCGCTCAGGCCGTGGGGTTCGGCTGCCGACAGCATCGTAGTAGGAATTGAACAGGTAGGCGTAGTCGGGGTGAAACCGCCGGTAGGCCGATCGGTATACCGAGAGCACAAACTCTTCCCAAAACCAGGTGGTGTGGGCCAGGTGCCACTTGGGGGGGCTTACATCGGCCATAGGCTGCACCACGGTGTCTTCGGTAGCCAGCGGCGCAACGAGCCGCTCGGAACGGGCGCGCACGCCCAAAAACCGTTCACACAACAGGCTGCGGGGGGTGGCAAGGTCGGTCATAGGCCTGGACAAGACTACGTGTTTCACCCGACTGGTGCAGGCTGCAAGGTGCAACCCACCGGGCAGGGGTGGTACCCTACGGGGGCCCCAAACGTGACAATTCTGTGTTAA
>JANRLA010000123.1:0-2692 GCA_033763015.1 Bacteroidia bacterium
GAGCCCCGCGAACTGGCCACGGTGGCCGCGGCGCCCACTACCCACATCCTGGATGTGCGCAACGCCAATGAGCTGGCAAACGGCACGCTGGCCGGTGCGCTGCACATCCCCTTGGCCGAGCTTGAGGGCCAACTCCAGCGCCTAGACCCCAGCCACCGCTACCTGGTGCACTGTGCGGGTGGTTACCGCAGCATGATGGCGGCCAGCTTGCTCCAGCGTGCGGGGTACGGCCAGGTGGCCAACGTGCTGGGGGGCATGAGCCGGATTAAGGCCGACGCCCCGGCGCTAGTCCATCAGCCGGTGCTGGCGTAACCTATTGCCGGGTGCACACCCAGAGTTGGTACAGCCCCCCTGCCTCGCGGTGGAAATAGAGCTGTTTGCCATCAGCGGACAAGCACGGAGCTTCAACCAAGCCTTCGATGCCTGAAACTCGACGCGGCGTAAGGAAGTTGGCGTTCGTCGAAACACGTTCACTACGGAAGATGCCAAATCCATCGGCTTCAGTGTACCGTGTAAAGTAAAGCTCTAGCCCATCTGCGCTCAGGCAGGCGGCGTATTCGAGTGCATCCGTATTGAGTGCTTGGAGGAGGGCTTGATCGGTTTCAGTTCGGAGGAAGGCTGTGCCAGTGCGCTTTAGCCAAGCCAAGTCGCTGGCCGCCGGAAAGGGGTTACCCGTAAATAGACCGTCGCTCACCACCCCAACGGTACCGTCAAAGCTGATGGCGAAGTCGAACTGTAATTCCCCCAGGATCATTCTACTGGTGCCATCCACGAGATTAACGTCGGTAGCGGTACCCTCGGAGAATGCTGCGCTGTAGACAGTAGCGAGCGTCGTGAAGTAGCTCCGGGTACTTATAAAATACAGCCTTTCATTCTCATCTATGCTCGGGGTGCCCTCCAGCGAAGTGGTATTTGCGCCGACAACTTCGCCCGCAAACTGAAAAGTTAACGTGCTGGTTCGGCGAGCGAAAAGTAGTTGCGTGTTTGAGTCGGGGTGGTTGCTATTGTTAAAGAACAACAATTCTCCGTTGCTCGACAGGTGGGGCTCCATGAGGTTGCCCGTGTAGCCTGTGACGGTTACCAGCTGGGGTGGCCCGAATGCCGTGTAGGTATCGGGCCCTGATTCGGTAGTCACCCCACAGCCAGATAGCAGAGCTGCACAAAAAAACACACAACTCAATGCCTCGGCCGTCATGCCTATCTAACCCAAATCGTTGTAATCATATTGTTTGGCTGCCCGCTGCCCGACGAGCACCATGGTGGTGACGGGCCAGGGCAGGGGTACCCAGCCATTGGCCGTTTCGTAAAGCAGTTCGATTTGCCCCTCCCACCGGTTGGCGATGATCCAGGGGTTGGCGTAGACGCGGCTGCCACGCTCGGGCAGGGTGGGGTGGAGCACAACTTCGAACCCGGCGGCCTCAAGGGCCCGTTGCCACTGGGTAAACGACCAGAAACCGAATTCCTCCTGCATCTCACTGGCCCAGTTGTCGGTGTAGTCTTTGTGCATCAGGTACTCGTGGGCGTCTTTGAGCCTGAGCTGGTAGTAGGGCTTGCCGTTGTGCGTGAGGGTTTGGTACGCGATGGGGGCTAGGCCACGCTGGGGCAGGAAGTCCTGCACAAACCGCAGGAACCGTGCCCGGCTGCTGAGGGTCTCGACCGGGGCGGTAAGGGGCGCTTCGTTGGTGCCGTCGGTATCGGGTAGGTAGAGCCGCACGGGCAGGTCGGGGGTTTCTACGCCCACCACGTCGCGCAGCACGATGCGCCCGCCGGGTGCGGTCTGCTCGAACTTGAGCTGTAGGTACTGGGCCAGGGTTTCGGCCTGGTGGCCGTAGGACCAGAGCTCGTGGGCGGTGCTGTTGCAGAGGGTGGTCTGGAGACTCTGGGGTTCGAAAATGGGCTGGAGGATGTTGCGCTGGAAGAAGTGGACGAAGGTGCCGCCGTACTCGCCGGCGCGTTGGCGTTCGGTGGCGCGGGCGAGGAACTCGGCGGTGATGTCGATGCCAATCAGGTCGCTGTCGGGGAAGTCGCGGGCGATGGGCACGAGCAAGGCCCCATCGGCACAACCCTCGTCGACGATGCGGCCCTCGACGAGGGTCTGGCGCACGTCCTGGTACTTGAGTTCCAGGATGGCGGGGTTGCTCATCTGGTAGGCGTAGGTGCTGTAGTTGCGGGTTTCGGTGAGGCTGCCGCTGTCGGTGAGCAGGGGGTCGCGCCAGAGGCGCAGGATGCGTTGGGGCGCCTCGGGGAAGTCGCGCCACAGGGCGTAGGTGGCGGGTGCCAGGTGGGTGCGCAGGTGCCGGTCGTCGGCCCAGCTGTCGCCGACGGTAACCAGGCGCTCGATGAGTTGAATGGGCGTCGGGGGCGCCACAGGTAGCCCTAGGGCCGCGCAGAAGTCGGTATCGGCCTCGGCGGGCAAGACCGAGAACCCAAGCGCCCGGTACTGGGCAATGAGCGCTGGGGTGCTACACAGCACGGCGGTGTTCTGGGGCGTGAGCAGTAGCTCGCCTTCGCTTTGGGCCTCGATTTCGCCGAGCACCGTACGGGCGAAGCGCGCGTTGGGCGGGTAGTGGGGTATGCCGAAGATGCGGTAGCTCAGGCCAAACGCCTGGCGGTACTCGCCCCCAAACCGGTCTACGCCAATGGCGCGGATGTGGTAAGGGACGGGGTTGTAGCGCGCGTGCTGCTGGTTGGC
>JANRLA010000124.1:0-6180 GCA_033763015.1 Bacteroidia bacterium
GCGCTGGAGTTGGCCCTCAAGCTCGGCCAAGGGGATGTGCAGCGCACCGGCCAGCGTGCCGTTTGCCAGCTCATTGGCGTTGCGCACATCCAGGATGTGGGTAGTGGGCGCCGCGGCCACCGTGGCCAGTTCGCGGGGCTCAACGCAGGCGACCGTGGCCACCGCCTCGCCAGCGGCCTGCCACGCGGGCATCCCCCCGGCAAGTACACCGGCCACGTTTTCGTAGCCCACACGCGCCAGGCGCAGTACGGCTTCGGTCTCTTTACCAGGGTCGGTCACCACCAGCAGCTGCTGGTTGGCATCGAGCAGCGTACCAACCCACACCGCGTACTGCCCATCGAGCCCAATGTTGATGGCCCCGGGCACGTGGCCCTGGGCAAACTGGTCGGGTGTACGCGCATCGAGCACCAGTGCACCGGTGGCCTGGGCGGCCTTGAAGTCGGCCACGGGCAAGGGCCGGGTATTGGTCGCCAGCACCTCCTCGATGGGGGCGTAGCCGCGTTTGTTCACCTGCGCGGCGTGGAAGAAATACTTCGGCGGTGCGGTTTGGCCTTCGAGCACGGCCGCAATGAACTGGTCGCGCGTCATGGGTTGCAGCGCGTAGTTGGTGCGTTTTTGGGCCCCCAGGGTGGTTACCGTTTCGCTGCTCATATGTTTGCCACAAGCACTACCGGCCCCGTGCCCGGGGTACACGATGGTTTCGTCGGGCAGGGTCATGAGTTTGGCGTACAGGCTGTCGTAGAGCATGTCGGCCAGCATTTCTGAGGTGATGTGGCCCGCTTTTACGGCCAGGTCGGGGCGCCCAACGTCGCCATTGAAGAGGGTATCGCCGGTAAAGACCGCGTGCGGGGTGCCATCGTGGGTGCGCAGCAAAAAGCACGACGACTCAAGGGTGTGCCCTGGGGTGTGCAGCACCTCGAGGGTTACGGCACCCAGCGTAAAGCGCTCGCCGTCGCGCGCCTGGTAGATACTCAGCTCACACATTTCGCAGGGACCATACACCACCTGGGCACCGGTAGCCTTATGCAGGTCGAGGTGGCTGGAGACGAAATCGGCGTGGAAGTGCGTCTCGAACACGTACTTGATGGTTGCCCCGCGCTGCTGGGCCAGCCGCAGGTAGGGCTCAATCTCGCGCAGGGGGTCAATAATGGCGGCCTCGCCTTCCGATTCGATGTAATAGGCCGCCTGGGCCAGGCAGCCGGTGTAGAGCTGTTCGATGTACATGGCAGGTATCGTTTGGGGGGTAGGTGCGTTAGTTCTGTTGGTACTGCTGCCAGGCAAGGTAGCCGCCCTGCAGGTCGTAAATTTCGTGAAAACCGGCGCGCTTGAGGCGTTTGGCGGCGGTTTGGCTACGGCGGCCGCTGCGGCAGTACACAAATACGGGCCGCTGGGGGTCGAGCGCCTTCAGCTGGGCCTCGAAGTCTGGGCCCAGCACATTGCAGTTGCGGGCCTGCTTCAGGTGCCCGGCGGAATATTCGTGCGGGAAGCGCACATCCAGCAGTTGGGCCTTGGCGGTGTGCTTCAGGCCGGCTTCAAACTCGGCGGGGCTCAGCAGCACCGCGGCTGGGGCCTGGGAGCCAACTAGGCGCTTGAGTAGGGCAAACATGGCTCGGCTAGGGCGTTAGGCAAGGGTGCATTCTCGGATACAGCGCAGCACAGTAAGCAGTTCGCGTTTTTCGAGCGCATACCGCGTGTTTTTGCCGTCGCGCTCAGACGAGAGCAGCCCTCTGTGCTTGAGGATGCCCAGGTGGTGGCTGGCCACGGCCTGCTCAATCGAGAGGCTCTCGTAAATCTGGGTGACGGTGAGGGGCCCCTTCAGGCCCAGCAGGTCTACAATAGCCATGCGTACCGGGTGCGCGACGCTTTTGAGCGACTCGGCGCAGTGGTCGATCTCCTTGGCGTCGAGGTCCAAGACGATGGGGGCTTGAGGGGTATTCATCGGATGGGTGTCAGGTTGTCTTGCTTATAGCAAATATAGGTATTTGTATTCGTTACTGAGTAAGCAGGGCAGGGTTAGCTACTTTTGCGGCGCAAACAGGCAGCATGTGGTAACATTACAGGACGTAGGGTTCGAATTCGGGGGGCGGTTTTTGTACCGCGAGGCCAATTGGGATATCCAGCGGGGCTCGCGCACAGGTCTCATTGGCCGCAACGGTACAGGCAAGTCTACCCTGCTCAAGCTCATCGTCGGCGACTACCAGCCCACCGAGGGCACCCTTACCCGCTCCTCGGGCCTGAACATTGCGTTCTTGAACCAGGATCTGCTCGGCTTTGCCACCGAGGCCCGGCTCATCGACTTCGTGCAGGAGGCCTTTACCCGCCAGCGTGCCCTGGAAGCCGAAATCGAGGCCCTGCTCCACCAGCTCGAAACCGACCAGAGCGACGCGGTGCTCCACGCCCTGGCCGAAAAGCAGGAAGCCTTCGAGCGACTGGGCGGCTACGAGCTCGAGGCCCGCGCCCACACCCTCTTGGCCGGGTTTGGGTTCGACCCCGACGAGGCCTACCGGCCTTTCAACACCTTCTCGGGTGGCTGGCGCATGCGTGGCATCCTGACCAAGATGCTGCTCACCGACCCCGACCTGCTCCTGCTCGACGAACCGACGAACCACCTGGACCTACCCTCCATCCTGTGGCTCGAAGACTACCTGCGCCGCTCGGGCATCACGTACGTGGTCGTAAGCCACGACCGTGAGTTTTTGCGCAAAATGTGCGATAGCATCGCCGAGGTCTCGGGCGGGCGGCTGCACCTCTACAGCGGCGACTACGACTACTACCTCGAGGAGCGTACCCTGCGGCGCGAAATCCAACAAAACGCCTACGAAAACCAGCAGCGCTACATCCGCGAGTCAGAGCGCTTCATCAACCGCTTCCGGGCCAAGGCCACCAAGGCCTCGCAGGCCCAGAGCCGCATCAAGGCCCTCGAACGGCTGGATGTGATAGATGCCCCAGAGGCCGAAGAGGCCACGGCCAGCTTCACCTTCCGCTCGGGCAAAACCCCGGGGGGCACCATCCTCACCGCCCAGCACCTGTGCAAGGCCTACCCCCAGAAGGTGATTCTGAAGGGCGGCGAGGCACGCATCAGCCGGGGTGATAAGATTGGGCTCATTGGCGCCAACGGCCTGGGCAAGAGCACCGTATTGCGGATGCTGGCCAGCGCCGAGGAGTACGAGGGCAAAATCGAGCTGGGCCACAACGTAGTCCAGGCCTTCTTCGCCCAGCACCAGCTCGAATCGCTCAACGTACGCAACACGATCCTGGAAGAGGTGCAGTACCACGCCCTCGAAAAAGGCGAAACCTTCGTGCGCTCGGTGTTGGGGGGCTTTCTGTTTACCGGCGACGATGTAAAAAAACCCATCGGCGTGCTCTCGGGCGGCGAGCGCTCGCGGGTGGCCCTGGCCAAGACCCTGCTCTCAGAGGCCAACTTCCTGCTCCTCGACGAGCCCACCAACCACCTCGACATGCCCAGCATCCAGGTGCTGGCCCAGGCCCTGCAGGCCTACGACGGCACCTACATCGTCGTGAGCCACGACCGGTACTTCCTCTCGCTCATCACCAACAAAATCTGGTACCTCGAAGACCAGCTGCTCAAAGAATACCCGGGTACATACTCCGAATTCACCCAATGGCAGGCCCGCCGCGCCGCCGAAGCTGCCCCCGAAAAGCCCGCCCCCAAGGCCCCACCCAAACCCGAAGCGCAGGCCCCCGCGCCCCCCAAAGCCCCCAAGCCCCCCAAGGCCAACGCCAACCAGCTTAAACAGGCCGAGCGGGCCATTGAAGGGCTGGAGGCCGAGATTGCGCAGCTCAAAGCCCAGATGGCCGACCCGGCCATCGCTACCGACTTTGGCAAGCTGGCCGAGCTGCAAGCCAAGCTCGATAGCAAAAAACTAGAGCTCACCCGGCACATGGAAACCTGGGTGCGGCTCTCAGAGGGCGACTAGCCCCGTAGTTTGGCGCCGTGGAGCGCCCCCTGCACGTCTACCAGGCTTCGGCCGGTTCGGGCAAGACCTATACCCTGGTGCGCGAGTACCTGCGGCTGGCCCTGCAGGCCCCCGACCGCTGGCAGGAGATCTTGGCCCTGACCTTCACCAACAAGGCCACCGCCGAGCTCAAGACCCGCATTCTGCGCGACCTGCAGGCCCTGGCCCTGGAGCGCCCCAGTCACCAACAGTTGGCCCACGACCTCACCGGCGCCCTGCAAGACGACCTGGCCGCCGCCTACGGCCCCACCGCCAGCCGGGGTGTATCTGTGGGCCGAGCCGCCGACGCCCTCCTGCGGCGCATGCTCCACAACTACGGCCGCTTCGGGGTGCAAACCCTCGACGCCTTTTTTGTGCGGGTGGTGCGGGCGTTTCTCTACGAGCTCAACAGCCACCTAAGGCGCAGCAGCCGCATCCACCCCGGCGTGCGGTTCGAGATCCGCACCCAGCGGGCCTACCGCCACGCGATCGACGACGTGCTTTCGGCCATTGGTACCGACCGTGAGCTGACCGAGTGGCTGGCCCGGCGGATGAGCGAAACGCTAGAGGCCGAAGATGGCTGGCAGGTCGAGCGTGAGCTCAGTTCGCTCGTGCGCTACGTGCTCGACCCCACCTTCGCCCAGCACTTCCCCGACGGGCCGCCCACCTTCGAGGCCTGGGCCGACACCGTTGCGCACCTACGCCAGGCCCAAACCCGCCTCACAGCCGAGCTCACCACCGGCGCACAGGCCCTGCTCGAGGCCCTCAAGAACACAGGTATCGAGCTAACGCGGTTCAACAAAGGCAACTCGCCGCTACTGAGGTACCTGGCCGAGGTAGCGGCGGGCCACCTCACAGCCCTCACCCCGTCTGCCCTGGGCATCGCCAGCCCCGAGCAGTGGGCGGGCAAATCCAAGCCCGAGGTACGCGCGGCCCTAGAGGCCGGTCTGTTTGCGCACTACCAAGACTTTGTAGCCCGCTACACCGCGCACCTGCCCATCCTTACCGGCCTGGCCGAGGTCTTGGCCAACGCCGGGCTCTTGCCCATCGTGCGGCACCTGGCCCAGGCCCTCACCGACTACCGCTCCCGCGAACAGGTGCTGTTTCTGCACGATGCCCAGCGACTCCTCTCCGACATCGTGGCCGAAACCCAGGTGCCCTTCCTCTACGAGAAAGTGGGCAGCCGCTACCCTCACCTGTTGCTCGATGAGTTTCAGGATACCTCGACCTACCAGTGGCACAACCTGCGGCCCCTGCTCGACAACGGGCTGACCAGCGGCGAGCGTTCGGCCCTGGTGGGCGATGTCAAGCAGGCCATTTACCGCTTCCGCGGCGGCAGCGTTGAGCTTATGGGCCAGGTGGTTACCGACTACGCCCGCCACGTGGCGCAAACCCCCCTCACCACCAACTACCGCAGCGGGGGCGAGGTCATCGCCTTTGTCAACGACTGGTTCGACCTGGCCGTGCCGGTCCTGCAGCGGCACCTGACTGGGGCGGCCCAAGCGCTGCTGGCCTCGGCCTACGACCCCGCCACACGCCACCAAACCGCGCGCCCGGGCCGCGAAACCCAGGGGTACGTAGCGCTCACCTGGCTGGCGCCAGCTACCCAGGACGAGGAGCTCGCCCCGGCGCTCGGCTACGCCTTATCCCGCGTGCAGGCGCTGTTGGCCGAAGGCTACCGAGGCACCGACCTGGCCCTGCTGGTGCGCACCAACGACCAGAGCCGCGCCCTGGCCGAGGCCCTGACGCGCGCGGGCATTGCCTTCAGCGCCTCCGAATCGCTGCAACTACCCCAGTCGCCCGCCGTGCAGCACGTGCGCTCGGCCCTGTGCTGGCTGCTCAACCCCGCCGATGCCCTGGCCGCTGCTCACCTCAGGGCCCAGGCCTACGCGCAGCGTACCCCCACCGCCACCTTGGGCTACGGTGCGCTAGACCACCCGCTACCCCCCGTGTTGGTGAAGCAGCGGGCCTGGCTCCTAGGCCAGCCGCTGGTAACTACGTTGCAGTCGGTGTGCACCTACCTGGGGTACACCCCCAGCCGCGATGCTTTTCTGCTGCGGCTGCTCGACCTGGCCGTCGAGGTAAGCGACCGCCGGGGGGGTATTGCTGAACTGGTGGCCACGCTAGACGACCCCGCCGACGACCCCCTGGCCGTAGAGGCCCCGCCCGATACCCACGCCGTACGTATACTCACCGTCCACAAAGCCAAGGGGCTCGAGTTCCC
>JANRLA010000125.1:0-36288 GCA_033763015.1 Bacteroidia bacterium
GCTCCGGGCCATCGACACCGAGGCTTTTTCGAGCCCTGCCTTTGCCGTACTCGATAGCCTGAAGGACGACTTTTACACCCACTACGACAGCTACCGAAAGCGGGTGCGTGCCGACGAAGGCGAAACCGACAGCGCCAACCCTACCGAGTGGGACCGGGCGGGCTTTTTGGCCTGTGTGATGGCCAACCTCAACGACCAAACGCTGGAGATACCCTCCGACGAAGCCAACTCGCCCCTGGCGGGCATCTCGAAACTGATTCTGGATGGCATTGACCCTGCCACACTGCAGCCCACCCCCGCTGGGGCCCGGGTCGTTACGCACCTGAACCAACTCAGTTCGGCCCTCTCCGACATCGACCAGCGCCGCGACCGTCGGCGTGAGATTTCGGTGCCGTTTGCGCTCGCCTTTTAAGCTGCCGCTTGCAGTAGCGCTACTGCATCAGGTACGGGCGCCACGTTTCGTGCACCCGCTCGCTGAAGTTGCTCAGGTACATGATGTAGCTGGGCCTGAAAGGCTTGCGGTTCATCTCCATCTCAGCCTGTTCCGGGGTGCGGTTACCCTTCTTGGTATTGCAGCTTTGGCAGGCGGTTACCAGGTTCTCCCAGGTATCGCGCCCGGCGTGCGAGCGTGGCACCACGTGGTCGAGGGTCAGGTGCTGCTTCGAGCCGCAGTAGACACACTGAAAACCGTCGCGCCGGAAGATGTTGGCCCGGCTGAGGGCTACACGCCGGAACGGCACCCGCACGTAGCTGAACAAACGGATGATGGACGGGAATGCGAACTCTGAGCGCACCGAATGGAGCACCTTGTTCGACAATTTCTCTACCATTTCCGCTTTGCGGAGGTAGACCAGCACGAACGCTCGTTCGACACTGCAGACCCCAATGGCTTGGTAGTCCTGGTTGAGTACAAGTACCTTTTCGCGCATCTGCGGTAGGTTTCACCAATATACAAACGGTTAGCCGAGTATGCGCCGTGTGCTGTGCAGATGGTGTGTTATGGAATTGTTCTCCCGGTGCCGAATGCCATTTTCGTGCAGGTAATCGACACGGACTGAGCCTGATGCGTGCAGCACCGTACCGATGTTTTCATTTACCAACCCCACATGCGTTATCTTGCCCTCGGCGTTGTTGAAAAACACCAGGTCGCCGGGCTTACGCGCATCAAAAGCGATTTCATCGCCTTGGGTCACTTGCTCTCCGGCATCGCGCCGAAGCCGAACCCCACACAGCCGCGCAAAGAGCTGGGTGAGGCCCGAGCAGTCGATACCCGGAACCGAGCGGCCACCCCAGAGGTAGGGGGCGCCCACGAGGTGGCCCACAGCCCGAAAGGCCTCGGGCACGGGTAACGACGAAACCAAGTGGGTAGCGGAGGTGAGCACCTGCCGCTCGCCGAGCTCGAAAAACGCAAGCTCCTCGTGCACCGTGCCTGGGAAGCAGCTGCCGAGCCAAGCCCAGACCTCGTGGGGCGCTTCGCTGCCCGGCGTGGCGAGGGTAACGAGCTGCACGGGGGCCGTAAACCAGCGCGGGGGCGTAGCAGGGGCCTGTGCGGTAAGGTCTACCTGGTTGCGGGGTACCCAGCCGGGGTACTCGTCGTAGGTGCAGCGTATGGCTAGCCAGTCGCCCGCTTCCTCTGCCAGGGTAAACGTCTCGCCAAAGAGCAGTTGGGTGACCTGCTCGGCACGGTGGCTGGGTTCGGCGCGCACCGGCACGCAGCTTTGCAAGACAACGAAGGCAGGGGCCACGGGCATAAAAGTACCCCCCGAATTGCACGCCTGCCAGGGGCGTAGGCACGGCTGGGGGTGTATTTTCGCACCACCCACCCGCAGCCGTTAGCCCAACCCCCATTGCCGACCCGACCCGTAGAACCCGCCCCCTTCGCCTCGCCGGTAGCCACCCGCAACCGGGTGGCGGTCATCGACCTGGGGACCAATACGTTTCACCTGCTCATTGTCGAGTTCACCGACTTTGGCACGTTCGTGGTCAAGGAAAAGTACAAGGAGGCCGTGAAGCTGGGCGAGGGTATTACCCAGCAGGTCATTGCCGAGGCGGCCTTTCACCGGGGGATTGACGCCCTGAAGAAGTTTCGCACCCTGATTGATGCGCGAGGGGTGAGCACGGTGCTGGCGTTTGGCACCTCGGCCCTGCGCGATGCCCAGAACGCCGCGGTATTTCTGGATGCCGCACGCGAAGAGGCCGGCATCGCCATCCGGATTATTAACGGCAACGAAGAGGCGGCGCTCATTTACCAGGGGGTCCGCAACGGGGTGGTATTCCCACCGGGCGAGAATGTACTGCTGATCGATATCGGCGGCGGCTCGGTCGAGTTCATTGTCGGCACCGCCCAGCAGGCCAAACTGCTACGCAGTACCCGGCTAGGGGCCGCACGGTTGCTGGAACAAATCGCCCCTGCCGACCCCCCCAGCCGTGCCGACATCGCGGCCACGCGCAAGGTCATTGCGGCCCAGCTCGACGAGCTCTTACGTGAGATCGCCGAGTTCCAGGTGCGCACCGTGGTGGGCTCGAGCGGCACGTTCGAAACCCTGGGGGCACTTACCGCCGCCGAAAGCCGCGACGTACTGGCCATGCAGAACCCCAACGGGTTTGGCCTAAGCCCGGCGCGGTTCCAAAAACTAAAAGCCCGACTGCTCAAGGCCTCACGCGAAGAACGGCTGCTGATGCCGGGCATGGAGGTGGCGCGGGTAGACATGATTTTGATGGGCGTGGTGCTCATCGACTACGTGCTCCAGCGGCTGCCCATCGAGAACATCCTGGTATCGACCTACGCGCTGAAAGAGGGCATCCTCTACGATTACCTCGAAACGCAGCGCGAAAGCGCCCTGCCCCATACCGAGGCCGACCGGGGCTTACGCGAAAAGGCCATCCGCGCCGTGGGCCACAAGTACCACTTCGAAGAGGGGCACGCCAACCAGGTAGCCTTGCTTGCGCTGCAGCTCTTCGATGAGCTACGGGGCCTGCACGGGTATGGCCCCGAAGAGCGCGAGCTGCTGAAGTATGCCTGCCTGCTGCACGACATTGGGCACTTTGTGGGCCGCAGTGGGCACCACAAACACGGCCAGTACATCCTCATGAATGCCCCCATCCAGGGGTTTGCCAGTAGCGAGCTGCTGCTCTTGGGCAACCTGGTGCGCTACCACCGCAAGAGCCTGCCCTCGAAAGAGCATTTCCACTTCAACCTGCTGCCCAAGGCCGAGAAAGAGCTTATACTGCGCCTCTCGGCGCTCTTGCGGCTGGCCGACTGCCTTGACCGGGGGCACCGGCACCTGATCCGCCAGCTGCGCGCCCTGCAAACCGAAGTTGAGGTTGTGGTTGGGGTGGAGGCCAGCGGCGAGGTAGACATTGAGCTCACGGCCGCACGCGAAAACACCGAGCTCTTCGAAGTGGCCTACGGCCTGCCCATCACCTTCCGGGCGGCCTAAACGAAAACCGCCCCTCCTGGGCCAGGAGGGGCGGTCTAACAACGCAGGTTGAATACCGTTAGGCGGCTACTTTGGTGCCCTCTACGTACTCCATGACCGAAATGGCCTGGTACAGGTCGTCGTAGTACTCTTCGATGAGGCTAAAGTCGATGAGCGTCTTGAAGATGCGGGGCTCAAAGAGGTCTTTCTCGTGCCAGATAGCCACGTTGATCTTGTTGCCGACGAACGAGATCCGCACGGGGTTGGTGCGGTGCGAGCGGAACTCAACCAGACGGTCGATCATTGGCTGCTTGATGAGCTGGCGGGCTTCGGCGGGGTTGGTGCTGTAGACCGAGAAGAAGGTGCCGAACTTGTCATCGCCCAGGTCTACTTTCTCGGGGATGTGGCCGTGCACCTGCATCAGCGAATCGGACGACTCGCCAGCGGGGATGATAAACGTGTGGCCAGCAAATGAACGGTCGGTTTGGGCTACGAAGTAGAGGCCTTTGAAGGTAAGCTTCCATTCGCTCGACTGCTTGTTGGCTTCCTGTAGCACCGACTTGTGGCGAGCAACTACCTCAGAGAACTCGATTTTGGTATTCTGGCCAATGATACCCGACACGTAGTCGTCACCCTTGTACTTCTTGGGCAGGTGCACAAACAAACGGCTTTCGACCAGTTGGGCCGGGGCGATGTACTTGTGCGAGATGTAGGTAAAGCTGGGGTCGATAAACTTCAGGATCCGCTCGATGACCTCGGTCTTGAAGTCCATGTAAAAGTCGCGGTTGCTGATCATGTCGTAGAACAGTGCGCCGGTAAGAACAGGCAGCACCAGCACTACGAAGAAGATCCAGCCAATGGACCAATCGGCCTTGACCATGTAGTACACAATGGTCGCCAACAGGGCTGCCATAACTACTACCATTGCGATCACCTTGTACACGATGCTCAGCCGTTTGGCCTCGACGGCTTTCAGGCTACTCTTCAAGTCGTTGTTGAAGAATTCGCGGAGTTGGTCAATGGATTTCATGGTAGCGGGTCGAGGGTTGAATCAATGAAGTGGGTGGGTAAAAGGAGGGGCTTGCAGCGGAGTAAGCTAGCGCTAAGGTACCGGGTATCGGCTGTAGAACTACACGGGCAAGGGCGTTACCGACACAGGTTAGGGGTATTAACGTACGACAATGTACCTACTCTGGTTATGGCAAACTACAAAAGCTGGCGCAAACATAAAAAACGCGTAGGGCCCTCTGGCCCTACGCGTTGTGCACGGCTGTACCGAAACCTGAGGGCAGGTTAGTGGGTAGCCAGGTAGTTGGCCACGCCCTCGTGGGTAGCTTTCATGGCGTCTTTGCCTTCGTCCCAGTTGGCGGGGCATACTTCGCCTTTTTCTTCTACGTACTGCAGGGCCTTGAGGGTGCGCAGGGTTTCGTCAATGTTGCGGCCCAAGGGCAGGTCGTTGATGAGCTGGTGGCGAACGATACCGGCCTTGTCGATGATAAACGTGCCACGGTAGGCGATGGGGGCACCGTTGAAGGTCATGCGCTCTTCGTTGTGCTCATCGATCTCATAGTCGTAGTCGCCGGCCAAGACATCGTAGTTTTTGGCGATGGTTTTGGCGTGGTCGGCCACGACGGGGTAGGTAACGCCCTCGATACCGCCTTTGTTCTTGGGGGTATTCAGCCAGGCCCAGTGGCTCTGCTCGCTGTCGGTGCTACAGCCCACCACGACGGCGTTGAGCTTTTCAAACTCGGCGAGTTTGTCCTGGAAGGCCAGGATTTCGGTGGGGCACACAAAGGTGAAATCCATGGGCCAGAAGAAGAGCACCACGTATTTCTGGCCTTTGTACTGGCTCAGGCTGAAGTCGTGCACGAAATCGCCACCGTTGACAACGGCGGGGGCTTTGAAGTCTGGGGCGGGTTTGCCTACAAGTACTGCCATACGATTGCGAAGAGAGATAAGGGTGAGTTGACGAAAGGAAAGTTACCGTTAGGCCACCTTGCGGCCCGAGATGTGCAGCTGTACGTAGCCTACTTCAAAACCAGGTATGTGCTTGTCTTTGAAGTAGTTCTGCAATAGGGCTGTGAGTTCGGGGTCATCGTAGTCGATGATCTCGTGGGTCTCGCGGCACACCAGGTGGTGGTGATCGGAAAGGTTGGCATCGAAACGCTTGAGGCCCTGGTCAGACACCACCCGACGTACCAGCCCGGCATCGGCCAAGAGGTCGAGCGTGCGGTACACGGTGCCGAGCGACAGACTGGGGTGGTTGGCCCGCAGGCGGTCGTACACGTTTTCGGCACTCAGGTGGTCGTGGGCCTCGGTCAGCTCCTGCAGGATAACAATACGCTGGTGGGTCGGCTTGATCCCCGCACCTTCTAGGCGCTGGTGCATGTGCAACGCGGCGGTCATGGCGGTAGACTCGGTGTTAGCTGGAAATAGAGTCGCGGACGCGGGTGGCAAACTCCCGGAAGGCCTGGGCGAACGGGGTCCCCTGGGCCACACGGGTGTGCACGTCAATGGCACCCAAGATGTGGGTGAGCTGTTCGCCCTCATCAACCCCGTGCACCTCGAAGGGAAGGGGCAGGCCCTCGAGCAGCGCGTTTTCGGCGGCCTGAAGGTCCGCCAAGGTTTGGCACTCAGCCAGTCGTTTTACTTCGGGCAGTTTCATGGCGCTAGAGCAGCTCGGCCACCATTTTTTCGACCGACTCGATTTTGCTGGTAAAGTCGGCCTGGGTGAGCTGGCCATTTTTAAAGGTCGCGAAGAAGGGCAGGTTGTTCACACCGGCCTGCTTGCGTGCCTCGGGGCTCTCTTCGGCATTCACATCCAAAAAGACCACGCCGGCATACTCGGGCTTATCGGCCAGGGCGCGGTACTTTGAGGCTATCAGCTTACAGGTGCCACACCAGTCGGCAAAATACTTTACGACGACCTTGTCGTGGTCGGTAAGCTGCTGTGCAAAATCGGTATCGGAAGCGGCGACAACGGCCATGTGTAGAGCGATTCTGGGTTAATAATCTTTCTCAGTTGACGCATCCTATTACAGCCGAGGCCAGAGGTTCGTTCCAACTATCAGACGGATTTTTACCCGCCGCACACGTGCGCTATAGGTGGTGTTGACAACCCCACTACGAGAGGCCGAACCTACGCCCGGTACTGCCCCAACGCCGATGTAAGCGGCCCATAGCGCCTGGCCTGCTACTGGCTAGTGGACTTGGGCCCCAAGCGATTGCTTGAGGTGGGTGTACATGTCGCGGGCCATGGCCTCGAGCCCAAAGGTGTGGGCCCAGCCCCAGTCGGCACGGGCTTGGCTATCGTCGATGGATTCGGGCCAGCTGGTAGCGATCTGCTGGCGGAAATCGGGCGCGTACTCGATGGTAAAGCCTGGCTGCAGCCGTTCGATTTCGGCGGCCAGCTCGGCCGGGGTAAAGCTGATGGCCCCCAGGTTGTAACTACTCCAGACCGTAAGCGTCTTGGCGGGGGCGGCCATGAGGTCGAGCGTAGCCTTAACGGCATCGGGGATGTACATCATGGGCAGCCGGGTGTTGGCTTCGAGGAAGCAGAGGTAGTTGCCGGTACGGATGGCTTCGTGAAAGATGTGGATGGCGTAGTCGGTGGTGCCGCCGCCGGGCTCGGTCTTCCAGCTAATGAGGCCCGGGTAGCGTAGTGAGCGTACGTCGAGGTCGAAGCGGGCGTGGTAGTATTCCACTAGCCGCTCGCCGGTCAGTTTCGTGATGCCATAGACCGTGTTGGGGTCCATGGTGCAGTGCTGGGGGGTGTGCTGGCGGGGGGTGTTGGGCCCAAAGGCCGCAATGCTGCTGGGCCAGAACACCTGCCGTACCTGGTGCGCCACGGCGGCATCGAGTACGTTCATGAGCCCGTCGAGGTTCACTTGCCAGGCCAGGGCGGGGTTTCGTTCGCCGGCGGCGCTCAGGATGGCGGCCAGGTGGTAGATGTGGGTGGGCCTAAGGCGATCGACGATGTCGAAGACGGCGCGTTTGTCGACCACGTCGAGCTCCAGGCTTGGCACGCCCAGGTCCAGGTGGCGCAGGTCGGCGGCGTGGATCTCGGCCGTGGCGGGGTCGGCCGCAAGGGCCTGTACCAACTCTGTGCCGAGTTGGCCACCGGCTCCTATGACCAGAATTCGGTTACTCATTTGCCCCGGTAGTAAATAGGTCGGCAAAGCTAGGGAAACTATCCCCCTTTCGCTTACTGGTACTGCTTAAGCACGAGCCGGGTGATGATGTAGTACACGATGCCCAGCAGGAAGACCCCCATGGCCACGCGGTTGGTGCGCTTCATGAACACCAAGTTCCAGCGCGAGGCTTTGGGCAGGTCGGGGGGCGAGGGTTTCGGTTCGAATCGCATACACCTGTAACCCTACCGGGCAGAAAATCCTCACCGCTTGAAGTACGGCAACGACTTGCTTGCCCGCTTGAGCAGGTTTTCGTACACGCCCTCTACCCCCCGGGTGTACTTCTTCTTGATGTGCTCCTCGGTCTTCCAGAGCAGCTTGCCGCTGTGCCCGTCGTGCAGCTGCAGGTCGGCCTCGCCCTCGATCGTAGAACCCAGGGCGTCGAACACCGAGCGCGGAATTTTACCCTCGGGGTCGGCCAGTGGGCGGTTGGTGCTCAGCTTACCTCCCAGCACGGCATCAACGCCCAAGAGGCGCGCCAAATCGCTGCGTGAGTAGTGAAAGAGTGACTGCGAGGTCACCCCTTTCTGCAGCAGAAGCGTGTTGGTCTGGTAGATGTCTTGCACCTCGACCGTGATTTCCTTTCGCTGTAAGCGCTTGAGCAGGAAGTCGTACAGAAGCTCTTGCACCGCGCGAGCGTCGCCCTCGAGCAACGTGTTGAACTCGGCCTGCGAGAGCTTTTTGCGCTTACTGGGCTTGAGCCGAAGGGTGACCTCGAAGGGCAGGATGGCTACCGTGTGGTGCTCACGGGTAAGTGTAGCCCAGTCGTCGGCCAGGTAGGTGTCCTTGTCCGCGAAAATCTGCCCCTGGGCGCTGGCAACAACTCCAGCGCCCAGCAGGGTGGCAAGCCACAGCCGTATGACCCACCGCACCATGCCTAGCCCTTGAGTTGCTGCCCTATCAGGTTGAGGGCGCTACCGGCCTTGAAGAACGCAATCTGCTGCTCGTTGTAGGTGTGGTTCAGGGCAATGGTATCGCTGCCACCCCCGGCGTGGTGTGCCACGAGCGTGAGGGGCTTACCGGGGGTAAACGCTTCGAGGCCCACGATGTCGAAGGTATCGTCCTCGTGGATCTTGTCGTAGTCGGCGGGGTTGGCAAACGTGAGGGCCAGCATCCCCTGTTTTTTCAGGTTGCTTTCATGGATGCGGGCAAAGGAGCGGACAATCACCGCGCGCACCCCCAGGTGGCGGGGCTGCATGGCGGCGTGTTCGCGGCTTGAGCCTTCACCGTAGTTTTCGTCGCCCACCACAATGGTGCCAATACCGTCGGCCTTCAGGGCCCGGGCTACGACGGGCACCCCGGCGTAGTCGCCGGTGAGCGGGTTCTTCACGCTATCGGGCGTGTCGTTGAAGGCGTTGATGGCCCCGGTGAGGGTGTTGTTGCTGATGTTATCGAGGTGGCCGCGGTACTTGAGCCAGGGGCCGGCCATCGAGATGTGGTCGGTGGTACACTTGCCTTTGGCTTTGATGAGCAGGCGAAGCCCTTTCAGGTCGGTGCCCTCCCATTTCGGGAATGCCTCCAGGCGCTGTAGGCGGTCGCTCGTGGGGCTGATGGCCACTTCTACCGTGCTACCGTCGGCGGCGGGTGCTACGTAGCCGCTGTCTTCTACGGCGTACCCCTTGGGGGGGATGGCGATGCCTTCGGGCGGGGTCAGCTTGAGCTCGGCGCCGTTTGCCCCCTTCAGGGTATCGGTCATCGGGTTGAAGGTCAGGTCGCCGGCCAGGGCCAGGGCCGTCACCACCTCGGGCGAGGCGACAAAGGCGTGGGTGAGCGGGTTGCCGTCGTTGCGCTTGGCGAAATTCCGGTTGAAGGAGGTGATGATGCTGTTGGGTTCACCCTCTTTGCGGTGGCGCTTCCACTGCCCGATGCAGGGGCCACAGGCATTTGCCAAAACGACCCCGCCCATTTCTTCGAACACTTGCAGGATGCCGTCGCGCTCGGCGGTGTAGCGCACCTGCTCAGAGCCCGGGGTTACGGTAAACTCGCTCTTGGCCGTGATGCCCACCGCAGCGGCCTGCCGGGCGATACTTGCCGAGCGGGTAAGATCTTCGTAGGAGCTGTTGGTGCACGAGCCGATGAGCCCTACTTCGAGTTTAGCGGGCCAGTTGTTTTCCTTCACGGCCTTGCCGAATTCAGAAATCGGGAAGGCGCGGTCGGGCGTAAAGGGCCCGTTGATGTGGGGCTCGAGGGTGCTGAGGTCAATTTCGATGAGCTGGTCGTAGTACGCGGCGGGGTTGGCGTACACCTCGGGGTCGGCCTTCAGGTGCTCGGCAATGCCGTCGGCGAGCGCGGCCACCTCAGCGCGGCCGGTGCTCTTGAGGTAGGCGGCCATCTGCGCATCGTAAGCGAAAGTGCTGGTTGTAGCCCCGATTTCGGCGCCCATGTTGCCAATGGTGCCTTTACCGGTTGCGGTGAGGCTTTCGGCGCCCTCGCCGAAGTACTCGACGATGTAGCCCGTGCCGCCCTTGACGGTAAGAATACCGGCCACTTTCAGGATCACGTCTTTGGCCGAGGCCCAGCCGTTGAGTTTGCCGGTCAGTTTCACGCCGATGAGTTTGGGGAACTTGAGCTCCCAGCCAATGCCAATCATGGCATCAACGGCGTCGGCCCCCCCTACCCCAATGGCGATCATACCCAGGCCGGCCGCGTTGGGCGTGTGGCTGTCGGTACCGATCATCATGCCGCCAGGGAAGGCGTAGTTTTCGAGCACAACCTGGTGGATGATCCCCGTACCGGGCCGCCAGAAGTCGATGCCGTATTTACTCGAGACCGAGGCCAAAAAGTCGTACACCTCTTTGTTTTCCGAGAGGGCGATCTCCATGTCCTTTTCGGCGCCCACCTCTGCGCGGATCAGGTGGTCGCAGTGGACCGAGCTGGGCAGGCGCACCTGGGCAATGCCGGCGGTCATGAACTGCAAGAGAGCCATCTGGGCGGTGGCATCCTGCATGGCGACGCGGTCGGGCCGGAAATCGACGTACGACTTACCTCGGGTGTAGGCTTCGGTCGGCAGGGCCTCAAAGAGGTGGCTGTAGAGCACCTTCTCGGTGTACGTGAGGGGCTTGCCCACCAGTTTGCGGGCAGCGGCTACGCGCTCAGGGTAACTGGCGTAGGCCGAACGGATCATGTCGAGGTTGAATACCATACCTAACGGTGGCGAGGCCAAGGAAAAAGGTTCTGTACAAAAAAGCCTTTACAGCGGGGCGTAGGCGAAGATACAGCCCGTGCCCACACGTCCAAGCTGCCAGCGAATCGCGCTACAACTCGTTAACGCACCGTTACTTTTGCAGCACATGGGTTGGGGCTACGGGCTGTGGGTAGGGTTGGTGTGCACGGTGGCCGTAGGCACACAGGCCCAGACACCTGCCCCCAAAGGCCAACCGATTGAGATACTGAACAGCGACCGGCTGACCGAGACACGGGGCGATACCGGCTTTGTCGTCCGGCGGCTGATTGGCAACGTGCGCTTTCGGCAAGACAGTACGTTCATGTTTTGCGACAGCGCGTACTTCTACCCACGCGAAAACCAGATCGAGGCCATCTCGCGGGTGCAGATCGTGACCCCGAACGAAACCGGTGGTCGGCTGCGCATCTACGCCGACAACCTGCTCTACGATGGGCGCACCCGCATCGCCGAGTTCTACGACAACGTGCGCCTGACCGACGGCCGCGCCACACTCTACACCGAGCGGCTGTACTACGACCGCAACCGCGCGCAGGGCTACTACCCCGATGGTGGCCGGCTGGTAGAAGACGAAAACGAGCTCCGCAGCCGCATTGGCTACTACTACAGCCCCCAGCGCCTGGCCACCTTCAGCACCGAGGTCGTCGCCACCACGCCGGGCTACGTCATGGAAACCGACAGCCTGGTGTACGAAACGCAGATCAAGAAAACCCACTTCGTGCTGCCCACGACCATCCGCAGCGACACCGAGCAAACCCTCTACACCGAGGGCGGCTACTACATCAGCACCCCCCGCGAGCTGCTGCTGTACCAAAACCCCTGGGCCCGCGACAGCAGCTACTACCTGCACGCCGACACGCTCTACTACCGCGACACGGTAGACTGGGGCGAAGCCCACTGCAACGTGGTGCTCCTGAGCCACGACCAAACCACCACCATTCTAGGCGAAACGGCCTTCTTCCGGCGCGCGACACAGGAAACCTGGGTGACCGACAACGCCCTGCTCATCCAAACCAGCGAAGACGACACCCTAAACCTCTGGGCCGACACGCTGTATTCGATCAACGACACGGTGCGGGGTATCCGGGAGCTGAGAGCCTACCGAAACGCCCGCTTTGCGGCCCACGACCTGGCGGGCCGCGCCGACTCGCTGCACTACGATCGTACCGACTCGCTGCTTACGCTCCTGGGCGACCCGGTGCTGTGGGCCGACCGCACCCAGCTCTCGGGCGACACCATCCTGGTGCGCTTTCGGGGCACGGGCCCCGACACCCTATGGGCTCACAGCAACGGGCTCATACTCAGCCACGTGCGCGAGGAGTACTACAACCAGATCCAAGGCAAGCGCGTACGGGGGCATTTTGCCGACCGCCAGCTGCGCTGGCTGGAGGTGGTGGAAAACACCGAGGTCATTTACTACCCCCAGAACGAGGACAGCAGCCTGGTGGGGTTGAACCTGACCCGATCGGGCAGTATGCAGATGTGGCTGGAGCAGAGCCAGCCCCGGCGCGTACACTTCTACGTGGGCATCACGGCCGATGTGTTCCCGCTGCACCAGGTGACCCGCGATCAGCTGTTCCTGAGCCGCTTCCGGCGGCGGGCCGATGAAAAACCGTACCTCTACTACGTGCCCATCACCCGCGCGGCCGAATCGGCCCCGGCAGTACCCGAGGCAGGCGGCGGGCTGCCGTAACGGCGCTGGTACTCAAGGCTTACGAGCGTGGCAAGCGAGAGAAAGACCATCGCGCTGATTTCGTCCTGGTCTATCAGGTAGTTGACGGCAAACTGCGGGAAGTAGCTGACAAGAGCCGTGGTGAGGCAGAGGTACACCGGCGCCAGCGCTGGTGGGGCGCGCAGGTACCCCCGCACCAGCCAAAACCCTACTACGAGCAGGTAGGCAACGCTCAGCACGAGGCCCGGCCAGCCCAGTTCGGCGGCGGCGGTCATGATTTCGCTGTGGGCCCCGCCAACATCGCCTCGGTGGGTGGTGATTACGGTACCGTAATAGGCCTGCTGGAACCGGTCGTACTGGGTTGAATAACTGTTGGGGCCAAAGCCGGTCCACGGCCGTTCCTGGAGCATGTTGCGGGCGGCCACCCAGCGGTTGATGCGCTCTTCGTTCGAGGCGTTGCCTCGGGTGGCGAAGCTGGAGCGGAATTGCTGCCAGAGGTCGTCCTGCTTGTAAAAGCCACCCGAGGCATACTCGTTTACACTGCGCAGGGCGTTGGCCCCAAAGAGCCCACCAACGACAACCAGGCCGATGACCGTAACCCGGGGCGCGGTGCGCAGCCCCCAGAGCAAGGCACCCGCGGCGCCGGCCAGGACAAGCCCCAGCCAACTGGCCCGGCTATACGAAAACACCACCCCCATCACCAACGGTACGGCCGCCAGCAAAGCCCAAACCCGGTAGCGGTGACCTACCAGGGCCCAGGTAGTGAGAAAACAGGCCAGAAAGGCCAGAAACGTCGCGTAGGGGCCGTGGTCGAAGAAAAAGGGCCGCACGACAAACGAACTCTGGTCGAAGCTGAGGCCGTAGCGGGCGTGGCGCAGCGTAATCAGCCCCGTCACCAGTAGTGTACCCGGTACCAGCAAGACCACCCAGCGGGTGCGCCACGCAGGCCACCGCTCGAACACCAGCAGCGGGAAGAGAAGGAACGCACCGGCCTGCCAGGTGAGCATCGCCACAAACTTGAGCGAACGGACGGGCTCTGTCGAAAACACGGTCGACACCAGGTACACCACGTAAATGGCCACCAGGAGCAGCCCAAGCGGGGTGCGCACACCCCAATTCACGAGCCGTGCCGAGCGGCCCAACAGTAGCCAGGCGACCGGCAGCAGGGCCAGTGCGAACACATCTGAGGGGAGCGTAAGGGCAAAGCCTGGCACCACGGCCAGCTCTACCGCCAGTGGCAGTACAGCCAGCAGCGTCGCCCAGAGGTACAGCGGATAGCTAACGGCCAGCCACACGAGCCCCAACCCCAGCACAGGCAGTGGGGCCCACAGCGGGTTCTTGTTTGCCGCCGCCAACGAGAGCGCGACCAGGAGCCCCACCCCACCCCATATGCGCAGCCGACCTGCCGGGGGGTTACCCAAGAGCGATGCCATGCCGGGGCAAGTTAGGCTAACTTCGTAGCGTGCGGCGGTCGGCATTGGGCATCGTCACGTGGCTGGTCGTGGTCAATGCCCTGGTCAAACCGGCGTGGCTGCTGGTGGAAAGCACCGTTCAGGACTACCTGGGCCATGCGAGCTACGGCGAATTTGCCGCCCTGTGGCACCTGACTACCCTACTGGCCACCGCCTTCGAGGTGGGCACTACGCTACTCGCCGCACAGGTGGTCGCCCGCCCCGCCGAAGCCGGTTCTGATGGGCACGAAACCTACCGAGCAGTGCTGGGCCTACGTCTCACGCTACAGGCTGCGTACCTGCTGGTGGTGCCCCTGGTGTGCTGGCTCTTGGGTTACCAAGGGCCCCAACTTGTACTGGCAATGGCACTGGCCCTGGTGCAGGGCGCCTTGGCGGCACTTCAGTTCAGCCGGGCGGTGCACCAGGGGGGGCAGCGCTTTGTGGTGGATGGCATCCTTTCGGCAGCCGACAAGCTGGTCTTGCTGGGGCTTGTGTTGGTGTGGCTCAAGAGCTACCCACCAAGCAGCCTACGCTATGCGGGCCTGATGCTGGCCTCGGTGCTACCGAGCCTGGCGCTATCGCTCGTGGTACTCTACCGAAAAGGCCACTGGGTGGCGCCCCGCTTTACCCACCGCAGTTGGCGACCTGTCATCCACCTGGCGCTGCCCCTGGCCCTGATGGGCATCTTGGCCGCGGTGAACGAACGTATAGGCGGGGTGGTGCTCGAGCGGCTTGCAGGCAGCTACGAGGCCGGGCTCTACGCCGCGGCCTACCGCTGGATTGGGGGCATCCAGAACTACATCTGGATTGTTGGGGCCTTCTTTTTTGCCCGCTTTGCCCACCTGGGCGCCGCGCCAACTGCAGGGGCTCGGTTCACACTTCAACAGGCGCTCATCTACACCGGGGTACCCATGTCGGTTGCGGCAGCCGTATGTGTGGTGCACCCCCAACTATTCTTAGGGCTGCTGCGGAGCAGCCAACCCCAGGAGCTGGCCTCGATAGCAACTCACATGCGGTGTCTGGGGGTGGGCCTGCTGGCCTGTGCCATTGCAACACCATTTGGTACCTGGCTCAGTGCACTGGGGCACGCCCGGCGTATGGTGCGTGTGCTGGCCCTAACGGCGGCGGCAGTGCTAGCCGCAACAACGCTAACCCTTTGGGTGAGCCAGACGGGGTGGGTTGGCTGGGTGTACACCGGCCACCACGTACTGCTGGCTATAGCCTATGTGTACCTGTTCGGGCGGGTGAGTGGGCAGCCGCGGCAACTGGGGTTGGTTGTGCGGGTAGTGGCGGCCTTTGGGGCCGCTACTGGCACGTTATGGCTCGCCGAAACATACCTGCCGCTATGGGTAGGGGTGGCGCTGGCCACCGCCACGGGCCTAGCGGCCGGGGTGCCACTGGCATTGGCCAAGAAAATTGTGCGCCGGACGCAACCTGAGCCCTAGCGCGCCTGTCTTTACCTGAACACCTATGGTCGCATCCAACGAACCCCTGATCTCGCTGCGTGGTATCACCAAGATTTACCACATGGGCAGCGAAACCATTTACGCCCTCCGCGAAATCACGCTAGACCTGCAACGGAACGAGTACACGGCCTTTATGGGCCCCTCGGGTTCGGGCAAGTCTACGCTGATGAACATCTTTGGGTGCCTCGACTCGCCCACCAGCGGCGATTACCTGCTCAATGGCACGAACGTGAGCCGGATGTCCGATTCCGAATTGGCCTTTGTGCGCAACAAGGAGATCGGGTTTGTGTTTCAAACCTTCAACCTGCTGCCCCGCCTCACGGCCCTAGACAACGTGGCCTTGCCACTGATCTACGCCGGCTACAGCAAACGCGAACGCTACGACAGGGCCAAGCAAGCCCTGGTCAACGTAGGCCTCGGCGAGCGCCTACAGCACAAACCCAACGAGCTTTCGGGTGGCCAGCGGCAACGGGTCGCCGTAGCCCGGGCGTTGGTCAACGACCCCTCGATTATCCTGGCTGACGAACCCACGGGTAACCTCGACACCAAGACTTCGTACGAGATTATGGCCCTTTTCGATGAGCTGCACAGCCGTGGCAATACCATCATTCTGGTTACGCACGAAGAGGACATTGCCCGCTACGCACGCCGGATTGTTCGCCTGCGCGACGGCCGCATCGAAAACGACGAACGCAACCTGCAGCCCCGCGAGGTCGCCGCAGCTGTGTAACAATTCACACTAGGCACAAAAAAAGGGGGCAAATGCCCCCTTTTCTGTTTAGCAACTACTGGAACATTAGAAGCTCCATAGGTGGTGCTCGTAGGTAAGCATCTGCTGCTCACGCTCTTCGGCCTGGAGCAGGTCGCTCACAGCTTCGCTACCGTAGGCAACGATAACCGAGTTGAACATACGCAGGTCAAACGCCTCTTTCACCGAGCGGTGCTGCGAGTCGTTGAAGCGGTTCTTGTACTGCACTTTGTCGAGCAGTGGCAGAACTTCGCTGTACTTGAAGGCGACACCTGTAGCAATGTCAATCTCACCACCTGTTACGTTAGGGTACGCCAGCACGATGTATAGGATGTCGTGGTAAGTTTCAGAACGCACCTTATCAAAGCCGCGGTCTTCGATCAGGTAACAGTAGTTCATCAGGCCCTGTGCCTTGTCGACGATCGGGTTTGAGGTGGGTGCAGCAGGGGCCGTACCACCACCCGTGGTGTCGGTGGGCGCAGGAGCTGCCGCAGCACCACTACCATCATCGAAGTCGCCGAAGTCGCTGCCAAAATCGTCGCCGAAGTCGCCGCCGAAGTCGTCACCGAACTCGTCACCACCAAACAAATCGTCACCGCCGCCGCCCGTGGTGGTAGCAGGTGCTGCGTCAAGCTGGCCTTTGTTAAAACGATTGTAGTCGGCTTGAAATAAGCTAAATGGGCGTACGGCAGCCAACGAATCGGGGCGATACCCAGTGATTACGCCCTTTTCGTAGTTCCAGTACAGCGCAACAATCATACCCAGGGCATTGATGCCATAGGGATCGTTGGGGTTGTTCGAGCCGGTATCGTCGGTGTAGTACTTGCCGGTCGAGAAATCGGCCAACGTACCACGCGCGATGGGCAGGTTGATTTTCTCGTTCAGGTCGATCCGACGAACCAAACGCTTCTTCCACAGAACGTCCTCCTTTCGGGGATGGCTTTGTGCGAGTGCATCGGTAGAAATGACCAACGCAGCCAACACAACTAGCACAGACAAAACGGGTTTCATGGGCTACAAAGTTGTTTGAATGAGTTTGCTACTTAAGACGAGCCGACTGAGTCAACGCCGTTGGAGGGAGCCCCGTGACACGGATGCGCTGCTGCTTGCAGTTCACCCGAACCACTTCTTTAATGGTAATGGTAATCTGAGTGCCCGAGGGAAGCTGTGGGTTGAGGGGAACCCGAACTTTTACTGCGCCACCTACCGGCGAGTTTACTTCGCCACCTACGTTGGTGGGCGGGGCAAGGCCAACTTTTGCCGAGAGCGCCACACCAGCAAGTTGGTAGTTGGCATCGCGGGCGTTATTCCGCCGGAAATCGGCGTTGGCAGTTACGCCTACTTCCAAGTTGGCGGTTTTAGCGATATCGCTCTTACCGTCCCATACCGCACCGTTGACAAAGAACACGATATCCGGTTCCGGTGGGGCTTGGATGGAGAACATTTTCTCACCTACCGCCACACGCGTACCGCCCACGTTCGTGAACACGGTCAGTTTAGCATTCCGGGCATTGCCAGGGGTGAGGGTAAAGTAGTTAGGCTTCTGGGGGTTCGGTGTAACCGTACCAGGGGTAAGAGTCGGCTCGGGCTTGAATTCCGTCGAAGAACCGGGCACGATCACCTTCATGGTGTAGTCGTTGCAGCACTGCTCCCAAAGTACTGTACCACCTTCCGCATCGATATCGAGCTGCGGTTTTACAACCCGGTAGCGCTTGGTGAGCGAAAGGCGCTTAAGACCACTGGAAGAGGGAACAGCTGCTGAGATCGTGTACGACTTCTCGCCTTCGGGCAGCGAAGCATTTACCACGAACTTACCTGTCTGGCCACCCGGATTGGGGCGGATACCAGGGCCCCATTGGGGCTGAGCCTGCGAAGACGAGGTGGTTATGAACACCTCTGACACAAACTGGCCACCTGCCGGCACAACACGCGACTCGGGGGCGTCGGCTAGAATGAGTGAGTCAATCTTGAAGGGCACATCCTGGAGCTTCAGACGAAGCATATCCAGAATCTCAGCTTCAATGATGTTCACGTCGTTCTTGAACTTCTGAAGCATGGCCACGTTGGCTGCAACCGGCGTGTTATGGAAGATTTTGTACTCCCAGATGTTGTCCTTCTCATTCTTAGCTGCCTGGCCGGTAGCAGTGAAGTCGCGGGCAATCTCGGTGAAGCCCTTGCCACCGTTGGGCAGTGGTAGGACATTGGCCCCAGAGGCCGAATCCTTCTTCTGGTTTACCGACAGCCAGAAGTTGTTGCAGTACTTCACGTAGCCGTTGAGCACGTCGCGAAGTTCTTTGGCTTTACCGGCACCACGACCACCGTTCGACTGGTCATTGCCCTCTTTGCCCTTTTCGGGGTACATCCAGAACCGGTAGTTGCGCTCGGTTTCGTCAGGCTTTTTGAGCTTGAGCGTCTTCTCGTCTTTACCACCGATCCCTTCACTGTACAGCGCTGCGATAAGAGTATCGAGGTAGTGAATGATCGAATCTGTCTTCTGGGTGATCTCCTCAACCTTCGGTGGAATGTCCTTGTGAGAGGTGTTGTTCTTCTTGATCTCCTCAGCAACCGCCGATTTGATCTGGTCGCCCAAGTTGTGGTTCTTGGTATTGAACTGATTGGCCGACTCTTTGAGCGAATTGGCAATCAGGTTAAACGATTCAAGAATTTCTGCACTTACGTTAAGCGCAAGCAGAGCCGTCAACACGAGGTACATCATGTTGATCATCTTCTGCCGGGGGGTGAGCTTGCCACCTGCCATGTGTGAAAGCGGTTCTTACGAGTGGTGAGGCTAACCGAAGAAAATTTACTGGTAGAGTACGCGGGTGGATCCGGACTACACTTTGCCACCCGAAGCCATAGCCGAGAGCATGCCCCCGTAAATGGCATTGAGCGATTTCATGTTGTTCGTCAACGAAGTGACTTCCTTCTTCAACGTGTCGGTCTCTTTCGAGGTGTCAACCAGGTTCTGCATCACGTTAGCAATACCACCGTAGAACTGGTTGATCGAGTTGAGGTGCTTCTGGGCATCTTCCAGCTCGAGTTGGTACACCGCGTTGAGCGACTGTAGGTTTTGGGTAACGCTCTGGATCTGAGTCTGGTACGACTTCACGTCGTCGATCGACTTGCTGAACGAGCCCATAGCCTCTACCGTAACCCCGTACCCTTGATTCAATTGGTCAATCTTGGTGCTGGCAGCTTTGAGTTTGGTCGAAAACTCGTTGGTAGCCACGGTAACATCCGAGATCTCGGCGAGCTGGGTCACGTTGACCTTCAGGCCATTGATCGAATCGGCCAGCGATTCGAACAGTTCGGGGGTGAGTTGGTTTTCTTGGAGCAACTGCTGGGTTTGGCTCAAACCACTACCCAGGGCGCCAAACTGCGGGCCAGCGCCTACGCCACCCACGGTCAGGCCACCGTCTACCATTTCGATGTCAACTTCATCGTCATCGACATCTTCGGCCAGTTGGGGGAACACTTTGTTCCAGCTCCAGTGGGTTTCGTCGGTAGGTAGCGGCTCAAATGCCGATACAAAGAAGATTACAGCCTCTGTCCCCAACCCGACGATGAGCATCTCGTTGGCCCCCGGCAAGTGCAGAATCTTAAACAGAGCCCCGATGATTACGACCGAAGCACCGATGCCGTAGAGCATGGCAACGCCTTTTTTCCAGCCGCGGGAGTGAAATAGACCTGTCGGTTTCTTAGCCATGGGTGATCGTGGTTAGAGGAAGAGGGTGTAAAATAGAGGGGGAGGAGGAGTTATGCAATCGTAAGGGTACGCATTACCGCGAAGCGTCGCCGAGGGTAGAGCCTGCAGCGCCAATAACCGAGTTTACAAGCCGCAGGCCAATGTACGATTTGGTAAGGTCGGCGTACTCGTAGTCGCGGGTACCCACCGATAGGAAGTAGGCAATGTCTTTCCAGCTACCACCGCGTACCACCCGGCGCTTCTCCAGTTTGTTGGGGTCGCGGTATACGGGGTTCAGGTCGAGGGTGTAGGTGTAGGCGCTCTCTTCGAAGTCGTCTTCGCACCATTCGGCAACGTTACCCGACATATCGTAGAGGCCGAAATCGTTGGGCCAGTAGGCACGCACAGGCGAAGTATACGAATAGTTATCGCCGATGTAGTCGCCGTGCTGGTTCTTGAAGTTGGCCAGGAAACAACCTTTGGCATTGCGCAGGTACAGGCCTTCCCAGGGATACAGTTTGTGCTCAAGGCCACCACGTGCGGCATACTCCCATTCAGCTTCTGACGGAAGCCTGAAATTCGGAAGTCGTGGTTTCTCGTCGTCGTCGCGGTACTTGTTGTAATACAGGGTACGCCAGTAGGCAAAGGCCTGCGCGGCGTACCAACTAACACCGATAACGGGGTAATTGTCAAAGGCAGGGTGCCCGTAGTAGTTTTCTACGATGGGCTCATTGTAGGTGTACGAACCAAAATCGCGCACCCAGGCAGCCGTATCGGGAATAACCAGTTTGGCGTACTCGGCCGGGGGGGCATTGTACCCATATCTATCAAACAAAAACTTAATTACCTCCTGATCGTACGCCTCAGCATTACCAGTAAGGGTGGCAGGGCTTGACGACTGGTCGGCAGTAAGTCTTGCGAATTGGCGCCACTCGTTATTGGTAATCTCGGTGTCGTCCATCCAGAAGGCGCTCACCGTGATCTGACGGGTCGTGGCAATCTGAGAGTAGTTGACGTCTTGATCGTTCTGGCCCAGGTGGAACGAACCGGCGGGTACCAGTACCATGCCATAGGGCTCGGGCGAATCCCACGTGGGGCGATCAGGATAACCTGTCAACTCGCCGTTTTTTCCGCCGAAGAAAGACTTGCATCCGGTGAGGGCAAGGGTACCTATCAGGCCCCAGATGACCAGCTTGTTCATGTAGACAGGTTGATTGCGGTGGGAGCTATGCATGTGGTAGCGGAAACAAATTTAGAGAAGAAGACACACGGTACAAGGGTGCAAAAGCCAATTTGTTCACAGCAGGTGGGGGCACAACCTGTTAAGAATCAGTTACCTAATTGCCACCGCTAGGTCGCGAGGCCTTGTTCCGGACGTTGAATTGCGGAATAATCCGCCTGAGTTTGGGGGGGAGGGTGTAAGAAATGAGCAGTTCGTGCGAGCCCCCAGACGCTGCCCCGAGCTGGGAGAGGGTGTAATCGTAACTATAGGCCACGAACAACCGATCCGAGGCCTGAAGGCCCAAAATGGCCGCAGCCGCATCGTTCAGGCGGTACGACAGGCCCAGCACCACGGGTTTTACCTCCAGGTTCAGGTTCAAATCCACCTGGGTGATGGGCCCGGTGGTGCGCAGAAAGAACGAGGGCTCGAGCACGGCCCCGCGGGTGGTGCGCAAATAAAACCGGTACCCCCCGGTGAGGGTTACGCTGCGCTCGACAACACTTTGGGGGCTAAGGCTATCGAGTTGGTTGGTAAAGTTTGTCAGCTTGGGTTGCAGCAGGTGCCCCGCTCCCACGGCTAGGTAGTATTGCCGGGCCGGGCCAAAGAGCGCCACGCCAGCACCTAGGTCAAGCAGGCTCTGGTCGACAACCTGGTTGATGAGCGCCGGGTCGTTGGGGTTGTCGGGGGGGCGAAAGGCGGTACCGTCGAGCGACTTCTGGAGCAGCCCGCCGGTTACACCTATACTAAGGTAGGGTGTGCGGCTCTCTCGGGTCTCGCGCGGATTGAGCTTAAGCCGGTAGGCGTACATCAGGCGCACATCGGTACTGCGAAAGGGCCCTAGTTGGTCCCCCATGATAGACAGGCCCACGCCACCGTGCAGTAGTTTGCTGGGTGTGTGTCCGACGAGCGAAAACGTACGCGGGGCCCCTTCGATGCCTACCCACTGGTTGCGGCCGGCAAAGGTGACCTGCGTGCCCCCAGCACTACCGGCAAAGGCAGGGTTGTTCAGGGCCTGGTTGTACATGTACAGCGTCCACACCGGGTCTTGCTGCGCATGTACGGTACGGGGGCTGAGGGCCATGAAGCCCACCAGACCCAAAAACCATACCACGAACCCGTTGGTGCTGTGCTTGGTCATGCTTGGGCGCTGAAGGTAGCGCACCGGCGCCGATTTGGCCGCAAAGCGGGCAGTAAAATACCGCATAGGTGCCCAATAGCTTACCCGCGCAGGTAGTGTTCAATGGCCATTGTCATGGACGGTATGTCCTTTTGCGGCACCCGGATGTCTACCCTGAGCCCGGCGGCCTCGGCGGCTAGGGCGGTTGCGCTGCCAAAGACCGCTACCAGCGTATCGCCCTGGGTAAAGTCGGGGTGGTTACTGCACAGGGCATCGATACTGCCGGGCGAAAAGAAGCACAGCATTTGATAGCTGCCCAGCTTGAGGTGCCTGAGGTTGACGTGGATGGTCTGGTACACGTAGGCGAACTGCAGGCCGTAGCCCTGGGCGAGCATGAAATCGGTCAGGTCGCTGTGGGGCTGTTCGCCGGCTGGGAAGAGGAACTTCTCGGTGGCGTGCTTCTTGACCACATCGATCAGATCGGTGGTCGACTTCTGGCCTACGTAGAGCTTGCGCTTGCGGATGGTGATGTACTTCTGCAGGTACTTGGCCGTGGCGTCTGAGACGCAGAAGTACTTGGTATCGGGCGGCATCTCGACCCGTAGGTCTTTACAGATGCGGAAGAAATGGTCGACCGAGACCTTGCTGGTGAAGATGATGCTCGAGAAGTCGAGCGGGTTGATGTTCTGCTTGCGAAACTCGGGCGTTGCGATGCCCTGAATCTCGATAAAGGGCTGAAAGTCAAACTTGAGCTTGAACTCCTTGGCCAGCTGGTGGTACGGCGAGGTTTCGTCGGGCGGCGCCGGATGGGTAATCAGAATACGCTTGATAGCCGAGGGCTGAGGGGCGGCAGATCCGGTGGTTTTGCCCATACACGCGAGAAGTCCTCGTTGGCCTGCCGGGCTACCCTGCCACAAGCAGGAACCACGGCAAAATTTCGAGCACGCAAATATACACGGCAACCCCCACCCACGGCAGCCGAATGACCCCACGGAGCCCCCGGATTAGTACCCAGGCATGAAACCCACCGTAGAGCACCAGCAATACCCCAAACGCGCCGTGCGCACCGGCCCCCAGCGGCACCTTGGGCAGGTAGGGCCACAGCCCAACGGCGTACACCCCTACCAGCAGGGGTACCGAGGCCAGGGTATCGAGGGTGTGCAGGGCCCGAGCCGTTGCCCGGTACCGGTAGGCCCGGCTCACCGCCCACAGCAGGCCATAGCGCACAACTAGTACAGTCAGCGTGGCGACGATAGCTACCCCAAAGAGCGCCAGAAAGGGCAGTTCGGTCAACACCCCTGGCCCACCCGTGCCCACCCCTGCGCTGGCGACCCACCACCGGGGCACCGGGGCAAAGGCCGCCCACACAAAGCACAGCACCCCCGCCGTTAGCGCCCAGCGCAGTACTAACGCCCAGACCGAACTAACCCCAGCCACCAGGTTGACCACCCGGCTACTGTCGTGCAGGCGGGTGGTAAGTACCCCCAGCCGGAAGAGGTGGTCGAACGTGGGGGCATCGGTGAGGCGCCAGGCCACACAGAGCAGCAGCGGCAGCCCCAGCAGCAAAAGGTACGTGGCCGGGGGCAGGGGGCCCGCAACGCCTCCTGGCGCAGGTACAACGAGCGCGGGGTAGGGCCGTAGAATGGCCTGGTTGGGCACGGCGGTGAGCAGGGCCACTGCCGGATCGGGGCTGTTGGCTTCAAGCCGTAGTTGTACCCAGCCGGGCGAGGTGGCCAGCGAGTCGAGCGTTAGGGTTGCGCTGCCGTTCTGGGCAAGAGCCCAGGGCAGGTCGTTTAGGTACAGCGTGATGGGGGCGCCACCGGCCTGCACCACCAACTGCCATCGGCCCACCGCCTGGCTATCGAGCCAGAGGCTGGTGCGCCACACGCGTGTGCCGCCCCCTGGCGGAAACGACAGGGTATCTGCGGCCTGCGCCGGGCCATTGGCCCAGGGCCCTACCCGAACCGGGGTCGGCTGTGGGCCCAGCCACGGGCCCTGCCCCTTTGCAGGGCCAACCCAGAGCCCGAGCCCGAGTAAAAGCAGTGCCCCGAGGCGAACCATTGGCCGAAGTTGGGCAGTTTTGCGCCAACCATGGCACCTACCCCACCCGCAAACCCGCCGTTCCGCATTGGCCTGGGCTACGACGTACATCCGTTTGCCGAGGGCCGGGCGTTGTGGCTGGGCGGCATTGAGGTGCCACACCCCAAGGGCCTGGCGGGCCACTCGGACGCCGACGTGCTGCTGCACGCTATCTGCGATGCCATTTTGGGGGCGGCCGGCCTGCCCGATATCGGCCACTACTTCCCCAACAGCGACCCCCAGTGGCGCGGGGCCGACAGCAAGCGCCTGCTCGCCCAGTCGTACGCCGCAGCCCAAGCCGAAGGCTACAGCTTGGGCAACCTCGACTGTACCCTGATTGCCGAGGCCCCCAAAATCAGCCCCCACCTCCTGGCCATGAAAACGGCCATTGCCGGGGTATTGGGCTGCAGCACGGGCCAGGTGGGCATTAAGGCCACCACCAACGAGCGGATGGGGTTTGTGGGCCGCGAAGAGGGCATTGCTGCGATGGCCGTGGCGCTGCTGGTGGCCCAGTAGCACCGCGCACGGCGTGGGCGCTACCTTTGCACCCCAGTTTACAGAGGTGCCCAACGTAGCCGTGAACACACCCGAAAGCCCCAAACGCCCGCTCTACCCGCAACACGACAAACTCGATTTCCCGGCCATTGAGCGGGAAATACGTGCGTTTTGGGAGCAAGAGCGGATTTTTGAACGCTCGGTCGAAGACCGCGCCGGTGCGCCCAGCTTTACCTTCTACGAAGGCCCCCCTTCGGCCAACGGCACCCCGGGCATCCACCACGTGATGGCCAGGGCCATTAAAGACCTCTTCTGCCGCTACCAGACCTTAAAAGGACACCAGGTGAAGCGCAAGGGCGGGTGGGATACCCACGGGCTGCCGATTGAGCTGCAGGTCGAAAAAAAGCTGGGCATCACCAAGCAGGACATCGGCAAAACCATTTCGATCGAAGACTACAACCGCCATTGCCGCGAAGACGTACTCAAGTTCAAGGACCAGTGGGACGAGCTCACGCGCCAGATGGGCTTTTGGGTTGACCTGGGCGACCCCTACGTCACCTTCGACAACGCCTACATCGAGAGCCTGTGGCACCTGCTCAAGCAGCTCTTCGATAAAGACCTGCTCTACAAGGGCTACACCATCCAGCCCTACAGCCCCGCCGCCGGCACGGGCCTGAGCACCCACGAGCTGAACCAGCCGGGCACCTATAAAGAGGTAAAAGACATTTCGGCCACCGTGCTCTTTGAGGTCACGACCGAGGGGCCCTTCCGGGGAGATAAGCTGCTGGCCTGGACCACCACCCCCTGGACGTTGCCGGCCAACAGTGCCCTGGCCGTGGGCGCCAACATCCGCTACCTGCGGGTTGCTACGTATAACCCCTACACCCACACCCCTGTGGTGGTCGTCTTGGCCAGCGACCGGCTGGGGGCCTACTTTAAACCCGAACAAGCCCAGGCCGAGCTTGACTCCTACCAGCCGGGCGACAAACTGGTCCCCTACAAAATCCTGTCCGAGCACACGGGCCGCGAGTTCTGCGGCCTCTCGTACACGCAACTCATGCCCCTGGTAGCCCCCGACATGACCGACGGCACCCGGTGCTTCGTCGTCGAGGCCGGCGACTTTGTGACCACCGAAGACGGAACCGGCATTGTGCACTGCGCCAAGACCTTTGGGGCCGACGACTTTCGGTTCTGCCAACAGCACGGCATTGCCGGCATTTTCGTGCGCGACGAGCAGGGCGGCCGGGCACCTATCGTAGACCGGCAGGGCAAGTACACCCCCGAGCTGGGGCCCTATGCCAACCGGTACGTGAAGAATTACACCGACGACCCCGCCTACAAGTCGCTGGACGAAGACATTGTAGTAGACCTGAAAAAGACGGGGCGGCTCTTCCAGAGCCAGAAATACGAGCACAACTACCCCCACTGCTGGCGTACCGACAAGCCGGTGCTGTACTACCCGCTCGATAGCTGGTTCATCCGCACTACGCGCCTGAAAGACCGGTTGGTGGCCCTGAACAAAACCATTACCTGGAAGCCTGCCAGCACCGGCACCGGCCGCTTCGGCAACTGGCTGGAAAACCTGCAGGACTGGAACCTGAGCCGCAGCCGCTACTGGGGCACCCCCCTGCCCATTTGGGCCAACGAGGCCCGCACCGAGCTGAAGTGCATCGGGTCTGTGGCCGAACTGGAGGCCGAGGTAGAACGGGCCCGTTCGTTTGGGCACGCCAACCCCACGTTTACGCCAGGGGCGCTCGACCTGCACCGCCCGTTTGTAGACGACATCGTCTTGGCCGATAGCCAGGGGCAGCCCATGCGGCGCGAACCCGACCTGATTGATGTCTGGTTCGACTCGGGGGCCATGCCCTACGCCCAGTGGCACTGGCCCTTTGAAAACGAGGCGACCTTCCGGGCCAACTTCCCGGCCGACTTCATCGCCGAGGGCGTAGACCAGACCCGCGGCTGGTTTTTCACCCTGCACGCCATCGCGGGGCTGCTCTTCGACTCGGTGGCCTTTAAGACCGTCATTTCGAACGGCCTGGTGCTCGACAAAGACGGCAACAAGATGTCGAAGCGCCTCGGCAACGCCGTAGACCCCTTTGCCACACTGGGCACCTACGGCGCCGACCCCACGCGGTGGTACATGATCGAGAATGCCCCGCCCTGGGAAAACCTGCGCTTCGACCTGAAGAACCTACAGGAAGTACAGCGCAAATTCTTTGGCACGCTCTACAACACCTACCAGTTCTTCGCCCTCTACGCCAACGTAGATGGCTGGGCCATCGAGCAGTTTACGCGCATCCCACGCGAAGAACTGCCCGAGATGGACCGCTGGGTGCTCTCGCGGCTCTACTCCGTGGTACGCGAGGTGACCGAGGCGCTCGATTGCTACGAACCGACCCGGGCCGCACGGGCCATCCAGGACTTTACCCTCGATGAGCTGAGCAACTGGTACGTGCGCCTGAACCGCCGCCGTTTCTGGAAAGGCGAGCTCAGCGCCGACAAGCGCGCTGCGTACCAGACCCTCCAGCACTGCCTGGCCGTCCTTGCGCAGCTCATGAGCCCCATCGCGCCCTTTTTTGCCGATTGGCTCTACCGCAACCTCACCGAGCATTGCCGCGAGGAGAGCCGCCAGAAAGGCACCCCGTTTGCGGTGCCCTCGGTGCACCTAAGTAATTGGTCGAAGGTGGAGCACGACTGGCTAGACCCTGCGCTCGAAGCCCGCATGGCCCTGGCCATGGACATTGCCTCGCTGGGCCACGGCATCCGCAAAAAAGAGCGTTTCAAGGTGCGCCAGCCACTGGCCAAGCTGCTCATCGCCACCCGTAGCACGGAGCACCAGCGCCAGCTGGAAGCCGTAGCCGACCTGCTGCTCTCCGAGCTCAACGTGAAGGCTATTGAGTACCTGGCACCTACTAGTACGGTACTGGTCAAAACCATCAAGCCCAACTTCAAGGTGCTCGGGCCCAAGTTGGGGCCCAAGCTCAAAGCCGTCGGCGAGGCCATCGCGGCACTGGGTGCCGAGGGCATTGCTACCCTTGAGCAAACGGGGGCCTACACCCTGCCGATGAATGGCGAAGGCTACGCGCTTAGCCTCGAGGACGTCGAAATCCGTACCCAAGACATCCCCGGGTGGGCCGTGGCCAGCAGCGCCCTGAGCACTGTGGCCCTTGACCTGACCCTCACCGAAGCGCTGGTGCACGAGGGCATCGCGCGCGAACTGGTGAGCAAAATTCAGGGCCTGCGCAAAGACCTGGGCTTCGACGTGACCGACCGCATTGGCGTGACCCTGGCCAGCAGCCCCTACTGGGATGCCGCCGTACTGGCAAACGAAGCCTATATTCGCGCCGAAATTTTGGCAACATCCTTCCAGCTGGCGGCGAATCTGTCTGCAGAACACGAAATCGAGATTGACGGCGTTACAGGCACCATACAGTTGCACCGCCAGCCCAGATAAGCCCCCGCCGCTACCCGCAAACCGAACACCTACGCAACCATGAACGAACACCCCGAACGCACGGCCTATAGCCCCGAAGAACTCGACGAGTTCCGTGGCATCATCCAGAGCAAACTGGCCGAGGCGAAAGAGGAATACAGCAGCCTGCAAGAAAGCCTACGCAACAGCAATGAGATTGCTGCCGACGGGTACAACATGACCGAATTCGGCACCGAAATGCACGACCGGGAGCAAACCGAGATGATGCTGGCCCGCACGGGCAAGTTCATCGACTCGCTGCAGCGCGCCATGATCCGGATCGAAAACGGTACGTACGGCCGGTGCAAAATCACGGGCAAGCTCATCCCGAAAGAGCGCTTGCGCCTGGTGCCCCACACCGAGACCTCCATAGAGGCCAAGCTGGCGCAGCAGGCCCAGCCCCGACCCGTGCCAAACCTGCAGGAGACGTACCTCGAAACCGAGGAAAACTAGCCCTTGAAGCCCCTGGGTAAGTACCTGCTGGTCGTACTGGCCGTCATTGCCATAGACCAGAGTGTGAAGCTGGCCGTGAAGCTGAACATGGCCCTCTACGAAGGCATCCCGGTACTGGGCACCTTCTTCCAGATCTATTTTATCGAGAACGATGGGGCCGCCTTTGGGCTCACCATCACCCGGCTACTTTCGCCCATTGTCACGCTCAGCGATGCCACGGGCAAGCTCATCCTCACGCTGTTTTCCATCCTGTTGGTGGGGCTCATTGGCCGGTACTTGTACACCATCCGCCACCACCGCACGGGCCTACCCTTTTGGGTGGCACTCATCCTGGGCGGGGCGCTGGGCAACATCATAGACCGCGTGTTTTACGGGGTGTGGTTCGCAGAACTGAACCCCGAGAGCTACCCCAATGCCCTGTTTTACGGCCGGGTGGTCGATATGTTTGCCTTTGACCTCTGGCGATTTACCTGGCCCGACTGGGTGCCCGGCGTGGGCGGCCAGGCGACCTCTACGCCGGTTTTTAACGTGGCCGATGCGGCCATTTCGGTGGGTATTGTCGTACTACTGGTGTTTCAGCGGCGCTTTTTTGAAGCCAAACCTGCTGCGCCGGGAGCGTCATCGGCAGCTAACGATGCCACGGCACCCACAACGCCCGAAGCTGAGGCCTAGAACTGGGCCCCGATGTTGAACCGCAGCCCAGAGCTGCCCTCCTGCAGGCCGCTGACAACCCAGTGGTAACTCAGGCCAAATAGGCTAACACGGAACAGGCGGATGTTGCGCAGCCCAACGTTGACCTCGGCGTGGGTGGGCAAACCCGGCATGGCCACCGCGTGCAAGCCCACCAGTTCGTGGAACTTGAGTTTGCGCAAGAGCGGCACCTTGTTGAGCAAAAAGCCTCCAAAGTTGTGCTCGTAGTGTAGCTCGGCCATGCGCCGGGTGCTCGAGTACGTGTAGTAGTCGAGGATGCCAAACTGCCGGGCCTCGACCCCTGCCACAGCCACCTGGTTGCCCGAGACGTGGAAATGGTCGGGCAGTAGCAGGCTATCGCCGCGCACCGACTGGTAGCCGCCCTGGACAAAGAAGCTGCTCGTGCCCCAGAGTTTGAGGCTGTAGCTACCCTCGGCCGTGGCCCGTAGGCGGTGGAAGGTGGTGCCCCCGCCGCCTTCGCGCGCCTGCCGCCCGCTGCCGTAGCGCAGGCTGAAGACCGGCCAGGGGCTGGTAATTCGGAAAGCACCCTCGGGCAACGAGATGTAGCGACCACCCGGCTGGTAGATGAGCGCCAGGCCCGCCTGGTAAGTGGTATGGGTGGGCAGAACAGGGTTGGGGGTGAAGAGCGGCAGGGTGTCGCGGCTCCAATCCTGGAACGAGGTATTGACCTGGCCGGTGCGCTGGGCCACTTCGGCCGAAACGGCAGCGGTAAGGTTGAGGCCATAGCGCCGCTGGAACTGTACCCGGCCATAGGTCTGCTGCAATTGCTTGCGCAGGTTGCGACGGCCCCAGAGCGTATAAAACGTATTCAGCGAGGCATCGATCTGTGGAACGCTTGGGCTGAGCTCGTAGGGGAACGACCCGGCGCTGAGGAACAGGAACATCCGCCGGTTTTTGTCGAGCCGTAGGGTACTGGCGCCCTCCCACGACACCCGTTCGTTACTAAAGCCGTACCGCAGGGCTCCGCGCAACTGCAGGTAACGCGTATCGGCCGAGTCGCGCAGGGTGAGCGTGGGCCGTAGGGTTACGTTCCAGCCCTCTACGGTATTGTACTGCACGGCATCGAGCAGGCCATTGATGGCGAGGGTTGAAGTAAAGTCCTCGAAAGTATACGTGTAGCCGCTGATAGCGGTTGTGTAGGTGATGCGGTTGCCGCGGGCGCGTACACTGTCGCGGTAGGCGGGGCTGCGGCGCACGACCTCTAGGCTATCGCCCTTTTTAAAATCGGCCAACTCTTCGGTCGTAAGGGCCACCGGGCGCTGGGCGTTCCAGATCGAATCGTTGCGGCTGCCCACGGTCACGTTGGGGTCTACGCGCAGGATTTCTTTAAAGAACGCGGGGTCATCGGGCGCCACCGAATCGGCGGGTGCGGCTGTGGCAGCAGGGGCCGCCGCTGGGGGGGCATCGGTGGCCGCTGCTGGGGGCGCTTTGGGTGTTGAGGCCCTGCGGCCCGTGGGGGCACCCAGGGTGGCTTTGCGGGCTGGGGCCAGGGGAGGGTCAGAGATACGGTAATCTGAGAACACCGAGATGGCGCTCGCATTGATATCTACCGACTCGGTGACCACACTCAGGCGCAGCCGGCCGGTCACCTTGGCATTGCCCGGCACCCAGAGCTGGTCTTGCAGCGGGGTGTAGTTCATGACGTAGCGTAGGCTGTCGAGGTACTTGAGGGGCTGGCGCTTGTCCACCTTCCAGTCGTACCCTACTACACTGTAGGTCTCGGCGGCGATGTAGACCAACCCCCGAAAGGCAGGGTCGGCGTTTCGTTTGGGCCAGATCTCGATTTTGTACACCAACTGCCCCTTTTCGCGGTACGAGCCCAGGTAGCGCACATCGTAGTGCAAAAACGTGACTGGCGAGAGCGGAGTGACGAAGGGCCGGTCGAAAAGCGGGTTCTCAATGTTCGCATCGTAGGGGTTGATGAGGAAAAAGAGTGAGCCCACGGCATTGTAAGCGGTTTGGTCGCCACTCACGCGCGAGGAGTGGATCTCTTCGCGCACCTGGTTGGGCTTTTTCACCCATAGGGTACTGAAGTTTTCGCCCAAAAAGGCAATCTCTTTTTCCTTGTTGTCGTACACCTGCAGCTTGGTGTACGCCCGCGCCGACCAGGCCCGGATGCGCTGGTCGTTCTCGGTGCGCCGTAGGATGGCCTCGCGCAGGATGCCATAGGCCGGGTCGCGGCCATCGCTCGTAACAATGGTCTCGGAGATGAACAGCTCCTGGAATTCGAGCCGGTAGCTGCGCTGCAGGGTTTGGTCTGCCGCCAGGGTAAGGGTATCGTACCGGGTTTGGTAGCCCAGCGACCGCACTTCGAGCACGTAGTCGCCGGGTGCAGGGAGCTTGATTTCAAAGTTGCCCGCTACATCGGCAACCACCCCAAAGGTGGTACCCGTCTGGGCAATGCTGGCGTACGGCACAGGCCCCTCGGGCCCTACAACTACGCCACGTACCGTTTGGGCCTGTACCTGATGCGCCCAACCGGCAGCAACCAACCACGCAAAAGCAACAACTCTGTTTTTCATACGTGCCTTACCCGACACCGGGCCTGGCGTACAGGTTGCAGCCCACACCCGGCTAGCGCTTGGTAAAATGGGCGTAACTTTACAGCCCCTTTGATTTAACCGTGTTTGAAACTATGCGCAGCGGACGCCCCAACGCCCTAAGCCACGTCTTTTTCGTTTTCGGCATTCTGGTACTGAGTCAGTTCAGCGGCAGTGCTCAAACCGCCTCGCCACTTCGCGCCTTTATGGACACCCTGGCGCTGCAACAGCGCTTCAACGGGCTGGTGCTGGTGGTGAAAAACAATACCGTGCTGCTGGAGCGTGCCTACGGCAAAAGCGACTTCAGAACTGGCCAGGACATCCGCGCCACTACCCTGTTCAACCTGGGTAGTGTCTCAGAAGAATTTACGGCCCTGGCCATTCTGCGCCTCTACGACGAGGGCAAACTTGACCTGGATAGCCCGTTAGTGCAGCACCTGCCCGAGCTTTCGTACAACGAAATCACGCTGCGGCACCTCTTGAGCCACACTTCGGGCCTGCCTGACTATGAGCAACTGTTCAGCATTTACAGCCCGGCGACGCCCTTGCCCTCGAACACCGATCTGCTGACGATGCTCAGCAAGCGGGCCCCCAGCCTGCGGTTCCGGCCCGGCAGCCGTACCCAGTACAGCAGTACCAATTTTTCGCTGCTCGCGCTGGTGGTCGCGCGGGTAGCGGGCCAGCCTTTCGAAGCCTACCTGAGCGGGTCGATTTTTGCACCTGCCGGTATGGCCCAGGCCCGGGTATGGGCTCCGACAGGGACGGAAGAGCAGACCGACCGTGCACTGGGCTTCCGTTCGTACATCCTGAAAGCCGCCGAACTCGATCCCACCGAAGGGCAAACCCAGCTTGTGGGTGGCCGCAACGTGCTTGTAAGCCTAAACGACCTCTCGAAATGGCACCAGGCTTTTACTGGCACCACTTGGGTAAAGTCGGCCACACGTGCCCTGGCGACTGCCCCCGTACAACTGACCACCGGCGAGGCTGCCACCACTGGGCTAGGCTTACCTGCGGCAAACCCCGGCACCCAGCGCCTGGACCAAGAGGGTACCCAAGGGAGCTTTCGGGTTCTTATTCGCCGCGATCTGGCCACTGGCACAGCCGTGTACCTGTTGACCAACACCCGCACCCCTGGGTTGTACAACCTGCAGGATGCGCTTTGGCAAGCCGTTACCACCGGCGAGATGAAGACACCGCCCATTGCGATTTCGGCCGTGGTAGCCGAAAAGCTGCTCATTGGCGATGTGGCGTCGGCTGTTGGGGCCTACAAAACGGCTAAACGGACCAACCCCAAGGGCTACCTCTTCCGCGAAAGCGAACTGAACGCGCTGGGCTACGAACTGCTCGACCTAAACCGAATTGGGGACGCGATCGAGATCTTTAAACTGAACGCCCAGGAATACCCTCGGTCGTTCAACGTGTACGACAGCCTTGGTGAGGCGTACGCACGCAAAGGCGAGAAAAATTCAGCCATCATCTACTACCGCAAGTCGTTGGCGATCTACCCCGACAACGTCAATGCGCGGCAGATGCTCCAAAAACTGGTCGAATAGACTCGCTAAGCTCCAATGCGCCAGTCGATAGGCGCTTTGCCCTGCTGCTCAAGAATGGCGTTGGTGCGCGAGAAGTGCTTGCACCCGAAGAAGCCTTTATCTGCGGCAAACGGAGAGGGGTGCGCTGCCGTGAGTACGTGGTGGCGGTACGGATCTATTAGCTGGCCCTTTTCGCGGGCGTAGCGGCCCCATAGGATGAAGACAATGCCCGACTGGCTACGGTTGAGGTACTGGATGACGGCATCGGTGAAAGGCTCCCACCCCTGTTTCTGGTGCGAACCGGCCTTGCCGGCCTCTACCGTAAGGGTTGCATTGAGCAGCAGCACGCCCTGGCGCGCCCAAGCATCGAGGTTACCCTGCATGGGCAGAGGCAGGCCCAAGTCTTCGTGGATTTCTTTGGCGATATTTTGCAGTGAAGGCGGCAACACAACCCCAGGGGGCACCGAGAACGAAAGCCCATGCGCCTGACCTGGCCCGTGGTAGGGGTCTTGGCCCAAAATGACAACACGTACGTTGGGGACGGGGGTCAGCTCAAAGGCCCGAAAAATGTCGGTCCCGGCCGGGAAAATGACTTTACCCGCCGCCTTTTCTGCCTTCAAGAAGGCAACGAGTTGCCTGAAGTAGGGCTTTTCGAATTCGGGGGCCAGCGCTTCGCGCCAGGAGGGCTCCAATTGTACCGGGACCGGAGACGAAGCAACCTCAGTTTGGGGTAAAACCGTGGCTTGCATAACGGTTAGCCAAGTTTATGTTAACCTCGGCTTAACCAAGTTAGCGGCTTTTTAACGAATCTGCAACTGCCCTTCCGCACGCCGACCACGCATTTACTTACCCTTTAGAAGCTTTAGGGTCGGCGCTGCGTGGGTAGGTACGTTCCTCCTGGATTTTACCATCGGTTTTGTGGATGCGTAGGCTCATGGGGCGCTCTTGGGTGGCTTTGTGGGCAACCGTTTCGCGAAACTTCTGCAGCGCCTCGGCCTTGGTGGTGCTGGTGAGGGTGGCACGGTCGGCGCCCTCGGCGCGGACTTCCCAGCCCTTGTCGGTCTTGGTCAGGTGGTACGTTTTCACGGCGTTAGATTCAGGTTTTCATTGACCTTGCCCGACAAACTACGCGAAACCTCGCTATAGTCACTACGCCAATTTTTAACATCTTACGTATATGCCTTCACTCGCTTAAGAGAGCGTAACCTTTCAATGGATACGCTTCCATATCAGACACCTAAAATCACCCAGACTGCTGATGACTCATCTGTCCCTAACACAAACATTACTAAAGTAACTATCTATCTAGAATGTACACTATACTTTACCTACCAAACCGATTCTCATACCGCCATAGAATCAGGCGAATCCGTAACCCATTGAACTACCGAGGGTCAAAAAAAGCGAGGGGACATGCCCCTCGCCTATCGAATCGCTACAGTCCCTTTTGCTAAAAGCCTTCCCGAAGGATACAGCTAGTACAGGGAGAGGAGTCACAGTAAACAATTGGGCCTACAGACTTCTTTTTGCAACCCGTTCCGCCAGAGCTACAACTGCACTCCAGACTTGATGCCTTGACAGCATTCGATTTCAGCGTGCTATTCTCAGGTGTGCCAAAAACCGTAATCAGAGAACTAATGCCGAACGCCGTCACATGAAAGGTGGTGTGTTCAATTTTCTCCCTGACCACGTAATCTTCGAAAGGCTCCTCGCCCAAGTGCATTGAGGTCAGTAGTAGTGCAATATCTGGATTTGACTTTTCGAGTGAATTTGCACGCAAGAACTCCTGGTAAGCTTTCCCAAAAACCTCTGTCTCAGTCCAAAATTCAGGGAACTCCAATTTGGTAATTGTCGGCTCGTTCCCGGTTGCAACTACTTCAATCGCTCTCCGGGTATCAAGAAAACCGCCACGTACCCCAGGCTTTGGAGTTGACGAGAAATCGAAAGCGGGTTCTTTGACACACTGAGTACATCCGTCCTGAATCACACACACATAGTTCCCATTAACCCTGGCGGGGTCGCAGCCAGCCCCTTGTGTGCAGGTACACTTAACACCCCCAGATTTGGTTGTACGAATGTTGCCTTCAATGTCCATGTAGTAGTACAACGCTTGGTCGGGGAAAACAAAATCGAATCCACCTGATCTAGCAGTCACCACGGTCCCCGAAGGCACATACATACCACCTACAGCTATTTCTGTGGTAGTGGTAAAAGTTGTACCTGGTTCAAGTATCTCGACGTCATCATTCGGCAAGGCATCTTCCTCGCCTTGACACCCTACAATTACGACTGCTAACAGCCCTAGGAGTAACGCTACGGAAAAACCCAAGCGCGCCTTTTGCCCAGAAATCCAATGTGTCATACAGTATTTTTAGTTAAGTATTTAAGTAAGATATACAGCATAGCTTTAGGTATCGCCCTGTATCGCCCTGTATCGCCCTGCGGTACTTGATATCGTTCTGATTAACAAGTGTTTAGTTTCTCAACACAACAATTATTTAACAGCGGTATTGGTAGCTCAACCGTCTAACGAACCTTCAGCGGAAACTTCAGTACCCTCGTCAGTACCCTCGGTGCGATGCGGTGTAACGGCGTTGTGGAGGCTAATACAACCTCCCCGCGGTGAGGCTCGGGTGGGGAGTAGATGAACGGGTGCGGGCATGGTCGGCTTGCTGGGTAGGGTGGGGCAACAAAAAACCCCCAAGCGGAGAGGCGAGGGGGTTTTCTGAAAGGGGGCGGCCACCTACTCTCCCGGGTGTTACCCCAGTACCATCGGCGCGACGCGGCTTAACGACTCTGTTCGGGAAGGGAAGAGGTGCACCCGCGCGCTTTCGCCACCGCTTGTGCGCCGC
>JANRLA010000126.1:0-15070 GCA_033763015.1 Bacteroidia bacterium
ATCCAGACCGACAATACGACGGTACTTTCGAGCCTACTCGTACGCCAACCCGCGGCCTCAACAACCACAGGGCAGGTGCAGGTAGCCGACCTGACACTCTTTGGTGACCTGACGATCGACGGCACGAACGCTATTTTCAACGACGGTAACCGTAACGTCAACGTAGGCGGTAACGTAACGCTGACGGCAGGCGGCTACTACCGGGCCGGGGGCACGAACAGTACCCTGACGCTCAATGGCACGGGCGCCCAGGCGCTCAGCTGGAATACGGCGAGCGCTGCGGGCACGAACAACCTGCAGAATCTGGTCATCAACAAATCGTCGGGTACCGCAACGGTGAGTGGCACGAACACCGCACTACTGACAGGTAGCCTGACGGTAACGACTGGCACGTTGTCACTGACGAACAACTTACAAGTACGTGGCGATGTGACGGTAAACGGCACAGTAACTGGCGCTGGGTTTATCGATCTGGTGTCGGCATCTGCAACGGCAACGCCGCAGGTCTTGAGCGGCACGGGCAGTGTAACCAACCTGCGTTTGACGGGTGTGGACGGGACGACGGACTACACCGTACAGCTGGGCTCACCGTTTACGGTGGTGGGTACCGTAGACTTTACGGCAGCTACAGCCGACCGATTTGTAGACCTCTTGACCAATCGCCTGAACATTACCGAGACAACGACCTTTAGCAATGCCTCGGGTACAGGCGACCTACGGTACTTGCGTGCGAGTGGCAACCTGGAAGGCACAAGCGGCATCCGCTACTCGGTGAGCGGAGCGTTTGCCTCGGGCCAGATCCCGGTAGGGGTAACCACACGCTTTACGCCGGTGAGCTACACGGGCACCGCTACAACCGACGGCTCAATTCTGGTTCGGCCCATTGGTAGCGTTGCTTCGTTCCATACCGATGCGCTGGTAGACTCTGCCCTAGCGTTTCACTGGGTTGTGGCCGCTCAGGACGGGCTGGTGCTTACCGATCTGACGCATACGTATACATATGCCGATGTCGACCTCCGTCCCGACGCTTCTGCTGAAGCCGATTACCAAGCAGCGCTGTTTTTGACCAACGGCGGTAGCTCTTGGACAACCGATCCTGGCTTTACAGTGACCACCGGCACGAACACCCTTACGTTCGACAACTTCCTGGACATCAACGCGACTTACAGCGCAGGCTCTATTGATGAACTTGGCGCAGTAGCTACCTATTACACCCGTAACGATGCCCCCGGCATCACCACGGGAGTTGATTTCGCAACAATTGCCAACTGGTCGGTCGACGCTGTTCTGCAACACGCGGGTGCTGCAGCCCCCAATGCCCCCGACCCCAGCACACTGCTTACCGGTGGTGCGGGACGGGCGCGGGTTGCCGACACGCACATCATCAATTTGACCACGACGAACACAGAACTTTTCTCGCTAGAAATCGTAGGTCCCACTGGTGAATTCCGCATCGGCGGTGGGTCGTTTGGCAACAATGTATCTTCGATTTCGGGGGGTGGGGTCTTCGAGGTGACGGGTATCGTGCCAACCTCAGACTACACGGGCCTGATCGATACCACTACCGGTGGTACGTTCCGTTTCGCGGGTACCAGCAATTATACTCTACCGGGTACCGACCGTATCCCCTACTACCGCAACGTGCAGATTACCGGCAGTGGGACACGTACAGTGCCTGCTACTGGCTTAGACATCAACGGTAACCTCACCATTACCGGCGGTACGCTAGATATCCCCGCCGGGCGGACGGTATACGTGAAAGGCAACCTGTCGGTAACCGGCACGGGCGACATTACCGGTACGGGTACACTTATTCTGGATGGTAATGCAACTCAAACGCTGACGCTGGATGAAGTGCCCGCGGGTGCCACGCTGCGCATCCGTAAAACCGGCGGCAATATTCAGTTGGGCAGTAACCTTACGGTAAACGGCACCCTGAATTGGGGTTCAAATGCCCTCATTCTTCCCAACGGCAATACGCTGACCTTTGGCACGGCGGGCAGTGCCGTTGGAGCGGGCCCAAACCGGTATGTGGCCGGCGCTGTGTCTAAGCTGACAGCAAGCACAGCGGCATTCAGCTTCCCCATTGGTAGTGGGGGTTACCTGCCGATTGAAATTTCGCCGACGACCAGCTCTACTAATACGTGGACAGCCCAGTACATTGTGGGTGCTACAACCACACCCCTAAGCACTACTGCTGCTCAAAACTTCAACAATGATCTGCCCCAAGACATAGTGTCGGGTTACTACTGGGAGATTAACTCGGCCGATGGCGACGATGCGCAGATTCGCATGACTTGGAGTAATCCCATCAGCTTCTCGGCGCCATTAGGTGATATTGTTGTACTCTCGACCGATGACCCCAACAATGTGGCTTCGGTATGGGTAAGCGAGGGTGGCGAAAACCCATTGCCGGTTTCGAGCGACCCTGCTACGGCAGGTAGTATTCAGGCCAGCCGCGCCACAGCCTTCAGCAGCCCGGCGTACTTCGCCTTTGGTTCTATCGGTGGTTCATTGCCAGTAGAACTCTTAGCCTTCACGGGTACGCGCGAGGGACAAGAGGCACGGCTGCGTTGGACGACGGCCAGCGAGATTAACAACGACCGCTTCGAAGTACAGCGTTCGCTCGATGGGCTGCGGTTCGAGACCATTGGGTTTGTGAGCGGCTCGGGCACCACCGATGCCATCACGAACTACTCCTTTACCGACTTTGAGACCCCAGCCGAGGACCGGCTGTACTACCGCCTGCGTCAAGTAGACTTCGACGGCAAATTCAGCTACAGCCCGATCATTGAACTTGGGCTGGAGTCCTCGTCGGGCCAGCTGGGCAAAGCTTGGGCCGTAGCGCCGAACCCTGTGGTCGGCGACGACTTTGGGCTGGTACTGCTCACCGCTGAGCTAGACCCCCTGCGCGACCGCCACAACGTGACCCTGGTTACAATGAGCGGCGCGAAGCTGGTAACTGTACGTGGCACCCTGAACGAGGTGAACCGCGAGCTGAAGGCCATCATGGCCAAGCAGCCCGGTGGCAATTACCTGGTGAATGTGGCCGCTAAGAGCTTCACGCAGCAGATACGCGTCCTGAAGCGGTAAGCGTACCCAGCTGTACAAGTCTCGCAGCACTGGCCCCTGCCCCACGCAGGGGCCAGCTGCGTTTTGGTGCGTGTCGTTGTACTGTGCTGCGGCCAGGGTACGCTTCCCCTACACCAGATAGAAGCTTTTAGATTAGGATTCGATAGTGGAACTATCTTGCCCGGTAGTGACATTTCTTATCTGTGAACGGTAAAGACCCATCTGCACCCTTACCTGCGGTGTACTTGCGCGACCCGCAACGAACCGAGCTTGGCCAGCGGATATTGGCCCAGTCGATACTGCTTATCGATCAGCTCGGGCTCGAAGACTTCAATTTCAAACGCCTGGCGATCGCGCTCCACACCGCCGAGGCCTCTATTTACCGGTACTTCGAGAACAAGCACCGTCTCTTGGTCTACCTTGTTTCGTGGTATTGGAATTGGCTGGAAGAATGCCTTGAGGTTGAGTTGCACAATCTGACCGACCCCGAAGAACGGTTGCGCCGTGCCATCCGCGTACTCGTAACCGGCGGCCGCGACTTTACCCGCCACGCCCCGCCACACCCCGAGGCCCTGTACCGACTGGTCATCGCCGAGGCCAGCAAAGCCTACCTCACCAAAGCTGTTGATGCCGAGAACCGCGAGGGCTTGTTCCGCGACTACAAACGGCTTGTGGGGCACGTGGCCCAACTGATTCAGAATTACGCCCCTGGCTACCCCTATCCGCATACGTTGGTGAGTTTGGTCATTGAGACTGGGCGCAAACAGCAGTTCTTTGCCCATCACCTGCCACTCCTAACCGACTTTACACCTTCTGATAACCTGGCTCAGGAACTGGCAGGCTATCTTGAAGGCCTCGTGTTGGGTGCCGTGCACACCCCTACCACCCCAACCCCCTTGATGGCAACGCACAATGGCAAGTAGTACCGATACCAGCCAAACCCTGCGCAGGCTCGGCCTGCTCTTTAAGCTGGAACGGAAGGAGATTACAAACCTCTACGTTTTCGCCATTGTTGTGGGCCTCTTCAGCCTGGCGGTGCCGCTGGGTGTACAGGCTCTCATTGGCATGATCAGTGGGGGCTTGCTGCTCCAACCCGCTATCCTACTCATCATCTTTGTGGTGGCGGGCAGTGCCTTTACCGGCTACCTGCAATGGCTGCAGGTGGCGGTCATCGAGCGGATTCAGCAGCGCATTTTCGTGCGCTCGGCGTTTCAGTTTGCGCACCGCATACCCCGCTGGCGCCTAGAGTCGTTGGGTACCGAGTACTCGGGGGAGATACCCAATAAGTTTTTCGATGTACTGAACATCCAGAAGGGCATCGGCAAGGTGCTCATGGACTACATCACGGCTATCCTGCAGTTCTTCTTTGGCCTGCTGCTGCTCACCTTCTACCACCCCTATTTCATTGCATTTGGGTTGGTAATGGTGTTGCTGTTGTTCTCGCTCTTCCGGTTCCTGGGGCCCTTGGCGCTCAAAACCAGCCTGGTCGAAAGCAAGTACAAGTACAAGGTGGCCTTCTGGCTGCAGAACCTGGGCCGGGTGTTGCCCCACCAGCGCCTACAGGCGGATGCGCTCTCCCGCGGACATACGGACGAAGTGGTGGCGGGTTACCTCAGGCAACGCCAGGCCCACTTCCGTACCCTACAGTACCAGTACCTGGGGTTGTTCGTCTTTAAAACGCTGGTAATAGCGGGGCTGCTGCTGATGGGTAGCCTGCTTGTGGTCGACCGGCAGATCAACCTGGGGCAGTTTGTGGCTTCCGAACTCATCATTGTCATGATTTTGGCCGCGGTCGAAAAGCTGGTACTGAACCTCGACACGGTGTACGACCTGCTCACGGGCCTTGAGAAGGTGGGCCAGGTGACCGACATCCCCATCCAACGCGAATCGTGCTTTGAGTGCCTGCCCGACCAGCCCAAGACGGGCATCGCCATTCGTGCCGAGGGGCTTACCCTGTACAGTGCCGAGGGGATCCGGCTGCTCGATGAGGCCAACTTCCAGGTGAAACCTGGCGAAAAGGTGGGGCTCTTAGCCGAGGACCCCGAGGTGGCCCGCAACCTGCTTCAGCTCTTTGAAGGGGTACGCGACGAGTACCAGGGCCTCGTTTCGATTGATGGGTTTGGCTTGCGTGAGCTCACCCCGGCCTCGCTCGCGACCCAGGTGGCTGGCGCCGTATCGGCGCAGGCCATCTTCCCGGGCTCTATGGCCGAGAATCTCTCGCCCGATGGCCGCACGCACGATATTTCGCACCTACAGCCGCTGCTGGCCACCCTGAGCCTCTTTGACGCCATTGAACGGCTGCCCGGCGGACTCGCCCAGCCACTACTGCCGGGTGGGCTGGGCCTAGACCCGCGCGTAGCGGCGCGCGTTGTTTTGGCCCGCGCCATCGGCGCCAACCCGCGGCTACTGCTCATCCACCTGCTGTTGGATGCCCAGCCCCAGATCATTAAGCGCCAGCTCATTGAGTTTCTCTTTGCCCCCGAGCGTACCGAAACGCTGCTCATCACCAGTTACGACCCCCAGGTGCTACTCGCCTGTAACCGGGTACTGGTTCTGCGGGGGGGGCGCCTGGTGAACTACACCGAGCCCCGCGAGGCGCTCACGGTCATGGAAGACCAGCTGCTGGAACCCATCCCTCACCCCGACATCGTTTTCGACCGCCCCCATGTCAAAGCCTGATGCTTCCCTCGATCTACTGCCCTGGGACTCAGCACGTGGCCTTACCAGCGTCGAGCTCCTGGGCAAGAGTGCCAACCCCAAGCGTGCCGCCCGCATCATCCTGGGCCTTGCCATTGCTGGGGCGCTGTGCCTGCTCCTGCCGTGGCAGCAGAACATTCGTGGCGATGGCCGGGTCACGGCCCTGAGCCCCGCCGACCGCCCCCAGACCGTAGTTTCGACCATTGACGGGCGCATTGAGCAGTGGTACGTGGCCGAGGGCCAGTACGTCAACGCTGGCGATTCGTTGATCCGGCTTGGCGAGGTCAAAGACCAGTACTTCGACCCCCTGCTGGCCCAGCGCTACCGTACTCAGATTACGGCCAAAGAACAGGAGAACGCCGCCAAGCTCGACAAAGTCGATGCCCTCACCCGTCAGATCGCCCAACTCGAACAGGCCCTGGCCTTCAAACGGCAGCAGGTGGTGTACAAAATCAACATCGACAGCGCCGAGGTGGCGGCAGCCGAGTTGGCCGTCCAGGTCGCGCAGCGCCAGCTCGAAGGCCAACAGGCCCTTTACGACCAGGGCCTCAAGAGCCTGACCGAACTCGAACAGCGCCGACTTAAGCTTCAAGAGAGTGTGGCCAAACTGCAAAGCGCCCAGAACAAGCTCATCTCCTCGCGGGTAGAGCTCAATGCCGTAGAAGCCGAGTACCGCAAAGACATCGCAAAGGCCGAAGCCGACCGCAGCGCCACGTTGGCCGAGTACAGCAGCGGGGTGGGGGCCTTGGCCGAGACCCAGAGCAAGGCCTCGGCGTTCGACGTGCGGCGCAACTACTACGTGCTGCGGGCGCCCCAGTCGGGCTTCGTCGTCCGGGCCCTGAAGGCCGGTATCGGCGAGCAGGTCAAGGCGCAAGACGGTATTGTGACCATCATGCCCGGCGACCCCAGCCTGGCTGCTGAGGTATACGTGAGCGCCAACGACGTGGTGCTGCTACGCAAAGGCCAGCAGGTGCGCCTGCAGTTCGATGGCTGGCCGGCGCTCCAGTTTGCGGGCTGGCCCAGCATTAGTGTGGGCACCTTCGGGGGCCGCATTCAGGTGGTCGACTACACCGTCTCGGTGGGTGGCAAGTACCGGGTACTCGTAGTGCCCGACCCCGCCGAAGAGCCTTGGCCCAACGCCAACTTGCTCCGGCAGGGCAGCGGTGTCTTTGGGTGGGCCATGCTCAACGAGGTACCCGTGTGGTTCGAGCTCTGGCGCCAGCTCAACGGCTTCCCGCCATCGTTGCCCGGCGTACCCGTCATGGACGTGCCCGAGGGCAGTGGCGGCAAATCGGAGGCGGACAAATGAGCCGTTCCGCCTTCGGGTGGGTAGGGGTTGGCGTGTGGCTAGTCGTAGGGCTCTGCCCTTGGCTGCACGCCCAGACCGATACCCTTACGCTCGATACGTTTTTGGCCCGCGTGGCCCGCTACCACCCCGTGGCCCAGGTGGGCCGCAGCTTTGTAGACCTCGCCGCCGCCGAGCTGCGCATCGCCCGTGGGGGGTTCGACCCCGTGCTGGCGGGCAGCTTCAACGAGAAAGTCTTCAAAGACCAGCTCTACTACAACAAGCGGGGCCTTGAGCTTAAAGCGCCCCTGGGCGGCCTGGCCGACATCTCGGGCGGTTACGAGCGCAACACCGGCGAGTTCATCAACCCCGAGTCGAGCACCACCGGCGGCAGCTTGGTATACGCCGGGGTGACTGTGCCCCTGCTGCGGGGCCTGATTACCGACGACCGCCGGGTGGCGCTCCAGCAGGCCCGGCTCTTGCCCCAACTGGGCAGCGCCGAGCGCCTCAAACTCGTCAACAAACTGCTGCTCGATGCCGGCAAGGCCTACTGGCTCTGGTGGCTGGCGGGTGAGAACCTGAGGGTGCAAACCCAGGGCGTTGCGCTGGCCGAGTTCCGGCTCCGGGCCGTTGCGACCAGCATTGCCAACGGCGACCGCGCACCCATCGATTCGGTTGAGGCCCTGAACGAAGTACGCCTACGCCAGGTGCAACAGATTGAGGCCCAGCTGCTGGCCGACAACGCCCGCCTGGCGCTCGAGACCTTCCTCTGGGCCCCCGATCTTGCCCCGGCCCAGCTCGGCCCGCAGACCCTGCCCACCCTGGCGCACGCCACGCCTGAGTACCCCCTCGACTCGCTCGCCAACTTTGCGCTGGCCAACCACCCCGAGCTTCGGGCCCAGCGCATCAAACTCGAGCAGCTGGGTTTCGAGCTCACGCTCGCGCGCCAGAACCTGCTACCCCAGCTCGACGCTACCTACAAACCCTACCTCCTGAGCCAGGGCAACAGTAGTGCGCTCGCCGAGAACTACCGGCTGGGGCTCTCGCTCTACTTCCCGCTCTTCCTGCGCAAAGAGCGGGGCAAACTGCAGGCCACGCGCGTTAAGGTTTCGCAGCAAGAGAGCGTGCTAACCGACCTGGTGCGCGACCGCCTGGTAGGCCTGCAGGCTGCGGACAACAGCTTTCTGGCCCTGAACCAAATCCAAGCGGCCCAAGCCGACCAGCTGCGCCAGAGTCAGACCCTGCTCCAGGGCGAGACCACGATGTTCCAAAACGGCGAGAGCTCGCTCTTCCTCATCAACCAGCGCGAACGTGCCGTGCTGTCGGCCCAAACCAAGCTGCTTGAGGTGCAGGCCAAACGCAACCAGTCGGTGCTCGAGCGGTTGTTTGCCGCCGGTTGGCCCCTGGCGCCACTGCCCGACTAGCCCTGTCGCCAACCAGGGGTATAGGGGGCTTAGGCCCCGCCAAAGACGGTTTCCACCTCGCCCGTGAGCGTGAGGCCCGCGTACATCTGGTAGTAGGCCTCGGCGATCTTCTCGGGGTCGAAGGCAGTGCCCGGCTTGATTGCCCCGTCTATGCGCAGCATGCCCACCCGGATGCCTTCGGCGCGCACCTCGTCGGCCACGGCAAACACCAGGTTGCGCAGCGCCACCTTGCCGATGCTGAGCGAGGCGTAGGCGGCCTGGGGATAGAGCGCACTGCCGCCGCCGGTGTAGAGCAGGGTGCCTGTGCCCTGCCGACGGTAGTGGGCCAGCAGGGTTTGGGTCGTGACCAGGGCACCGAGTACGTTCAGCTTTAGGTCCTCTACAAACTCCTCGGGCACCACGCGGCTGGGGGGATGCTCGCCCCGAAAGATGCTCACGTTGTACAGCGTGGCCTCGGGCACACCCCAGCGTTCGACGAGGGTTTCGAGCCCGGCCTGTAGGCCCGCGGGGTCGCTGGCCGGGGCTGCAACGCCAGTGGCTTCGATGCCATGCGCGGCCAACTGTCCTTCAAAGTCGGCCACCTGGGCCTCGGTGCGTACCACGAAGGCTATACGGTGGCCCGCTTGGGCAAAGCGGCGGCACACGGCCAGGCTCAGGCCTGGGCCTAGCCCAACCAGCAATAGGGTAGGAGCGGATGGCATAGCCCCGAATGTAGCGGGGGCGCCGCTAGCGGGGTCAATGACCCAAAGCTGCTGCCCGACTCTTAACAAAAACTTCGCAATCCATTCCGTTTAACTTGACTACAGTTGTAAATTGAATCAAACTTTTACGCTTTTACTATGAGACAATTCGTCCTGCTGGGTCTGCTGAGCCTGTTGGCTTTGCCCGCTTTGGCCCAGTACCCCCTCTCGGGGGCCAAACCCGCCACCTGGGACCTCCCCTTTGAGGCCAAAGCTGCCACCCCCGCCCTAGAGCTGCCCCCGCTGGATGACGCCGCGCTCCTGGCCGAAGACGTCCTGCGCAGCAAGCAAGGGTACCCCGGGCGGTACGGCGTCGTCGTGCCCCTGAGCCTGAGCCCTGCTACCGGCGGCAGCTGGCGTACGCTTAAAAACGGCAGCCCGGTCTGGATCGGTAAGATCCACGCCGAGGGGGCCAAGGCCATACGCGTCTACCTGCGCAACTACCGCCTGACTAAGGGTGCCTCCATCAGCCTCTACAACGAAGACCAGACGGTGCACTACGGCGCTTATACCGCCGCTCACAACAACGACGAGGGCATTGTGCCCGTACTGCCCATCCCCGGCGAGACGGTGTACATTGAGTACGTGCCCGGCCCCAATGGCACCAAAGACGCCCCCTTCGAGGTGTACCAAATCACGCAGGCCTACCGCGACGTGTTCGCCGCCGCCCGCGAAAAGGCCTTTGGTCAATCCGGCAGTTGCAACATAAACGTTAACTGCACCGATGGCGCACCCTGGGCCGACGAGAAGCGCGGCATCGTCTTGATTCTGAACAATGGCGGCGATTGGTGCACCGGCTCGATGATCAACAACACGGCCCAGGACGGTACCCCCTACGTGCTCACGGCCAACCACTGCTTTGAGGGTGCGGGCAATACCATTGCCGGGTGGTCGTACGTCTTCAACTTCGAAAGCCCCACGTGTACCAGTGCCCCGGCCTCGTACAGTCAGCAGATTTCGGGCTCCACGCTGCGGGCCCGGCTGTACGATTCCGATTTCGTGCTGGCCGAGCTCTCGCAGGACGTCCCAGACAGTTACAACGCCTTCTTTAACGGCTGGGACCGTAGCTCGGTGACCGTACCCACCGCCACGGTCTGTATTCACCACCCCAGCGGCGACATCAAAAAGATTTCCTTCGACGATGCTGCCCCGGTGATAGCCACCGACGAAATCGAGCCCCCCGCTACTGCCTTCGCCAACAACGTCTGGCGTGTGGAGTGGGACCGCAACAGCACCACCGAAGGGGGTAGCAGCGGCTCGCCCCTCTTCAACGGCACCACCGGCCTCATCATCGGCCAGCTCTGGGGCGGCTCCGCCTCGTGCACCAACCTCTCGGGCACCGACATCTACGGGCGGTTCAGTCTCTCGTGGGACCGTACCGGCGCCACCTCGGCCAACAGCCTCAAGTCGTGGCTAGACCCCACCAACAGCGGCGTAACCACCCTGGCCGGGGCCAACTTTGGCGGTGGACCTACCCCGCCGGCGGTGTACTGTGCTTCGGGCTCCGGCAACACCGAACCCGATGGCACCGTCAATGGCATCACCTTCGGTACCATCAACACTAGCAGCCCTACCGGAGCTGCCAACTGCACCGGGTACACCGATCGTACGGCCTCTGCCAGTACCTCGCTCACCGCCGGTGCCGCTGTACCGCTCACCATCAAGATCCACAACTGCCGTGGTGTTAGCGATTCGTACGGGAAAGTGGTACGTGCTTGGATTGACTGGAACGGCGACAGCGATTTCGATGATACCGGCGAATTGGTGTACTCCAGCGGTCTCATGTCTGGCACCCTGGGCTACCCCGACCGCGTGACCACCGTGAACGTACCGGCTGATGTCGTGAACGGGCGTACGGTGCGTATGCGGGTCATTCTGCGCGAAACTGCTACAGGTGAGACCGACCCCACTGCCAGCAGCAATACCCAGCCCTGCGGCACCTTCACCTGGGGCGAAACCGAAGATTACACCCTCAACCTCGTCAACCCCACCACTGCCAACGACCCCAGCCAGGCCACGCAAAGCCGCCTGGCCGTGTACCCCAACCCCGCCGAGGCCGAGTTCAGCATCACCTGGCAGGCCCCCCAGCTGCAGCCCAGTGTACAGGCTACCGTGGTGTCGGCCAGTGGCCAGCTCGTGGCTAGCCCGGTACTCACCTACAGTGCCGACGATGCCGCCTACACCGCGCGCGTAACCAGCACCGGCTGGGCCAAGGGCCTGTACCTGGTGCGGCTACAAACCGAAACGGGCGAAGAGGTGCTGCGTCGGGTAGTGGTACGCTAGTCGCGCTGTACCACATACCGGTTGCGAACAAAGAAGTCCGTTGCTTCGGTGTAACGGACTTCTTTTTGCAGGAGCAGTTCCGTATCCGTCACCCGTAAGGTGTAGCGCAACTGTGCCGGTTGGCGGTTGTCCTTGCCATTGGCCTCGGTGAGTAGGGTAAGGGTACCCTCGGGCCCTTGGCTAGCCGAAACAATACGGTGGCCGCCCCACTCGGTACCCTGTTTTGCGAGCCGGTACCGCTGGGTTTCGTTGGCATGGGGTTCGTCGGTATAGAAAAAGGCGATCTCCCAGTTGGGTTGACCCTCCTTCAGGCGTCGTATCGACAGTCGGACAGGAATCCGGGTCAATTGCTCAGACGTGTAGTCCAGGTACTCCAGGTAGCCCGTCCAGGTGCCTTCAATGACCTGCACGGCTTCCGGGCTGACAGTAGTGGTACCGGTCTGGGCATGAGTCGGGCTAGCCAGGAGCCAAAGGCCTAGCGCAAGTGGGGCGAGTCGCATACACTAAAGAGGCTATCCATCCGACGGGGTTGCATGCGCTACCGTACGGCCTCCAGCCACACCTCTTTGCCCAACCGCTCAGGCACCGAGGTGTGGCAGGTGCCCAGGCAAATGCGGTCGAAATGCGGGGCCAGCAGGGTGTAGTATGCCGTACGGTGGCCGCCAAAGGGCGGGCCCTTTTCGGTGAGCGGGAATTCGAAGAGTACGCCTGCCAACCGGCCCCCAGGCACCAGTAGCCGGGCCATCTGCTCGGCGTAGGCGGGCCGCAGGCTGGGGTCGAGGGCCGCAAAAAAGGTTTGCTCCACAATGAGGTCGTACTGGCCTGAGTGGGCGAAGAAGTCGCCGACCAAGAACCGACTTTCGGGCACCTCGGGGTACGTGGCTAGGGCTTGGGCACGGATGCTGGGCGCGTAGTCCAACTGGTAGGCGGCCTCAAAGCCATGGGCCCACAGCCAGGCCAGCTCGTGCCCCGGCCCCCCGCCGGGGATTAGAATACGCAGCTGCTTGTCGGTGAGCGTCTCAAAGAACTGTACGAGCGGCCGGCTGGCGGTGCCCAGGTCCCAGGGCGTGTCGGCGGCCTGGTAGCGCTTGTCCCAGTAGGCAGGACTCATACAGCCACTAGTTGGGCACGCGGTAGGTTAGCTGCCCACTTACCGGAAGCCCCTCGGTCGTTACCCCATTCACGTGGATGCGAATGAGGTTGCTGTCGGGGTTGGGGAATAGGGTAATCTCTTTCGTGGCGCCAGGTTCAAGCGTGATGCCGGTTTCCCAGTACACCGTTGGCCGGTAGGGCCATCGGTCTGCGGGTAAGTTGCTCAGGTTTCGATTAAAGAAGTGCTGCGCCTCCTGCAGGCCAATCGAGGAGAGGGTGCCTACACCGATGGCGGTGTCAAACTGATTCCCCCCCCGCTTGGTGTAGATAGCCAGTACACCACTCGATCCCCTACTGCCAAAAGAGGCCATACCCACTGGGTTTCGAATCACATCAATGTGATCAACATCTTGTGGGTTAATCGAGCCCAGTATGTTTTCGTCGATAACCGTATTGTCTAACAATAGCAAGGGAATGCTGTTTACAGCACCACCTATACCCCGAAGCAGCACGGTTCCACTTCCGCTATAGCCACCCCCAAAGTTACTCCATTGAATACTAACACCTGGTATCCGGTACAAAAGCGGATAAATGCTAAAGCCTGCTACCTTCATTTCGGCAACTTCCAATGTGTAATCTACTGCCACATCTGGGTACCATTTCCTGAAAGACTCATTCCGGCTAGGTGGTTCGACCGTGTTTGCAGAAATTTCAATCTGATCTAGTTCGTACTCGTTATCGCCCACTTTTGTAACGCGGTTCGATAGCAATACCTGCACAGAATCGGTACCCGATCGTGTAGGTGTTGAGTTTACGTCCGTGGAGGCCACTCTAAATTTAGGCGAATACGTTGCCCATTGCGCAAAATCAAATTTTGTCTGTTGAAATGCTTTGGTTCGTGCTGGTTGTACTACATACTTGCATATATCGGCGGGCTGAAAGCCTGTAATATGTAGATAGCCCGACTCGTCCGTTTCGTATACGAAAACACTGGTTGAGTCACCCTCTACGTATAAAAAGATCATTTCGGCCAATGCCAATGGCTTTTTCGCCCGATGGATTTGGCCAAAGACAGAGATGCCATTCTGCTCGATGGGGTACAAAAGACCCTTTGACTCACGCTGTTTCTGGGTATTCCAAAGCGCTTTTCGGCTACTTGAGGTAAGTAGGGCGAGCATAAGTAAATTCTGCTCTACCGATGTAAGACCTACTGAACTGCTCACCAAGGGAGCTCCAGCCATAGCATTCGAGAGCTCAGAACCATAATAGTAGTACGGGGCGATTTCGGTGAACAGATTGCTGCTGCGTGGCGAGAATACACCCTCAGCAATCGAAATAGAAGCACTCTTCAAGGAGTGCCCATGGCCAGGCTCGGTCAGTCCTAGTTTTACCGTCATTGCTCCGGCAAGTGTAGGGCTATCCGCGGCAACAATCTCTACCGAAGCAGGGGGGCTTTTCTCGTGGTTTGCGTTATGTACAATAATGGGTCGTTCTGCCAGTAGATTTCCTGCATTATCGAAGAGCGCTACCCACGCAACCCCGCGGTGCACCAAATTCCCGTCCAGTTGAATGGCACTTTTTGCAGTGAGTGAGGCTATTTCAACCTCATGCGTAACGCGTCCTTCTTGGGCTAGCTGCAACTTGAAGCCGGAGGGGTGTTTTGCACTGTAGCCTTCGGTGGTGTGCACGATCAGGCGGGCAGTTTCCCCTGTCGGTTGGTAAGAGAGAACAACCCCATCTGGCTGAATTGCTGGGAGCTCAAACTGTTTCGTAGCACCATTGATCTCCGTGCGGAATTCGTACGTTTTCCCCAGTTGTGGGCTGAGGGTGAAAATACCCAAGCCCAAGTCTGAGGTAGACACCGTTGCAAGCACCGTCCCCGTAGGTACTTCGACCAATGAACCAGATAGCTGCAACGGATCTCCGTTTTTTCGGTAGGCCTTCAAGGCAACAGAGGTCTCCAGCCCTTGAATCAGTTTGCCCGACGCGGGGTAAAATTCTACTACTACATCCTGCTGCAACCCAACAATTCGAGTGCTGTCTGCACGTAGTTCATCACCTTCTGTCCAGGTGTACTTCAATTCAATTTCCTCCCACACGCCATCCAGCTCTTGCAGTAATTCAAGAGTTGTGCCTGGCTCGTACGTACGAGTTCCTAGCTTTTTCCAACTACCATTCCGGTTCTTAAGCCAAAAATCTACTTCAGTAGGCGTGCCTTTCGGTGTTTCTTTCGAGGCAAGTCGTAACGAAAGGTTGGTGGTGGCTCCTTTGGCTTGCAAATTTGCCGTTGCCAGTAAGTTTAAGGCTTGGTATTTGGATTGAAATACCTGTACTGACTGCCTGTACCGAACGCTTGGGTCGTAGTTCAGCATGTACCGGGTGTAGGCTTCTAGCGTGTAGTTGCCGGTGGCGAGAGTTTTGGGCAGAACCAGGTACGAGCTGCCAATGCCCTGCGAAGTCAAGTGGGCGGTTGTCAA